>DATLME010000358.1:0-14034 GCA_035537395.1 Sphingomonas sp. | reverse complement strand
AAGATCGATCAGGACGCGAACGGACGATCGACCGCGATCTCGAGCCACAAGGCGTTTCACAAGGATATCCCGCTGACCCATGCCGAGCTGCGACGCTATCGCGACGTGATCGCCCCGCTGGCGTTCGACGCGGTGTTGACGCCGTTCGAATTTGCGCCGGAGGTCGACAGCGGGGTTGCGCTGGCGGCGCTCGACGAAGGGTTGGCGCGCACTCCCGGCGTGAAGCGGCTGCCGCTATGAGGAGCGGGCTTCCCACCGGCCTGGGGGCAGCCGCCCAGGCCTATCTCGATTCGTTCCCGGCGGGCGATGTCGTCGCCTTCCCGATCCACCCGCTCGATCGGCTGGGATTGCCCGTCTGGGTCGTCGCGCTGTTCCCCGAAGATACGGCGCTCGACGGGATCATGCCTTATGGCGTCGGCTACGGTGCCACCGACGAGGCGGCGGTGCTCGGCGGCCTCGGTGAGATTGCCGAGATGATCTGGCCGACGCTGACCCTCAGTGCGCGACCGAAGACACGCGGCAGCTACACCGATCTTGTGGCGAGCCTCGGCGCGCGTTCAGTCGCCGATCCTCTTACCTTGTGCCTGCCCGCCGGTTCCGCGGTAGGCCGCGATACGCTGCTAGAATGGGTTGAAGCAAAACGCTGGGCGGATGGCAGCACGGTTCTCGTCCCGATCGACCTCGCCGCTTATTCGGCTAAGGAGCTGTCGCCCGGTTATCGTCCGTTCACCACGATCATCTCGAACGGGATGGGTGCTGGTCCCGACCTCGACTGGGCGGTTGGACATGGCCTGTGCGAGATCCTGCAACGCGATGGCAACGGCTTGCTGTTCCGGGCGCTCGACCGCGGCGTGGTACTCGACCTCGACGTTCCGCCGGCACCGTCGACCAACGCGATCCTCAATCGCTTCGCTGCTGCGGGTATTCGCGCGATCCCTAAATATGCGACAGACGCGTTCGGGTTGCCGAACCTTTATTGCGTCGGCGTCGACGAAACGGGGGCGCCCGCGGCCCCAATTATGGTCACCGCCTGTGGCGAAGCGTGCCATCCGGACCGCGACGCCGCACTCGACAAGGCGCTGACCGAATTTGCCGCCAGCCGCGCGCGCAAGGCGTTCGCACACGGCCCGGCAGACCTCGCAGCGCAATTCGCGCCGGAGGGCTACGTCCGGCGCTTCCTTGCTCAGGCGGGGGGGGCGGCGAAGTCGAGCGACACGCGGGCGTTCGACGCGATGCAGGATTGGACCCGTCGCGATGCTGCCACGCTGCGCGGCCAGCTGGAGGAAACGCTGTTGTCCGAGCGCTCGAACCGTACATTCTCGTCGCTGCCGAGCCAACCGGCGCCCGATGGCCATGCCCGTGCGGAAATCGCGCGGGCCGCGGTCGGGGCCGCTGGCTTCGACATCCTCTATGTCGACATGTCGCCCGCCGACCGCGCGGTGGCGGTGGTGAAGGTGATCGTTCCCGGCATGGAGGTGGAAACGATGAGCTACTACCGGATCGGCACGCGCAATACCGAGAAACTGCTCGCGACAGACTCGCCGTTGATCGGGTTCGGCACGCCCACCGACACGCGGCGACTTGTGCGGCTGCCACCGGCGGACGCGGAGCGACTGGGGCATCCGCTGTTCGATACCGCGGAGGCGGATCGTACAGTGGGGACGCTCTACCCTCTATATCGAGAGCCCGAGGCGCATCATGTCGCCGGCGTCGAGGAATTCGCATGACGCTGCGCTTTGCCTACAACACCAATGGCGCCGCCAATCACCGGCTCGACGATGGGCTCCGGCTGATCGCGGACTCCAGCTATGACGGTGTCGCGCTGACGCTCGATCATCACCACCTAGATCCGTTCGGTGCGAAGTGGCAGAATGAGGCGACGCGGGTGGCACGACTGCTGGAGGACCTGCGGCTCGGCAGCGTGATCGAGACCGGCGCTCGCTACCTGCTCGACCCGCGCCGCAAGCATGAACCCACCCTGGTTTCGCCCGATCCCGAAGGTCGCGCACGCCGCATCCATTTCCTCGATCGTGCTCTCGCCATTGCGGCGATCCTCGGCAGCGAGACCGTCTCCTTCTGGGCGGGGGTCCCGGGGGTGGGGGTTGGGGTGGAGGCCTGGGGGTGGATCGACGATGGTTTGGAACTGGTCCTCGATCACGCCGAGCGACACGGGGTCGATGCGAGCCTGGAACCCGAGCCCGGAATGCTCGTGGAGACGGTGGCGGACTATGAACGGCTGCGCGCGCGGCACCCGCGGCTCAAGCTCGCGCTCGATACCGGGCACTGCCTGGTCACGCAGGACATCGAACCCGCCGACGCGGTGCGGCGCTACGCCGACCGGCTCGGCACCGTGGCGATCGAGGACATGCGCCGCGGCGACCATAATCATCTGCCCTTCGGGGAGGGCGACATGGACGTCCCCGCGGTGCTCCAAGCCCTGGATGCGATCGGGTTCGAGCGGCTGGTCTGCGTCGAGCTGTCGCGCGAAAGCCCGCGCGCGCACGCCGCGATTCCCGAAGCGATCGCCTATCTGCGGAACGCGACCGCGTGAGGATCTGCTTCGTCTCGCGCCGGTTCTTCCCCGCGATCTCGGGCATGTCGATCTACGCGATCAACCTGCTCCGCCAGCTCGTTGCGGCAGGGCACGACGTGACCATGATCAGCCAATATTATGGCGATCCCGACAAGCGCCGCGTCTATGGCGGCGGCCCGCCGCCCGCGGTGCCGGGGGTGCGAGTGATCGGGCTCGAAGCGACCGGCGAGCAGGACGGCGGCGATTTCGAGCGCGACGTGGCCGCTCTCGCCGACGCCATCGCCACGGCGCATGCGGAGGCGCCGTTCGAGATCCTCCACGCGCAATATGGCTACCCTACCGGCTGGGCGACATTGCTCGCGGCGCAGCGCCTCGGCGTGCCGTGCGTGGTGTCGATCCAGGGCGGCGACGGGCACTGGGTCGGCTCGTGCTGCGCCACCCACCGCATCGCGATGGAGCGGGTGCTTGCGCATGCCGGCGCGGTCCTGATCGGCGGCGACAGCTTCGCGCGCGAGGTGCACGACCGGCTGGGCACGCCGATGACGCGCTTCACGATCGTGCCCGGCGCGGTCGACACCGATCGGTTCACGCCCGGCAAGCTGGCCGACGGCCCCGCGCGGTTGCTGTACCACGGGCGGGTCGACCGCCGCAAAGGCGTGCTCGACATGCTGCGCGCACTTCCCGAAATTGCCGGCGACTGGCGCTGCACCGTGTCCGGGATCGGACCCGACCTGGAGCCGGCCCGTGCGCTCGCTGCCGACCTTGCACTCGGCGACCGCGTCGCGTTCACCGGCTATGCCGACTACGACCGGGTACCCGATCTCTACCGCGTACACGACGTGTTCGTCTCGCCGACCTATGCCGAGGGCTTTTCCAATACCATTCTCGAGGCGATGGCGAGCCGCCATGCGGTGCTGTCGTGCCGCTCGGTCGGGGTCGTCGATTGCCTGCGCGACGACGAGAACGGCTTGCTGGTCGAGGCCGGCGACGTACCCGCACTGGCCGCCGCGCTCGGGCGCCTGGTGACCGATCCGGCGTTGCGCAATCGGCTCGCGGCGGCGGCGCTCGAGGACTGCGGGCGCGTCTACGGCTGGGACGCGGTCGGGCGGCAGATCGTCGGCGTCTACGAGACGCTGGTCGGCACCTGCCCCGCCATCGGGATCGCCGAGGACATCCCGATCGAGCCGTGTCGGTTCCGCGCCGAGCCGCACCTGCTGTGACGCATGTCGTCGCGATCTCGCCGCATCTCGACGACGCGGCGTTTTCGGTGGGTGGCATGCTCGCGGCCCATGCGCGGGCGGGCGACCGCGTGACCGTGGTGACCTGCTTCACCGGCAATGTCGCGCGACCGCAAGGGTTCGCGCTCGCCTGCCAGCTCGACAAGGGCCTTGGCCCGGAGATCGACTATATGGCGTTGCGCCGCGCGGAAGATCTCGCCGCCTGTGCGGTGATCGGCGCCGCCGCGATCCACCTACCGTTCCTCGAAGCGCCGCATCGCGGCTATGCCAGCGCTGCCGAGCTGTTCGCGGGAAGGCGCATGGACGATGGCGTGCTCGGCCCGCTGGCCTATGCACTCGCGACGCTGGTAAAGGACCTTTCCCCCGATCTGTTGCTCGGGCCGCTCGCGATCGGCGACCATGTCGATCACTGGATCGTGCGCGATGCGCTGAAGACTTGTCCGTGCCCGCAGATGTTGTGGGAAGACTGGCCATATCTGCGCCGCGCCGGGCAGTCGCGCCATCAGGACCCCGCCATCCGCCACCCGCTCTCTCCGCTCGATCGCAGCGCGCGCTTGCGAATGTGCGCTGCCTACAGGTCGCAGATCGCGTTCCAGTTCGGCGGGGTGGACGCGCTCGAACGCCAGACCGCCGAGATCGACGAGGAGCGTCTCTATCCGCAGCCCGCCGGGAACATGCCGGCGCACACCGAGGTTGATCTCGCATGAGCACCACCGCCAAGCGCAGCGATCCCGAGCTATGGGACAAGGTCAAGGAAGAGGTGACCGCCGGCGACAAGGGCGGTGAGAAGGGCGAATGGTCCGCGCGCAAGGCGCAGCTCGCCGTGTCCGAATACAAGAAGCGCGGTGGCGGCTATATCGGCAAGAAGGATCCCCATAACTCGCTGCACGAATGGTCCGACGAGGAATGGGGGACGAAGTCCGGCAAGCCCAGCGGCGAGACCCACGAACGCTATCTTCCAAAGGCCGCGCGTGAGGCATTGTCGGACAGCGACTATGCCCGCACTACGAGCAAGAAGCGGGCAGATACCAGGCAGGGCAAGCAGCATTCAGCGCAACCTGATGACGTCGCAGCCAAGACCCGTCCGTTCCGCGATCACCGCACCAAGGCCGACCTTTACGCAGAAGCGAAGCGGCGCGACGTTCCCGGCCGCTCGACGATGAACCGGGCCGAGCTGGAACGCGCGCTCGCGCGCTAGCCGGTGGTGACCCGCGCCCGCTGGTAGCCGACCATTTTCTCCAGCCGATCGCGATCCGCCAGCACGATCGTTCCTCCCCGCGAGGTGAGCAGGCCGTCGCGCCGCATGGTGTTCAGCGTACGATTGACGTGGACGCTGGTCAGGCCGAGCGTGTCCGCCAGGAATTCCTGGGTCAGCGGCACCGGCAATTGATCGCCCTCCGACAGATCCGCGAACGCAAGCCGTTCCTGGATCTCGAGGATCCAGTCGGCGAGGCGCTCGAGCGCGCTGAGCCGCCCCAGGCGGGTGATCTGGGCCAGCAGATAATGCTGCTCCATTGCGCTACTGAGCGCATAGGCTTGCGCCAGCGGACCGTCTTCGCTGGGCGCGTCGGGGACCGTGCAGGTCACGACTTCGCTCACCGCGAGGATCGACGTGGACGCGACCGGATTGCGATGCCGGCACATGCCGATCAGGTCGCCGGGAAGGAGGAAGCTGATGATCTGCCGCTGCCCATCGGCGAGGATGCGCTGCCGGCACGCCCACCCGCTGACGATCGCACGACGTTCGCGGATCGGCTCGCCTTCGCCAAGGATCTCGCGGCGCGCAGGCCAGCGACGCTGGTCGCGCTCGGCAAGCGCGATCGCACGGTAATCGGCATCGCCGAGCGGAGCGAGTCGCGACAAGCGTGTCACGAGCGCTGACGGGCCCGCCTGGGTTATGGTCGCTTGCATCGTGATCACTCCGGTTCAGCAGCATAAAAGGGTGCATCGGCATCGGCATCGGCATCGGCATCGGCAGCCGCATCGGCATCGGCGTCGGCGTTCTGGATCGCATCGGGCCTGGGCAGCGGCAGTTCGATCGAGCATTTGACTCCGCCGGGGCGGAACTCGAACGAGGTAGTCGCGCCGAGCTGGTACGGCAGCGCCTCTTCGACGAGCTGCTGGCCGAAGCCGCGCGGCCGCGGTGCGGCAGCAAGCATCGGTACCGTTGTCTCGCTCCATTGCCACAGCAGCGCGCGATCCGACGCCGTCCAGTCGATCGTCAGGATGCCGCCATGCCGCAGCGCGCCGAACTTGATCGCGTTGGTCGTCAGTTCGTGGATCGCCAGCGCGAACAATTCGAGCGCCTTTTGCTGCAGGAGAATTGGCGGTCCGCTCACCGTCAGCTTGGCGCCAGCCGGCAGATGGACTTGCAGCAACTCGTTCCAGATCACGTCTTCGAGTTCGACGCCCGGCCGCTGCGCGTCGACGAGATTTGCCTGGTATCGCGCAATGACGTCGAGTCGACCGATGAAATGCTCCGCGAACTCGTCTTGCGATGCACCGCCCTCGCGCATCCTGCGATAGATCGAACGGATCAAACCAAGCATGTTGCGGATGCGATGCTCGAGTTCATCGACCAGCGTTTGTTCGCGCGCCTCCGATCGATCGAGCGCGACCTGAAGCTCTGCCGACCGCTGTTCCGCAGCCGAAAGCCTTGCCCGCAAGGCTGCCAGTTCGGACGTTGTTGTGTCTGCCTCGAACACGGAGCGATGCTTCCAGTTTCTTCGACCACCAACGCGGCATCAAGTGGATAGGTCCGCTATGCGCGGCGTCACCACTTGTCGTGAAATCCTACCGGTTTGGGACATTGGCGGAACTGATGTAGGTTAGGGCGGCCTTGCAACGATAGGCTAACGCTCGACTCGGACAAGGAGGGGCATCCATGGCTACCCAGACGCTGGCTGGTGCACGCATCCTTGTGGTCGAGGACGAGTATTTTCTCGCCGACGAAGCGCGCTCGGCGCTGACGAACGCCGGCGCGGTCGTGATCGGCCCGATGGCGACCGCGGACGAGGCAAAGGCGTTCATCCGATCGGGCGAGCGGCTCGATTGCGTACTGCTTGACGTGAACCTGCGCGGCGACCTCGCGTTCGACGTCGCCGACCTGTTGCAAGCCGGTGCGGTCCCGTTCGCCTTCGTGACCGGCTATGATCGTTCGGCATTGCCCGAACGCTTTCTCGAAACGCCGTCACTCGGCAAGCCGGTCCAGACCGAACAGCTCATCAAGTTGTTCAATCGCATCGCGGTGCTGCCGGTCGCGGAGAGCCGCTAGCGCCTCCGCCTGCGATCATGCTGCCAGGATCTACGCGTGGATCGCGCTGCCGATCGCCTCGGTCACCCGAGCCGAGGTGAACGGCTTTCCACAGGTTCGTACATGGGCGAACCGGATCGGCAGGGTGGCCGGATCATAGCCCGTGGTGAAAATCACCGGGATGCCGCGGCCGATCAAGGTGTCGGCCAAAGGAAACACCGGTTCGCCGCCCAGGTTCACGTCGAGTATCGCGCCATGCGGGTTCGCCTCGTGGTCGAGCAGCGCCATCGCGGTCTCGATGCTCGCGACCGGACCGAGCACCTGCGCGCCCGCATCGGCCAGCTCCTGCGCGAGTTCCTCGGCGAGCATATATTCGTCCTCGACGACGAGGATCCGGCAATGATGCAATCCATGATCAATCATAACTTTCTCCGCCGATCAGGTGATTGCGGGAAACCGGCATCGCGATAGTGCAACGTACCCCGTCACTGTCCAGTACATAGGTTGTACGCGCCGAAAGCTGATACGGCAGAGCGCGTTCGATAAGCTCGCGTCCCTGGCCGCCACCGCGGGGTCCGTCCTCCGGCGGGGACATGACAACGCCGGTCTCGCGCCAGTCGATATGCAGCCACGGCTGCTCGTTCTCGCCCTCGGTCTCGACCCGCCAGCTGATCGCCAACCGTGCATCGGGCTGGCCGATCGCGCCATATTTGACCGCGTTGGTGGCGAGTTCGTGGAGCGCCATCGCCAGCGTCTGAACCGTCGTCGAGCGGAGCCGGACGCCGGCTGGTCCTTCGAGGTGGAGCCGTTCGTTCTGGCCGGGTTCGGCGCCGTGCGCGGTGAGCTCGGTAAGCAGCAGTTCGTCGAAGGTGACGCGGTCATGCTCGTTGAGCCGCGACAACAGGCCCTGCACGCGCGCGAGCGCTTCGAGCCGATCGCGGAAGCGGGCACGGAAATCGGGCAGGTCGTGGCTCGTCGACGCGGTCTTCTGTGCCATTTGCCGCACCACCCCGATCAGGTTGCGGGTGCGATGCTGGAGCTCGGCGACGAGGATCGCCTGGCGTTCCTGAAGGTCGCGCAGGTCGTGGATGTCGGTCGAGGTCCCGACCCATTCGACGATCGCGCCACCATCGTCGCACACCGGGGTCGCACGCGTCTGGAACCATCGAAACGCCCCGTCCGCGATGCGGCGGATCCGGTATTCGACGTTGAAGCCGTTCTCTTCCTCGGCCTGATCCCACGCCTGCAGGGCAGCCGTCCGATCTTCGGGGTGCACCGCGTCGAGCCAGCCGAGGCCCCGGCTGGCGGCGCCGTCCTGCCCGGTATATTCGATCCATTGCCGGCTCGCCCAGGTCCACTGACCGTGATCGACCGCCCGCCAGACCAGTTGCGGCAGCCCCTCCACCAGCGAATGCAGCCGTTCCTCGCTTTCCTGCATCGCCTCCTGGGCTTCGCGGCGCACGGTGATGTCGATGTTCATGCCGACCCATTTGCGGATCGATCCGTCCTCGCCGAGCAGCGGCGCCGCGAGCACGTTGCTCCAGCTCCAGCTCCGGTCGGGACGCCGTACGCGGAATTCCCGGCTCAGCAGGCGTCCCGACGCCAGCGCTTCGCGCCAGTAGAGGCTGGCGTCGTCGCGGTCGTCGGGATGGATCGCATCGATCCAGCCGTGGCCGAGCCACTCGTCGATGGTCTGCCCGGTCTGCGCTCGCCAGGTCGGCGAATCCTGCGTGATCGTGCCGTCGGCTTCGGTTTCCCAGATCGCCTGCGCCCAGCTTCCGACGAGATTGCGGAAGCGTTCCTCGCTTTCGCGGAGCGCCGTCTCGGCGCGGTGCACCGCGGTGAGATCGGTGAAGGTGACGACGGTGCCGCTGATGAAATTGTCGATGCTGCGATAGGGCAGCACTTTGGCGGCGAGATGCCGCTGGGTTTGCGGATCCACCACGGTGCGTTCGACCGGCACCAGCGTCTTCAGGACCTGACGCACGTCGTCCTGGAGCGACGGATAGGCGACCCGCGAGACGACATGGTTGAGCGGCCGCCCGATGTCGGTCTCGAGCAGGTGGAAGATCTCGGTCGCGGAGGGCGTGAAACCCCGCACGCGCAGGTCGTTGTCGAGGAACAGCGTCGCGATCTGGGTGGCTTCGAGCAGGTTCTTGAGATCGGAATTCGTCCGGCCGAGCTCGGACACGCGGTGCGCCAGCTCGCCATTGACGGTCTGCAGCTCTTCGTTGACCGACTGAAGCTCCTCCTTGGACGTCTCCATCTCCTCGTTGGCGGATTGCAGCTCCTCGTTGATCGACTGATATTCCTCGTTGGAGGATTTCAGCTCCTCGTTGGTCGATTCGAGCTCCTCGATCGTCGCCTGCAGCCGGTCCCGGGTGAGGCGCAGTTCGGCTTCGAGCCGCTCGACATATTCGCCGCCGCCCTCGACCCGGTCGCCGCGAGCGACGCCTTCGGGCAACGGGCCGGTATCCTGGAACAGCACCAGCAGCGCGGTGATGTCGCCGGTGCCGACCGGCTCGACGATCAGGTTGACCCCGATCGTCTGGTCGTCCTGGCGCAGGACGAGCCGCGGCAGTTCGACACGGCGGCTGTCCGCCACCGCGCGTTGCAGCGCGGAACGCAGGTCGACGCGAAGGTCGCGGTGGACGAGGTTGACGAGGTTGAGGCTCGCGGTTCCCGCGACCGGCTCGAGGAAGCGGCCGGTCCGCCCCGAGAAATGCAGCACGTCGCCCTGGGTGTCGACGACGACATAGGCGGGGGCATAGCGTTCGGCGATCGCCTCCGCCTGGCGGTTGACCGCCACCGCAAGGCGCGACGGGCCGGGCGCCTCGGCGTGCGAGGGATCGGCTTGGTCGGCGGCGCGCGGGCGTGCGCTTAGCGGGAAGTCGGGGACGACGCGCATCGACGTTTCCTGCCGACGGAACACCCGGTTCTTGCGATCGACCGGGGCGAACAGCTTCTGGTGGCGGGTGATGTTCTCCGAATTGCCGAGGAACAGCACGCCTGCGGTGCGCAGCGAGAAGTGGAAGATCGGGATGACCCGGTTCTGCAGGTCGCCGTTGAGATAGATCAGGAGATTGCGGCACGACAGGATGTCGATGCGCGAGAACGGCGCGTCCTTGATCACGTTGTGCGGCGAGAAGATGCACATCTCGCGCACTTCCTTGGCGACGCAATAGGTGTCGCCTTCGCGGACGAACCAGCGTTCGAGGCGGTCGGGCCGGATATGGTCGGCGATCGCGTCGGTATAGCGGCCGGCGCGCGCGAGGCCGAGCGCGCGCGCGTCGAGATCGGTGGCGAAGATCTGGACGTGCGGCGGGTGCGGCAGCGTCGCCATGTGCTCGCGGAGCAGGATCGCGATCGAATAGGCTTCCTCGCCGGTGGCGCAGCCCAGCACCCAGACGCGGAACTGGTCCTCCGGGCCCTTGCCTTCGAACAGCCGCGGGATCTCGCGCTCGAGCAGGTCGAATTCCTGCGGATCGCGGAAGAACTGGGTGACGCCGATCAACAGGTCCTGGAACAGGTCCTGGACTTCGGCCCGGTCGGTGCGCAGCCGGTTGATATAATCGTCGATGCGCTCGATCTGGAGCACCTGGAGCCGGCGATGGACGCGGCGCAGGAAGGTGCCGCGCTTGTAGCCGTGGAAGTCGTGGCTGGTGACGTTGCGCAGGATCGTGGTGATCCGAGTCACCTGCGCCTCGATCTGCTCGGGCACGATCTCCGCCTCGTGACCCTCGCCAATCGCCGCGACGCTTTTCAGGTACAGCGAGATCTGCGTGACGATCTGCTCGACCGGGATATGGAGGTCGACGACGCCGGAGGCGCTGGCGACGCCCTGGGCGAGATCGTCGCCGACCGCTTCGGCGATCGACAGCCCGCCATATTTCTTGGTCGCGGTCACGCCTGCGGTGCCGTCGCTGCCCAGGCCGCCCAGGAGCACGGCCACCGCCCGATCCTGGGCATGCTCCGCGAGCGAGATGAGCATCGAATCGATCGTGCCGCGATGCCCGACCGGCTCGGCCGCGGTGCGAACGCCGAGATGCCCGTCATCGACCGTGATCATGTCGTCGGGGCCGCCGACATAGATGTGGTTCGGCTCGATCCGCTGATGATCGCGGCCGAGCACCACCGGCAGCGCCGATTGCCGGGTGAGAACCTCGACGACGGTGCCGACGTTCAGCCCGTCCTGCTGTTTCACCGCAATCACATAGGCCGCGCCGAGCTCCGGCCCGATCCCGGCGAACAGCGTTTCGAGCGCGCGAAGCGAGCTCGCGCAGACGCCGACGCCGACCACCGGCATCGCGCGGGCCACGTGTTCCGGACTGTCCCCGACGCCCTCGGGACCGCCCGTCACGCCGCGATCCATCTGTTCTGCGTCGTTCATGGCGTTTCCCAGAGCGTGTCCGTCGTAGACAACGATACGCCTACAATCCGATATTAAGAAGCCGCGTCAGCTAGATATCCTGCTCGCGCGGGGCCCCGCCCAATCGGAGCGAGGTGATCGCCGCTTCGCGCAAGGTGGCAGCATAGCTACGATACTCCTTGGCGCGGGCTTCGTACAGTTCCGCGACCGCGCTGCGGCCGGTCTGGATGGCGTCGGTGGCCATCCGCTCTACCAGCGTCACGCGCTCCTCCATCATCCGCATGGCCACCCTGATCGCTTCATCGACCTGATCGATCTGCGCCACCAGGGTCTCGGCGCTGTAGGCGTGGCCGATCTGGCAGCGATAGCGGAGGGGTGGATCGTTCATCTCCGACAAAACGCCGGAACAGTCCGGGCACGAAAGCGGGCTGGGGCTCGCGACCTGGCGCAACCGGCCGCTGCCGAGGCGGCTGCCCGCAGCGATGTCGACTTCGAGTGCGAGGACGTCGTCGGCCGGCCCCGCCGCCCCGGCCGGGTTCCCCGCGAGGCTGGCGAGCAAGCTGCCCAGATCCGCTGCGGAGGCGACGTGATCGACATTAACCGCTTCGAGCGCGGACAATGGCATCTGATCCGCCTCCGCATCCATCGGGTGCTGGACCACCGCGGTCCCGCCCTGCGACTTGATCGCGCGAAGCCCCGCCGCGCCGTCGTTGAGCATGCCGCTCAACAGCACGCCGATCACCCGCGGACCGTATGACATCGCGGCCGACCGGAAAAAGGGGTCGATCGACGGGCGTGACATGTTCTCCCGGGGGCCGACCCCGAGCTTGACGGTACCGTCGATGAGCAGGAGGTGACGGTCCGGCGCCGCGACATACACCCGCCCGCGCTGGATCGGCTGCCCGTCGAGCGCTTGCGCAACCGGCAAGGCCGCGCCGCCCGCAAGGATGTCGGCCAGCAGGCTCGGCGCATGCGACGGGATGTGGGTGCTGACGAAGACGCTGGCGGGCAAGTCGGCCGGGAGGGCGGCGAGCAGCTGTCTCAGCGGGCCGCTGCTGCCCGCGGAGCCACCGATGACGATGATGTCCTGGGTATCCGAGATGGCCATGGGCCGCAGTCCTTTTCGCGATCGTGCCGGTCCGGCCTAGCATGCCGCGGCATTCCCCTTGCCAACCTATGTCGCTATGCCGCGGCGGTCGTCGAATAGATGCCGCGATCGAGCCGCGATGGTGTACAAGATGACATTGCCAGCTTCTTTCGAGCATGCAGGCAACCGTTGGCATCTGGAGAGCCTTCCGCTTGATCGGAGGCTTTATGACCGAGGATGCCGAACGCTCCACAAAACCACCGACGCATGACGAAGCCATCGCTTCGCAATTGCCCGACAGCGAACTCGCCACCGGCACGACGCGCGACGACGAACTCGTGCCGCGCCTTGCGGATGGGGAGGAGGCGTCGGCGCATCACAACGGAGCGGCGGGCGAAAGCCTCTCCTGGGCGATCCGGCGGTCGCGCGAGCTGATCCAGGAATCGCAGCGCATCCTGGCCGATAGCCGCCGCGAGGCGCCCTCGCGACGTTGGACCACGAGCGACTGAATTCGGATTCTGTACAGGCCACGGCGCTTATGCTTTGCTAAAGGCGCGCCGCCGGATCCCGGCTGCGTTTTGCAGGTAAAGGCCAGGAGTCGCCCGTGAGCGTGGACAGCATCCGTGAGACCGTCGATCGGCGCCAACTCGTCGCGGCGCTGCGCAGCTTGCGGCGCGGCGATTTCACCGCACGGATGGACGAAGATGGCCCCGGGGTCGATCGCGAGGTCGCGACGCTGTTCAACGAGGTCGTGTCGCTCAACCAGGAGATGACGCTCGAGTTCGAACGCCTGTCGATGGTGGTCGGCAAGGAAGGCCGGATCACGCAGCGCGGGCGCGTCAAGACCGCGACCGGCAGCTGGGAAACCGGGCTGCGTGCCGTCAACGAGCTGATCGAGGACATGGTCCAGCCGACGGCGGAGGTCGCGCGCGTGATCGGCGCGGTCGCCAAGGGCGACCTGTCGAAATCGATGACGGTGGAGATCGACGGCCGGCCGCTGCGGGGCGAGTTCCTGCGCATCGGCAAGGTCGTGAACACCATGGTCGAACAGCTCGCCTCGTTCGCGTCGGAAGTGACGCGGGTGGCGCGCGAGGTGGGTACCGAGGGCAAGCTCGGCGGCCAGGCGACCGTGAAGGGCGTCGCGGGCACCTGGAAGGACCTGACCGACAACGTCAACGCGATGGCGACCAACCTGACCGGGCAGGTCCGCAACATCGCCGAGGTGACGACCGCGGTGGCATCGGGCGATCTGTCCAAGAAGATCACGGTCGAGGTGAAGGGCGAGATCCTGGAGCTGAAGAACACGATCAACGTGATGGTCGACCAGCTCAATTCGTTCGCGTCCGAAGTGACGCGCGTGGCGCGCGAGGTGGGCACCGAAGGCAAGCTCGGCGGGCAGGCACGGGTCGAGGGCGTCGGCGGCACGTGGAAGGATCTGACCGACAACGTCAACGAGCTGGCCGCCAACCTGACGGGCCAGGTCCGCAACATCGCCGAGGTGACGACGGCGGTGGCGCTGGGCGATCTGTCCAAGAAGATCACCGTCGACGTGAA
>DATLME010000357.1:0-5590 GCA_035537395.1 Sphingomonas sp. | reverse complement strand
GGACACGGGCGGCAGCCAGGGACGAGGACAGGTGGATATGCTCGCGACGGATCAGCTCGTTCTCGACCCGCAGGTGAGCGGATCGCTCGGCGAAACGCTCGTGTTGCGCGGCTCGATGGGCTCGCGGGACCTGCTGGTGTTCTTCTCGGCGGAAATCCTGGAACACTGGCCTGCCGAGCTGCAGCGCCAGCGGCTCGACGAGATGATGCCCTTCATCGAAGGGGCGATCACGCGGGCGCTCGCGGCGCGCCGCTACACCGTCGTGAGCGAGGCGATCACGGGAGACCGCGAGGCCTGTGTCATCGTGCTGGCGTGGATGGATATCGCGAGCTGAGGCGGCGCAGCGGTGGCGGCGCAGCGGTGGCGGCGCTTGGGGGCAGCCGCTCCCCACGCAACACAGCCACTTGCCCGCAGAGACAAATGGCTGTGCGACGCGGGCAGACGGCTATCGAGCTTTCGCTCCTGATCCGCCCGACGTGCCTGAACGCACGTTGAGCACGAGGGTGTCTTTGTCCAACGCAGACCGTGTGGCGAACCTCGTCGTTTCGGCACGCAGAAGCTTCATCTGCTTGGTGTAATCCGCGTAGCTGGTGGCGAAGAGGATGTTCGCCCGAATGCGCTGACCATCGGTGACATCCTCCGGCATCGGCTGCATAGATTTCATGCGAGCGATGGCGTTGAGGGCCGCCTTGTCGAGTTCCTTGCTCTGCGACGACCGGACCAGCCGGGCGGCTGAGGCGCGGCCATTCTGATCGGCGATGAAGACGACCGATACCACGCCGGAATCGGCGGGACGCCCGAATAGCGGCTGCGGGTAGCGGATCGCATTGTCCAGATTTCGCCCGATCTGCCCGGCCCATTGAGCCCGGGTCGGCGGAGCCTGGATGACGATCGATTTTTCTTTCGATGAAACAGCGGAAGCGAACAACGTCGTCACGACGACGTACAGCAGCAACATGATCTTTCTCATGACGATCTCCCGGCTCAAGGACGATCGGCCATTTCTGACGTGTGCATGAAAATTGCGGCCCAGGGCACTTTTTGCGTCACTGGTCGAAGGAGGATGGCGTGCGTTCTGCGGACCACGCGCTGTCCCATATCGAGACTGCCGCTACCACCCCGAGTCTGTCAAGTGATTATGGCGCGGTCGGAACATCTTCCCGGAATAGCCGTCGATCGCCCCGGGGAAGCCATGCGACGGGAATTTCCACCGTGGAAGCCGAGGAAGTCTGGCAAAATCGGCAGCATGCCTGCAAAGGACGCGACCCCGCCCGCTGTCGCCAGCAGGCCGGCGCCGACCCAAGGAGGGTGAATGACCGAGCGTGTTCATATCGACTTTTTCGACGTCGTGCTGAAGCCCGATCCCTCGCGTACCGTCGTACGCCCGTTCGAGCCGGGTTACCCGCGCGGCTTCGACCAGGGTCGCTCGCGCACCGACGAGACCATCGAGATGATTCTGGGCCTCGACGTGGACGAGCTGCATCGCCAGCTCGTCGGCGTCACCGCCTCCCTCGACGCAAACCACCGCGACGTCGACTCGACGCTGCAACGTCGCTTCGCGGAGATCGCGCCGCGCATCCCTGCCGCCGCCAGCCTCTCCCCCGAACAGCAGCGACTGGTCGGCGCTTATTTCAGCCAGGAATATGCGTATGAAGCGGCCGCGCTGTTCAATCCGAGCGCGGTGCCGCATCCCGATCAATCCGGCGTTCCCGACGGCGCCGTCCGCTTCGTGCTGGCGCTCCGCGGCGTCGGCGAAGGGCATGTCTCGTCGGTGACGTTCCGGACCGGGGTGTGGACGCCCGGCGGCGAACTCTCGATCGACGATCCGGGAACGACTTCGGTACCGCCGGTGATCATGCCCCACCCCGGGACCGAAGGCGCGGTAAAGCTCGATTGCGGCGGTTCGCGCAGCATCTCGGAAACCGTGCTGTTCCCGACGCTGCCGAGCCAGCGGCAAGGCATCGAGGACATGCGCCTGGTCCGCTTCGTCGATGACGACGGCAGCGCGATCTATCATGGCACCTACACCGCATTCAGCGGCGCGGAAGCACGATCCGAGCTGCTCACCACCGCCGATTTCAAGTCGTTCGAGATGCGCGCGCTCACCGGCGACGTCGCGAGCGCCAAGGGAATGGCGTTGTTCCCGCGCCGCATCGACGGCCGCTACGTCATGCTCGGCCGGCAGGACAACAAGAACATCTGGCTGAACGTCTCCGCCGACCTGCTGGACTGGAACGGCGGATCGAAGCTGATCGAACCGCGCTACCCCTGGGAATTCGTCCAGATGGGCAACTGCGGGTCCCCGATCGAGCTCGACGAGGGATGGCTGGTGCTCACCCATGGCGTCGGCACCGTGCGCAATTATTGTATCGGGGCGTGCCTGCTCGACAAGGACGATCCCGCCAAGCTGCTCGCGCGGACCCCCCGCCCGGTGCTGGCGCCGAGCCCGCACGAACGCGACGGCTATGTCCCCAACGTCGTGTACAGCTGCGGCGCTCTGGTACGGGGGCGTTCGATGCTGCTGCCCTATGCGGTCGCCGACAGTTTCTCGGCGTTCGGCGCGCTGTCGATCGACGACCTGCTCGCCTGCATGGATTAGGCCGGGGGGGCGCGACATGGCGCGACCCGAGCGAACGAGAACAACCTCTGGAGTGGCGATGCGATACGACGATGTGATCCGCGGCCGGCGCAGCATCCGCGGCTACAAGCCCGACCCGGTGCCGCGCGCGCTGATCGAGGAGATCCTCGAACTCGCGATGCGCGCGCCTTCGTCGATGAACACGCAGCCTTACCGGTTCTATGTGATCACCGGCGATGCGCTCGATCGCATCCGCGCGGGCAATACCGAACGGATGGTAGGCGGCGTGCCCCAGTCGCGCGAGTTCCGCACCGGCGAGGCGTTCGCGGGTGCGCATCGCGACCGACAGATCGGAGTCGCCAAGCAACTCTTCGCCGCGATGGGTATCGCGCGCGACGACAAGGCGGCACGCCAGGACTGGGTGCTGCGCGGGTTTCGCCAATTCGACGCGCCGGTCTGCGTCATCATCACCTATGATCGCGAACTGGCGGGAAGCGACGACACCGCGTTCGATTGCGGCGCGGTGGCGACCGCGCTGGTCAATGCGGCGTGGTCGCGCGGGCTCGGCGCGGTCATCAACAGCCAGGGGATCATGCAATCGCCGGTCGTCCGCGAGCACGCCGCCATCGCGGACGACCAGGTGATCATGAAGAGCATCGCGCTCGGCTGGCCCGACGACGATTTTCCCGCCAACGCCGTGGTGTCGGAGCGGCGAGCGGTGGCGGACGCGGCGGTGTTCGTGGGGTTCGGGGATGGGTGAGATTGTTGGCGGAGTGGGCCGGGACGGCGGTTCCGGGGGGTGTGCTCCGTGCATGTCACGTCCTTCGTCATTCCGGACGTGTTCCGCGGTCCCCCTCGCGTGGTGCCACCGACGTCGGGGGGCGAGGCGCGGTGGATGCCGGAACAGGTCCGGCATGACGGGTTGGTGTGGGTGGTGTCGGCGATCGCGCGGGGGGCTCGCTGCGCTTCATGCACCCGTCACCCCGGACTTGTTCCGGGGTCCACCTCTCCTCCTGCCGCCGACGTCGACGGGCGTGGCGCGGTGGATGCGGGAACAGGTCCGGCATGACGGGGCGGTTTGTGTGACGGCCGGCGCGGAATGCTGTAGGCGGCGGGGATGATCACAGAACGACACCTCGTCCGCGGCATCGGTGCAATCCTGGCGCTCGGCGCCGCCTTTGTCGGCACGGCCGCGGCGGCGCAGGACGGCGACGCGCCGCGCCGCACCCGGGTCGCGCTCGGGCCGCAGATCGTGCCGAGTTATCCGGGTGCCGATACGCTGGGCATCCGCCCGCTGATCGACGTGTCGCGCGCGCGGGGCGACGAGGCGTTCGCGTTCGAGGCCGCCGATGAGTCCGCAGGCTTTGGCCTGTGGCGGCAGAACGGCGTGTCGATCGGCCCGGCGATCGGATTCGAAGGCAGCCGGACCGCGCGCAACGTCGGCGCGCCGGTGAAGAAGGTCGGCTTCACGGTCGAAGCCGGCGCGTTCGTGCAGTATCAGCCGGTCGAGAGCTTTCGCGTGCGCGCCGAGGTTCGCAAGGGACTGGGCGGGCACGGCGGGCTGATCGCAACGCTCGGCGCCGATTACATCGCGCGCGACCGCGACGCGTGGCTGGTGTCGCTGGGGCCGCGGATCACCCTTGCCGACGGGCGCTATAACCGGAGCTATTTCGGCGTGGATGCGGCCGATGCCGCCGCGACCGGGCTGGCGCGCTTCGACGCGAGCGGCGGGATCCAGGCGGTCGGTGCCACCGCAGGGCTGATCCGCCAGCTCACGCCGCGCTGGGGGATCTACGGCTTCGCCAAATACGATCGGCTGGTCGCGGACGCGGCGCGGTCGCCGCTGGTGCGCGCATTCGGATCGCGCAACCAGCTGTCCGGCGGAGCGGCGCTGACCTACACGTTCGGCGGCGCGAAGGACTGACGCCGGGGCCGAAGGCGGCGGCTCAGCGGGGCCGCTCGACCTTCGGCGCGGCGGCGAACGGCTCGATCCCGAATTCGGGATAGATCTCGGCCGGGAAATAGAAGGCGCCGTCCTTCACGACCATCGCGATCGACTTGATCGCCTTCAGATCCCGGGTCGGGTCGCCCGGTACCAGGAAGAAATCGGCGAGCTTGCCCTTCTCGATCGAGCCGGTCGACTGATCGCGGCCGAGATAGCGGGCCATGTCGAGCGTCGCGCGGCGCAGGATCTCGGGCGCGGTCATGCCGATCGACTGGTAGAGCTCGAGCTCGCGATGATAGGTCAGCGCACCGCCGGTATCGGTGCCGGGGACGATCATCACGCCGCGCGCATTGAGCAGCCGGATCGTCTCGACGATCTTGGCATAGGCGCCGCGATAGGCGGCATCGTCGCCCGCGGCCGAGGTATCGATCCAGGCCTGACGGAGATTGCGCTGCGTACCGATCGGCAGGTGGCCGATATAGTCGACCGCACCGAGCGGCACCTGCCCGTCGCGGTTGAGCAGCAGGTTCTCGTGGATGCCGAGCGTGACGTCGACCGGGACCTTGCGGTCGACCAGCATGCCGATCGTGCGCTGCGCGGCGGCGCCCTGCAGGTCGAGCCCGGGCAGCCGCTTGAGCGCGGTGAGGCGGAACAAGGTTCGCGTATCCTCGGTCGGCTTGATCACCCAGCCGAGCATCAGCTGGTTGATGTGGGTCATCTCGTCGAAGCCGGCGGCGATCATCTGGTCCGCGGTCGCGAAGGCGGGAACATGCCCGACCACCTTCAGGCCGAGCCGGTGCGCTTCCTTGACCATCGCCGGCACCCAGGCCGGGTTCATGCTGTTGTACGACTTGATTGCCCAGTAATCGCGCGCGGCGTACCAGCGCGTGGCGTCGATCGCCTCCTGCTCGCTGTTGACGAGAATGCCGTTGTTGGCGCTGAACGGGCTCTTGCCCTCGACGAAGCCGGCGCGGACGATGCGCGGTCCGCCGATCGTGCCGGCGTCGATCCGCTCGATCAGCGTGTCGAGCACCGCATTGTCGTTGCCCATGTCGCGCATCGTCGTG
>DATLME010000356.1:0-9184 GCA_035537395.1 Sphingomonas sp. | reverse complement strand
GGCACACCGGGGGGCGAGTTCTGGCGGCGCTACTGGAACCCGGTGGCGCTGTCCGAAGATGCCACCACCACGCCGATCCAGATCCGCATCCTCGGCGTGGACCTGATCCTGTTTCGCAACGGCCGCGGCGTGCCCGGGCTGCTCTATCCGCGCTGTGTCCACCGCGGCACCTCGCTGATCTACGGCAAGTGCGAGGACGACGGCATCCGCTGCTGCTACCATGGCTGGAAATTCGCCCCCGACGGCACCTGCCTCGACCAGCCCTGCGAGCCGCCGCGCGACACCTATCCGCAGTCGGTCCGCCAGCCCTGGTACCCGGTCCAGGAGCAATATGGCGTGATCTGGGCCTATATGGGCCCGCCCGAGAAGAAGCCGCTGCTTCAGAAATACGACGTGTTCGAGGATCTCGGGCCGGACGAGTATGTCGTGTCGAACGACATGGGACGATCCACCGGGGGCATCGGCAAACGCTTCATCGCGCCGTGCAACTGGCTTCAGCATTGGGAGAATGCGATCGATCCGGCGCACGTGCAGATCCTTCACGTCCAGTTTTCGGGCT
Source organism: Sphingomonas sp. (assembly GCA_035537395.1). Lineage (GTDB taxonomy): Bacteria > Pseudomonadota > Alphaproteobacteria > Sphingomonadales > Sphingomonadaceae > Sphingomonas. Next base: position 8,625 of record DATLME010000356.1, on the reverse strand, counting down.
TTCAGTTCACCGACCAGGTCGCCGCGCAGCGCGACCCCTGGGTGTTCGAACCGATCGACGAGGGCGTGCTGCAATGGGCGAACGGCACGATGCCCGACGGGCGCCGGATCGAACGCAATTTCGAGGCGCGCTTTCCGGGCGAAAAGCGGGCGGCGGATCCGTGGATGCGCCCCGGACCGATGTCCGCGATCGGCTTCACCGTGCCGGTCGACGATACCCATTATCTGGTCATCGCCGTCACCCGGCAGACCCGCGGCAACGAGGGCTTCGCGCAGCTCAAGATGCAGGGCAAGGCGTGGGACGAGCTGACCGAGGCCGAGCGCCGCGAGACCCCGAGCGACTATGAGGCGCAAGTCGGCCAGGGTCCGATCACGCTTCATTCGGAGGAACGGCTGGCGACGACCGACAAGGGCATCGTGCTGCTGCGGCGCGCGTTGCGCAAACAGATCGACATCGTCGCGGCCGGCGGCGACCCCGCGGGGGTGATCTTCGATCCGGCCCGGCAGGTGAAGCAGGTGGCGGGCGGCAACGTGTTCGGCCCCCGCCCCGCCGAGCTGAGCCTGACATGAGCCGCTCCGGACCGACCTGCACTGGGCGTGCTGCCGCTGGGCGTGCTGCCAAGGCCGACCCCTCCTGCCACGAGCCGATCCCGTCATGACCATTCCCGAGAGCCGCTTCATCGACGCTGCGGCGGCGCGCATCCATTACCGCGAGCTCGGCGAGGGCGCGCCGCTCATCCTGATCCACGGCGGCGGTCCGGGTGCGACCGGCTGGTCCAACTGGAACCGCAACGTCGCGGTACTGGCGCGGCACCGTCGCGTCATCGTTCCCGACCTGCCGGGCTTCGGCCAATCGAGCGAGCGACCGCGCGGCACCGTCTTCCCCGGCTGGTGGGCGACGCCGATGCTGGAGCTGCTCGACGCGCTCGGGATCGCAAGCGCGGATTTCGTCGGCAATTCACTGGGCGGATCGGTGACGCTCAAGATCGCGCTCGAGGCGCCGGAGCGGATCGGCAGGATGATCCTGATGGGCACCGGCGGCAGCTTCGCCCCGGTCTCCCCGTTCCCGACCGCGGGGCTGACGACGCTACGCACCTTCTACCAGGATCCGGGGCCCTCGATCGAGCGGCTGCGCGGCTTCATCGGCCAGTTCGTCTACGATCCGGGCCAGATCACCGAAGCGCTGATCGCCGAACGGTTCGAGGCAGCGATGACGCCGTCGATCGTCGCGAATCCACCGATGCAGCAAAAGCCCGGCGATCCGCCGCCGGAGGATCTGTGGCGCGACCCGCGGCTCACGAAATTGCCGCACCGGACGCTGATGATCTGGGGTCGCGAGGACCGTGTGATGCCGCTCGACTGCGCCTTCCCGCTGCTCAAGCAGATCCCCGACGCGCGGTTGTACGTGATTCCGCGCTGCGGCCATTGGGCGCAATGGGAGCATGCCGACGAGTTCAACGCGACGGTGCTCAACTTCCTGGGAGCGGATTGATGCCCCATCATGACGTCGCCGTGATCGGCTATGGTCCGGTCGGCCAGCTGCTTGCGCTGTTGCTGGCGCGGGCAGGCTTCTCGGTCTGTGCGGTCGAGCGTTACCCGAGCCTGTTCGGCCTGCCCCGCGCAGTTCATTTCGACGACGAGGTTGCGCGCATCCTGCAGTCGGCGGGGCTCGAAGACGAGATTGCGCGCTTCGCGGACGCGACCGAACGATGCCGGTTCGACTATATCGGCGCGGCCGGCCAGATCCTGATGTCGATGGATGTCGGCACGAAGATCGGCGATGCGGGCTGGGCGAGCGCGTATAGTTTCGCACAGCCCGAGCTCGAAGCCGCGATCGACGCCGCGGTGCGCGAACAGCCGGGTGCGACGGTGATGCTCGGCACCGAATGCTGCGATCTGCGGCAGGCGGCGGACCATGTCTCGATCGACCTGCGCACGCGCGACGGCGACGCCAAGTCCACGATCACCGCGCGCTATGTCGTCGGAGCGGACGGCTGCAACAGCTTCGTGCGCGGCCGGATGGATGTCGCGGTTCGCGACCTCGGGTTCGCCTATGACTGGCTGGTCGTCAACGTCCTCTACCCCGACGCCGCCGCCGCGCCCAAGCTCAACATGATGCAGATCTGCGACCCCGCGCGACCGATCACGATCGTGCCCGCTGGACGTGACCGCCAGCGGTTCGAATTCATGCTTGCTCCGGGCGAAACCGCAGCGGCGATGAACAATGCCGAGGTCGCCTGGACGCTGCTCGCCCCATTCGGCGTGACGCCGGCGAATGCGAGGCTCGAACGGCATGCGGTCTACACGTTCGGCGCGCGCTGGGCGGAGGCGTGGCGGGACGGCAGGCTGCTGCTCGCGGGCGATGCCGCGCACGTGATGCCGCCGTTCCGCGCCCAGGGCATGTGTTCGGGGATGCGCGACGCGGCGACGCTGGCGTGGCGGCTCGCCATGGTCCTCAAGGGCATGGCCGACGAAGCGTTCCTCGACGATTATGGCGCCGAGCGCATCCCGCATGTCGAGGCGATGATCGAACAAACCATCGAGATCGGGCAGATGATCTGCATCGCGGATCCGGTCCGCGCGGCGCAGCGCGACGCGATGATGGCGGCGGCGGCGCAGATGCCGGACTTCAAGCCGCCGATCCAGCCGATCCGATTAGGCGCGGGGCTGGTTCGCGACGACGATCCGACCGCAGGGTTTCTCGGCTTCCAGGGGCAGGTCGCGGCGGCAGGCCGGCGGGGGCGGTTCGACTCGGTCGTCGGCAGCGGGTTCTCGCTGGTCGGAGTCGGGATCGAGCCGGCCGACCATCTCTCGGCCGACAGCCTCGCCTATCTCGAGCAGCTCGGCGCGATCGTGGCGGCGGTATCGCCGGACGGCGGAATCGCGGACGTCGACGGCGATTATGCGCGCTGGTTCGCGCAGGAGGGGGTCGTCGCGATCCTCCAGCGCCCCGAGTTCTATCGGTTCGGATCGGCAGCGACGGTGGCGGAAATCGAGCCGATGGTCGCGGCATTGCGGGCGAAGCTGCCGTTGCGGGAGCCTGTCGCCGCTTGAGCCGACATTGGCGGCACGGCCGCCGCCTGAGCGACCGTGCCGGCGTGTGGACGCGCCGCAGCCGAACGTCGCGGATACGGCCGGCATAGTGCGGAAGCGAGACTTGATCGGTCGCGGGATGACCCAGGTGAAGGTTCGCCCGGTCTTCAGAACGAAGGCAGCCGGGCGGTCGCCGGGTCGGGAACCGCCTGTGCGACGCGCCATTGCTCGACGATGCGGTCGCCTGCGATCCGCCACAGATCGCACAGCGTCCAGGGCAGACCGTCGATCCGGGCCGAACAGACGGTAAGCGCGCGGTCGCCCTCCACGAGCAGGCGGCTGCAGCCGACATACGCATTGCCCGCCGCCTGCGACGCGGCCAGCTCGTCGACCAGCCCGGCGCGGCCCGGCGCGAGGGCGATCCCGTGGCGTTGCAGATCGTCCGCCACGTGATCGGCGGCGCGGGCGACATCGCCGGCGAGCAGCACCTGCTCGACGAAACCGGCAACGCGGCGCCGGGTGGCGTCGCCATCCCCTGCCCCGGCGTCGGTCGGCCCCGCGAAGGGCGACGCCGACGCGTCGTCGACCGCCTCCATCGCGTCCCAATGTTCGACGAAGCGGCCATGTTCGACGCGGTAGATGTCGAATACCGCCAGCACCGCATCGGGCAAGGTGACGCGCTGGTGGAATGCGACCATGTCGCCCTCGGCCAGCGTCCGGAAGATCTCGACCCGCGCGAGCGGCACGGCACGGGTCATGAACGCGCGGACCGCGTCGAGTCCATCGGGAAGGAGCGGGTTGTGCTGGATGTACGGCTCGCCCCAGTAGCGGTCGAAGGCCGAGAGATCCTTGTCGACCAGCAACTCGGTCTGCGCGCGCAGCGCCAGCGCCTTGATCGACGGCGCGCGCAGCATCAGGCGCGGGTGCCGGTGAGCGGGGACTTGCCGAACGGCCCCGCCTCGACCTCGCCGGCGAGCATGTCGCCGTCGATCGCGAAGACCCAGGTCAGCGTCATCGGGAACGGGACCGTCATCGCCGTCGTGAAGGTGACGGCGTTGCCGTCGACGCTGCCGTCCGCAACCGGGCTCGCGCCCATCGGGGAGACGTTCTCGCCCGACAGCGTGCCGGCATCCTCGACCAGCGTCAGTGCCGACTTCTGCTTGCCCATCGGGGTATCGGTGACGCAATTCCACGTTCCGCTGACGCTCATTCCATTGTCTCCTGATCGGTCGAGATGCGGTCAGCCCTTCAGAAAGGCGATCGCGGTGTCGTTGAAATAGTCGCACGTCTCGAATTGCGCCCAGTGTGCCACGCCACCGAGCGGCACTACCCGGGCGTCCGGCGCGAGTTCGCCGATCACGCGTGCGCTTTCCTTGAAGAAGGGCGCGTCGTGTTCGGAAACGAAGGCAAGCGTCGGCGCGCGCATTGTCGCAAGCTCGTCGTCGCCGAGCGAGCCGCTGAGATAATGCTCGGGCTTGATCATCGCGAACACGTTGAGCATGTCGCGCTCGGCGCCGGGCATGCGGTGGATCCGCTGCCGAATCGAGACCAGATCGTCGAGGACGTCGCGAGGATCGTGGATCAGGCCGTCGAAGATCGACTTGGTGCTGTCCCAGCTGGTGTCGCGAACGATCGCGGCGCGGCGCTGCATCTGCTGTTCGGAGTCATCGCCACTGCGCGGCGCCAGTCGGGTCAGCCCGACCGGCGAGACGAGCACGATCCGGTCGACATGGGCGGGGAAATCGATCGCGAACCGCGCCGAGGTCTGCGCCCCGAGCGACACGCCGACAAGATGCGCTCGCGCGATCGCCTTCGCGTCCATGAACGCCTTCACGAAGCGCGCGAGTTCATCGACGCGGTAGGGACGATCGGGCTTGCTGCTGAAACCGGCGCCGACCATGTCGAATGCGAGCACATGGAAATGCTGGGCGAAGGGGCCGATATTGGCGCAGAACGCCTCCCAATGCCCGCCGGTGCCGTGGAGCATGATCACGGTCGGCGCGGCGGGGTCGCCGGCTTCGGCGTAGCGAACGCGGACGTCCCCGACCGTTACGTAATCCTGCCTGAAGGCAACCTCGGCGAGGTAGGACCAGATGCTGCGATACCCGTCCTTGTGCTCGTCGGTCATCCGCTGCTCCGTCTCGAGTGTCGCCGCGGCGGTCATGCGAAGAACTCCGGGGTGACTTCGGGGCCCCAGACCGCGATCGGATCGGCGCCCATCGGCACGTTGCTGCTCGCATAGCCGTCGTTCACCGAATCGCCGTCGGCCCAATGCTCGATCTTGTTGCCACCGACGTCGCGCCAGTAATCGAAGACCATGCTGCCACCGACGTGCCGGCCGACGCCGAGGCTGTGCTGATGCCCCCCGGCCGCCAGATGCGCATTGCCGAGCATGACGTCGTCCCAGTCGATCACTTCAAAGGCACTGTGATCGAAGCCGCGCACCGGCACGCCGAGAAAGGCGAGGGTATGATGGTCGCGAAAGCGCTCGCCGAGCCCGCAATTGGCGAAGATCATCATCCGCCGCGCCGGATCGCCGGGGACGTGGACGCTGTCCGACACGCGCAGGTTGAAGTGGCGCTCGAACCATCGATAGGTCGCATCGGCGTCCGGCACCCGCATCACGACATGCCCGAGCCGAAGGACGTGGCTGGGCCCCGACCGGAGCCGGACCTTGTCGTTGCGCCGCGCGTAGCGCGCGCGGTCGGGACCGACATTGGCGGGGATGATGTCGCGGGTCGGCAGCGGTTCGACCGGGGGCCGGTATACGATGTCGACGCGGTAGCCCGACGGCTCGACGGCGCGGATCACGGCACCGCCGCCCGGCTCGTCATTGTCGAGGATCGGCAGCCCGAGATCGTTCGCCGCGCTTTCGAGATCCTCCTGCGAGCGCGCGATCAGCCCGATCCCCGGCTCGAACCCCTCGCCGCGGCGGTGGGTGACGTGGATCACGGGCTGCGGCCCATGGCCGCGCATGTAGAGCGCGTCGTCGGTGCGCAGCACCGTCTTCATGCCGAAATCGGTCAGAAAGGCTTCCTGCGCGCCCAGATCGGGGGCGTCGACGCGGACATAGGCGATGTCTTCGACAGCAATCATGACGCTTCCCTTCAGGCAACCAGATCGAGTTGATCGACGACGTCGTTTCGCAGCACGCCAAGTCGTTCGACCTCGACTTCGCACACGTCCCCGGCCTTCATGAACAGTGGCGGCTTGCGCGCGGCGCCCACCCCGGCGGGGGTGCCGGTGACGATGATGTCGCCGGGCGACAGCGTCAGCGCTTCGCTCAAGATCTCGATCAGCTGCGCCACGTCGAACAGCATGTCCGAGGTGCTCGCGCTCTGCACCACCTCGCCGTTGAGCCGGGTCTCGATCCGGAGCCCCGCCGCCCCCGCCGGCACCTCGTCGGCGGTGACGAGCCACGGGCCGAACGCGCCGGTGCCGTCGAAATTCTTGCCGATCGTCCATTGCGGGGTCTTGACCTGGTAATCGCGGACCGAGGCGTCGTTGAACACCGAATAGGCGACGACATGGTCGAGCGCCTGCGCCCGCGGGATGTCGCGCCCGCCCTTGCCGATCACCGCGACGAACTCGCCCTCGAAGTCGAGCTTGTCGGAGACGCGCGGTCGGACGATCGCTGCGCCATGCCCGATCAGGCTGGAATTGAAGCGGCCGAAGATCACCGGATAGACCTGCGGCGCGGTGTGCCCGGTCTCCTCCTTGTGCGACGCGTAGTTGAGCCCGATGCACAGGATCTTCTCGCTGCGCGCGAGCGGCGGCAGCAGGGTCACCGTCGCCAGATCGATCGAGGGTGCCGATGCGAGCAGCGAGCGGCCCGCGGCGCTGAGCGTGGCGGCGCCCTGCCCCACCAGTTCGTCCAGCGTTCCCGGAAACCCGGGCGCGTCCGCGATCAATCCATGAAACGGTGTGTCGAGCCCGGCCGATGCCGCAATCCCGTAGCTGTTACCTTGCCGATAGGCCGCGAAACGCATGCGCCATTCTCCCTGGTCGATCCGGAGACGACGGTGCCGGCAAGCTGCCGGAAGCGAGCGGCGGTGAATGGTACCGATCATCGATCCTCCATCCTGCCACCGTCGCCACCGCGATCTCTTCGTGCCGTTGGCTAAAGCAGACCCCGGCCCCGCGTCAACGGAAAATGCACTTTACAACGCAATCCACGCTAAATACACTTTGATCCACAGCGATTGGGAGAGACGACATGGCTGGACGCAACCGGCACTGCAGAGCGAGGGCGCGCCGGGCCGCGCGCGTCGCCTAGATGCCGCTCGACCTTCACTGCCTCTCGCACACGCCGATCCTGGGCCAGGTGCCGATCGACCCGGCGACCGACGCCGAGGTACGCGGCGCGCTCGCCGCGACCCGCGACTCGATCGCGGCGTTCGATCCCGAGCTGGTGATCCTGTTCGCGCCCGATCATTATTCGGGTTTCTTCCACGGGCTGATGCCGTCCTTCTGCGTCGGCATCGCCGCCGACTCGATCGGCGACTATGGCTCGTCCGGCGGCGCACTCGACGTGCCCGAGGAAATCGCGCTCGGCTGCGTCCGCGCCTGTCACGCCGATGGCGTCGACGTCGCGTTCTCGCGGGCGATGCAAGTCGATCACGGGTTCGCGCAGCCGCTCGACCTCGTCTGCGGCGGGCTGACGCGCTATCCCGTCGTTCCGGTGTTCATCAATGCGGCGGGCCAGCCGGTCGCGCCCATCGCGCGGTCGCGTGCCCTGGGAGCGGCGATCGGACGCTATCTCGCGCGCGACCATCCCGAGCGGCGGGTGGTGGTGATCGGTTCGGGCGGGCTGAGCCACGATCCGCCGGTGCCGCAGCTGGACACCGCCCCGCCCGAGATCCGGGCACGGCTGATCGCCGGCGGTGCGCGACCACCGTCCGTGCAAAAGGCGCATGAAGGCCGCGTGATCGCGGCGGCGATGGCGTTCTCCGCCGCGGACCCGCTGGTCGGCGGCGGCACCCAGCGGCCGCTGAACCCGGCATGGGACCGGCACATCCTCGATCTGCTCGCCAGCGGGAATTTCGATGCGCTCGACGCGCTCGACAATGCCGACATCACGCGCGACGGCGGTATTGCGGGACACGAAATCCGCACCTGGGTCGCAGCGCATGCGTGCCTCGACGCGGTGGGGCCGTGGCGCGCCGACCCACCCTATTACCGGCCGGTCGCCGAATGGATGGCGGGCTTCGCGGTGTCGCACGCCGCGCCGCTTGCCCTGCAGGACGCCTGAGGTGGGGTGCAAGCGCCGGGATAGCGCAGCGGCGGCGCTCGACGGCCTGTTGGTCGACGGCATGACGATCATGGCGGGTGGCTTCGGGATGACGGGCAATCCCGAGCATCTGATCCGCGCGATCGCGGACAGCGGGGTGAGCGGGCTGACGATCATCTCGAACAATTGCGGCGCGCAGGATTTCGGGCTCTGGCAGTTGCTCGATCGCGGCCAGATCGCCCGCATGATCTGCTCGTTCATCGGCGACAACCGCCTGTTCGCCGAGAAATACCTGTCCGGCGAGGTCGATGTCGAGCTGGTTCCGCAAGGTACGCTCGCCGAACGGATCCGCGCGGGCGGCGC
>DATLME010000355.1:0-2716 GCA_035537395.1 Sphingomonas sp. | reverse complement strand
TCCTGGCGGCTGAGCTCGACCGCACCGACCCCGCGGCCGAGCGTACCGTCGGCATGGATCGCGGTCGAATTCGAATCCGCCAGTGTCAGCGTCGAGTGCGCCGCGGTGCTGCGCAACGCCGCCGCAAGCGACGGTGGCAGCTGCACCGTCGCCGCGCGCGCGCCGCCGCCATTGACGATCAGTCGCGCGGCGCCGTCCGACAGTTCGAACGCAAGGGTCGAGGCACAGCCGCCCTCGACGACCCGGGCGACCGGCGGTGGGGCGGCATCAACGATCAGGATCGACGGGCCCGCCGCCAGCCGCTGATAACCCCAGTCGCGCGCTTGCCGAAGCGGGCGGGTACGCACCCCGCTCGCTTCGATGATCGCGGCGACCTGCGCGGGGGTGGCGGGCCCGCCACCCTGCCAGCTCGCCAGCGCGCGGTCGCCATGCGCGACTCCGAGCAGCGCCGGAACCATGCGCTCGAGCGCGGCCTGCACCGCATCGGGGAGCGGGAGCCGCCGCGCCGCATAGGTCTGCCGCAGCATCGCGATCAGCATCACCGAATCGAGCAGCATCGCCGGGCTGCGCGAGACCGACCCGCCATCGTCGAACAGGCCTGTGCCGAGCGCGCGGATCAGCCCCGCCTCGCCGAAGCTGCGCCGGGTGTCGCCGCCCGGGATGAGCAACCCTGCCGCGACGATCCCGCACCATGCCGCGATCCGCGGCGCGCCGGCCGGCGCCTTGTCCGCGCCGCGCTCGAGATGGCGCGCACCACGCGCAAGCGCGTTGAGCACACTCGATCGATAGATCAGGTCGGTCGACGACAGGATCAGCGGCGCGTGCGCGGTCCAGAACAGGATCCGGCGCCCCCAGAGATCGGGTCGCCACGCCTGCGCGTCCACCTTGTCGGCATAGGCGGCCAGCCACCGTGCCATTACCGTCTCGGCCACCGGCGCCGCCTGCGCGCGCGTCGCCACCGTCGACAGGTCGCGCAGCCAGGCGAAGCTGTGGACATGGTCCGCGAAGCCGCGGGTCCAGTCGCGCTCGGCGAAGTTCAGCGCTTCCACGCCCCGGCTTTCGCCACGGAACGAGAGCATGCCGCCGAGCAGCGACTTGCCGCGGCGGACGTCGCCGATCACCGGATCGTCGGGCACCGCGATCAGCTTGAGCGGATAGCGCCCCTTCAACCGCATGCCGTGGAGCGGGGTACGCCAGGTAAGCTTGTGAAACCGGTCGGCGAGCCGTTCCGCGAGCGACAATCCCTTGTCGCCCCCGAGCGTGATCAGCCGCTTGCCTTCCTCGATCCCGTCGGTCGCGGGTTCGGGTGGAGGCGCGGTCAACCGCCTCTCAACGCGGCGATGTTGGCGGCATAGGCATCGGGGCCGCCTCGGAACGCCGCGGTGCCCGCGACCAGCGCATCGGCGCCGGCGTCGATGCAGCGCCGCGCCTGGACCGCGTCGACGCCCCCGTCGACTTCGAGGTCGATCGCGCGACCGCTCTGGTCGATCATCTTGCGGATCGCCGCGATCTTCTTGAGCTGGCTGTCGATGAAGCTCTGCCCGCCAAACCCCGGATTGACGCTCATCACCAGGATCAGATCGACCATGTCGATCAGGTAATCGAGCATCTTGGCGGGCGTTCCCGGGCACAGTACGACCCCGGCGCGCTTGCCGAGCCCCTTGATGTGCTGGAGCGTGCGGTGGATGTGCGGACCCGCCTCGGGGTGCACCGTGATCGTGTCCGCCCCCGCTTCGGCGAAGGCGTCGAGATAGGCGTCGACCGGCGAGATCATCAGATGGACGTCGAACGGCTTGGCGGTGTGCGGGCGCAGCGCCTTCACCACCGCCGGGCCGATCGTGATGTTGGGCACGAAATGCCCGTCCATCACGTCGATATGGATCCAGTCCGCGCCCGCCGCATCGATCGCGCGCACCTCCGCGCCAAGCGTCGCGAAATCGGCGGAAAGGATCGATGGCGCGATGCGAACTGGCTGCATGGCCGCCCGCTCTAATGCGGGTTTCCCCCGGTTGGAACCGTCTTGTTCGCCGATTTACCCGCGGGTGAGCCGCGCGATGAAGAACCCGTCGCACCCGCCCTGCTCGGCGAGCATGCCCGGCAGCGTCCGGATCCACCCTTGCTCCGCGACCGTCACGCCGGTCGGCAGCACCGCGGCGTCTGGCGGGGCCAGCCGGTAATCGGGGCGCGCGGCGAGCAGCGCCTCGATCTGGCGTTCACCCTCGGCCGGTTCGAGCGAACAGCTCGCATAGACCAGCGATCCGCCGGGCTTCACCCAGTCCGCAGCACGCGCGAGCAGTTCGGCCTGGAGCACCGCCATCTCCGCGACGATCGAGGGACGGACCCGGTGGAGCACGTCGGGATGGCGGCGGAAGATGCCGGTGGCACTGCACGGCGCATCGAGCAGCACCGCATCGACTGGCTCGGCGGGAGTCCAGCGGCGAACGTCCGCGACGATCACTTCGGCCTTCTGCCGGGCGCGGAACAGGTTTTCGCGCAGCCGCTTGATCCGCTGCGGGGAGGCGTCCACCGCGGCGACCCGCCACCCGGCGGCGGCGAGCTGGAGCGTCTTGCCGCCGGGCGCCGCGCAGAGATCGAGGACGTCGCCCCCGCCCGTACCGAGCAGGCGTGCCGGGATCGACGCGGCGATGTCCTGCACCCACCAGGCGCCTTCGGCGAACCCCGGCATCTCGGGCACCGGGCCATGTTCCGCGACCCG
>DATLME010000354.1:0-5380 GCA_035537395.1 Sphingomonas sp. | reverse complement strand
ATGCTTCAACCCAGCAGCGCCTTCATGTCGCGCGCGCGGCCTCGCGCCGTCGCCATCTGGCTGTTCGTGGTCGCCGCGATGATCGTCGCGATCGTGATCGTCGGCGGCATCACCCGGCTGACCAATTCCGGACTCTCGATCACCGAATGGAAGCCGGTCAGCGGCATCCTGCCGCCGCTCTCCACCGCGCAGTGGCAGCTCGAATTCGACGCCTACAAGCGGATCCCGGAATATAGCCAGGTGAACAGCGGCATGACGCTCGCCGGGTTCAAGGCGATCTACTTCTGGGAATATGTCCATCGGCTGCTCGCGCGGACCATCGGACTGGCGTTCGCGGCGCCACTGCTCTGGTTCTGGGTGCGCGGGCGGATCCCCGCTGGCTACAAGCCGCGGCTGGTCGCGCTGCTTGCGCTCGGCGGACTGCAGGGCGTGATCGGCTGGTGGATGGTGGCATCGGGCCTCGCCGAGCGGACCGACGTCAGCCATATCCGGCTGGCCGTGCACCTGATCACCGCGCTGGTCACGCTGGCGGGGATCGTGTGGACCGCGCTCGACCTGCTGGCGCTCGCGCGCGATCCGCTGGCGATGCGGGCGCGGCTCGATCGGATCGCGATGCTCGCGCTGGCGCTGCTCCTCGTCCAGCTCGTCTATGGCGCGTTCACCGCGGGGCTGGACGCTGGCTATGCCTTTGCGAGCTGGCCGCTGATGGGCGACGCGCTCTTTCCGGCGGGGGTCCCGCTGCCCGGGCCCTTGTGGGTCGATGCGGTCGACAACCCGATCCTCGTCCAGTTCATCCATCGCTGGTGGGCCTTCGTCGCTGCCGCGGGGCTGGTCTGGCTGGCGGTCCGCGCGACCCGGGTCGGGTCGGCGGCGGGCTTTTGGGTCGTGGGGCTCGTCACGCTGCAGATGTTCCTCGGCGTCGCGACATTGATGACCGGGGTCCAGATCGGCATCGCGGTGGCGCATCAGGCCAACGCCGCGCTGCTGCTGGTCGCGACGATCTTCGCCGCGCATCATGTCGGCGCGCCGCCCGTCCGGAAGGTCGGGTAGCATAGTACCCGTCAGCAATGCCGCGGAAAGCTTGACTTGGCGGGGCTTGCTGCGCATTAGACCCGCAGTGGCGCCGCCCCTCGAACGGGCGGCGTTCTGCATTCATATCGGAAGGTCTCACGCCCATGAAGGCGCTCATGAAGACCACCAAGTCGGTAAAGCCGTACGAGGTGGACAAGAAATGGCATATCGTCGATGCCGAAGGCCTGGTGGTCGGTCGCGCAGCGTCGATCATCGCCAACGTCCTGCGCGGCAAGCACAAGACGAGCTTCACCCCGCACGTCGATTGCGGCGATAACGTCGTCGTGATCAACGCCGACAAAATCCGCTTCACGGGCAACAAGGCCGCGAAGAAGGTCTATTACAAGCACACGGGCTACGCCGGCGGCATCAAGGGCATCACCGCCGCGAAGGTTCTCGAGGGTCGCTTTCCCGAGCGCGTTCTCGAAAAGGCCGTCGAGCGCATGATCCCGCGCGGGCCGCTGGGCCGCGAGCAGATGCGCAACCTGCGCATCTTCAAGGGCGCCGAGCATCCGCACGAAGCGCAGAACCCGCAGGTTCTCGACATCGGCAGCATGAACCGCAAGAACAAGGTGGGCAACTGATGTCCGATAATCGCCAGTCCCTCGCCGATCTCGCCGCGCTGACGAGCGACACGCCGGCACCGGCACCGACCTCGGGCGCGCCCGCCACCGGCGGCGACGATGTTCAGTCGGCAGCCCCTGCCCCGGTCGTCTCGACGATGCCGCTGCGCGAGCAGATCATCGACAAGCAGGGTCGCGCTTATGCCACCGGCCGCCGCAAGGACGCGGTCGCTCGCGTCTGGGTCAAGCCCGGCACCGGCCAGATCACGGTCAACGGCCGCGACCAGGAAGTTTATTTCGCGCGTCCGACGCTGCGTCTCGTCATCAACCAGGTGTTCGGGGTGACCGAGCGTGAGGGCCAGTATGACGTGATCTGCACCGTGAAGGGTGGCGGGCTTTCGGGCCAGGCCGGTGCGGTCAAGCATGGCATCAGCCAGGCGCTGACCAAGTACGAGCCGATCCTGCGCGCACCGGTGAAGGCCGCCGGGTTCCTGACCCGCGACAGCCGTACCGTCGAGCGGAAGAAGTACGGCCGCGCCAAGGCACGTCGCAGCTTCCAGTTCTCGAAGCGCTAAGCGTCGCGACACTGTTCGATGCGAAGGGGCGGTCCGGCAACGGGCCGCCCTTTTTCGTTGCTGCCACCTTGGCCTCATTACGACTTCGTCACCCGGACTTGTTCCGGGTCCACGGTGCCCGCATCGGCGAGCCACGGGGTGAAGTGGATGCCGGAACAAGTATGGCATGCCGGAGGTGTGCGTAAGCGTTGACTGGACTCGTCACCCGGGCTCGACCCGGGACCCAGGGTTGCGCGCGCACGCCCGTGAGTCTGCGTCCCGGCATTCGCCCGGGCTGACGACGGGGCCGGCAAAAATCCGCACTTGCCGCCTTCCCCTCACTCCGTGTAACCGGTTCCACAGATCACGGGAGCAGGATATGACCTTCACCACCGACCGGCGTTCCCTGTTGAAGGGCGGCGCCACGCTGGCCGGTCTGTCGCTTGCCGGGCCGGGCTTCGCCCAGTCCGATCGGGTCGCCAGCCTGCTCGCCAAGATGACGCCGGCGGAGAAGGCGGGGCAGCTATCCTGCTTCTCCGACCAGATCCGCCCGATCGGCGTGCCGTTCAACCCCAATCTCCCGACGGGCGGCGCAACCGCCCAGCTCGAGCGCGTCCGCACCGGCGCGATCGGCATGTTGTTCAACGGCGTCGGCTATGCCGGTGCGCGCAAGGCGCAGCAGGCCGCGGTCGAGGGCACCCGGCTCAAGATCCCGCTGATCTTCGCTGGCGACGTCATCCACGGGCTGCGCACCGCCTATCCGCTGCCGATCGCCGAAGCCTGCGCGTTCGACACCGATCTGGCGGAGCGTACCGCCCGCGCCGCCGCCTTGGAATCGACCGCGCTCGGTATTCACTGGACCTTTGCGCCGATGGTCGATGTCGCCCGCGACCAACGCTGGGGTCGCGTCGCCGAGGGATCCGGCGAGGATCCTTATCTCGGCACTCGACTCGCGGTTGCACGCGTCCACGGCTTTCAGGGCAACGATCTCCGTGATCCGACCCGCGTTGCCGCCTGCGCCAAGCATTTTGCAGCCTATGGCGCGGTGTCGGGTGGGATGGACTATAACGCGACCGAGATTTCGCCGGCGACACTGCGCGAGGTGCATCTCGCGCCGTTCCAGGCCTGCGTTGACGGCGGCGTTGCAACATTGATGAGCGCGTTCAACGACATTGATGGCGTTCCTGCGAGCGGCAATCACTGGCTGATGAGCGATCTGCTACGCGGCGAATGGCGTTTCAAGGGCATGGTCGTGGGCGACTACACCGCCGACGAGGAGTTGATCGCGCACGGATTTGCAGCCGATGGGCGCGACGCCGCCAAAAAGGCGTTCATGGCAGGCATGGACATGGCGATGCAGAGCGACCTGTATAATCGCTGGCTCCCCGACTTGGTCGAGAAGGGCGAGGTTCCCGTTGCGCGGCTCGACGAAGCGGTCACGCGCGTCCTGCGGCTCAAGGAGGCGGTGGGCCTGTTCGACAATCCCTATCGCTCGGTCAGCCAGCGCGCCGAACGCACCAGCGTTTCGACCAAGTCGATGCTGGCACTGTCACGTGAGGCCGGCGCGCGTTCGATCGTGCTGCTCAAGAACGATGGCAACCTGCTGCCACTCAAAGACAATCCCGGCCGGGTGGCGTTGATCGGGCCGTTTGGCGAGGATCGCGCCAACGTGGTCGGCACCTGGGCGTTCATGTCCGATGCCGCGCTCAACGTGTCGATCGCGCAGGGACTGCGTAATCGCAAGCTCGCCTTTACCAGCGTGAAGGGCAGCGAGGTCGAGGCGCCGATCCCGGGCGGTATCGAGGCCGCGGTCGCGGCGGCGCGCGCCGCGGACGTCGTGCTGCTCGCGATCGGCGAAACCCAGGACATGTCCGGGGAAGCCCAGTCGCGCACCGAGATCGTCGTGCCCGCCGCGCAGATGGCGCTGGCGGAGGCGGTAGCAGCGGTAGGCAAGCCCGTCGTGGTGCTGCTCCGCCACGGTCGTGCGCTGGCGCTGTCGGGCGCGGTCAAGGCGGCACCCGCGATCCTGGCGACGTGGTTCCTCGGATCGGAAAGCGGCAATTCGATCGCCGACGTGCTGTTCGGCGACGTCAATCCCTCCGCCAAGCTGTCGGCGAGCTTCCCGCATGCGAGCGGCCAGCAGCCCTATTTCTACAATCACAAGTCGACCGGGCGTCCCGCGCCCGACCAGGGCGATCAGGCTTACAAGGCGCGCTACCGAGAGACCAAGAACGAGGCCCTGTACCCGTTCGGCCACGGGCTCAGCTATACCAGCTTCACGATCGGCGACGTTGCGGTCCCGGCGACGATGACGGACCGGATCGAGATCAGCGCCACCGTTACCAACACCGGGACGCGGCGCGGCGACGAGGTCGTCCAGCTCTACATTCGCGATCGGGTTGCCAGTCGCACCCGTCCGGTACGCGAACTGAAGGGGTTCGAGCGGGTCACGCTGGCACCCGGCGCGACGAAGACCTTGCGGTTCACCCTTAACCGCACCGACCTACGTTTCTGGGGCGATCGCGACTGGGTCGTCGAGCCCGGCGAATTCGACGTCTGGGTGGCGACGAGCTCGACCGGGGGCGAGCGCAAGACCTTCACGCTGGCCTGACGACCCTCATTCCATCCGCACGATGCGGGTGCCGAGCCGATCCGCTTCCTCGGGGTCGTGGGTCACCATCAGGATGGGCATCGCGAGCACGTCGCGGATATGCTCGATCGCGCGCATGACCTCCTCGCGGCGGGCGCGATCGAGCGACGACAGGGGTTCGTCGAGCAGGAGGAAGGCGGGGTCGCTGAGTAGCGCGCGCCCGATCGCCACGCGCCGCGCTTCGCCCCCGGACAGGCTCCGCGGCCATCGATCGAGCAGGTGACCGATCCCGAGAAAGCCGATCGCGGTGATGTCCGCGGCGGAATTGCCGTAGCGCAGATTGGCACCGACGCGCAGGTGCGGGAAGAGCCGCGCCTCCTGGAAGACGTACCCGGCACGGCGGTGTTCGACCGGCACGTCGACGCCGTCGTCGAACAGTGTCCGCCCCGCCACCGCTATATGCCCGCGATCGGGGCGGAGCAGGCCCGCGATCATGTTGAGCACGCTGGTCTTGCCCGCACCCGATGGACCGAACAGGATCGTCGCGCCCGGGCCCGGGGCCATCGTGACCGTGATATCGGTGTCGCCGAGCCGCTTGGCGA
>DATLME010000353.1:0-9345 GCA_035537395.1 Sphingomonas sp. | reverse complement strand
AGGGTCGTGCGAGTGTCGAGATCGAGCGTCCCGGCCTTGCCGTTCACCTTCAGCGTCACCGCCATGGTCGGCGGGGATGCGCCGGCTGCGGGCGGTGTGGCCGCCGCAACTCCCGGCACGGACGCCATCGCGCCTGCTGCGACACCCGTCACCAATACGCCGCGCCGCGACACTTCGAACCCGCTTGTGTTGCTCAACCGCGGTACCTTTTCTCGAGGGCGGAGGACTCCGCCATTTCCTGGTCATACACATTCCCGTCCCGGAGGGGGAGGCGGAGCATATGGAATTCGGTCGGTGGTCGGAAAGCGCCGGCGCGGCCCCGTCGAAAGATCATGCGGCGGACGTGCCAGCCGCCTGGGGCGGCGCGGCGCGCTGGCCGGCACGCAGCCGCAGCCCGGTCACGCTCGTGACGAGCGTCTCCATCTGCGCTTCGTCGAAGCCCGCGGCGATGAAGCGTTCGATCTCCGCTACCGGCAGTGCGAAGCCGCGGCGCCACGCATGCACCGCCATGCGACGGAGCGCCTCGAGCCGCGGATCCGCAAGCCGCGAATTGGCGCCGGCGCCGAACAGGCCACCCAAGGCGCGCGACAATCGCCCGGGCTGGTCGAGGCTGCGCAAGGTGTCGCGCTTGGCGAGCGCGATCACGCTCCATTCGAGCGCGGAAAAGCCGGTCTGCGTAGCGGCGAGCGGGGTCGAGCGCGCCATGCCCGGCGTCGCGTAGAGATTGTCCAGATCCAGATAGGCCATCGAAATTCCCCTCTGCCGCCGACGCGAGTCCACACTCCGATGGCGCACCCATCGGCGGTTCTTCGTATCATGAGCGATCGACGAAGCACCCTAGCTTCGGTACCGGGCGGTATATAAAGCAGTCCGGTGCCCGTCAACCGACTTCTGTACCGCTGCGTATATTTATTTGGTGGGCCAGATCGCCAAGCTGGTGTCGACAAGCTGCGACAACTCCGCGCAGGTCGCGCCGGAGCCTCCCTGAAGCGCGAGCCCCTGCAGGATCGCAAACAGATACCGCGCGAGTGCGGGGGCCTCCATGCCCTCGGGCAGCTCGCCCGCGGCCTTTGCCCGCTCGAACCGCGCAATCAGGGCGGCCTCGGACGAGGCACGGCGCGCCATCACCGCGGCCTTGATCGGCTCGGCCTCGGCGCCGCACGCCGCGGTGCTGATCACGCTCAGGCACCCTTTCGGATCGCAGGTGCTGCTCTGCATCTCGAGCGCGCCGCGGAGCAGCCGCTCGGCGACACCCCGCGCGGTCGGCGCATCGAGCGCGGAGGTCATGAAGGCGAGCTTTTCGCGCTCGTAAAGGTCGAGCGCCTTGTGGAACAACGCTTCCTTGTTGCCGAAGGCGGCATAAAGGCTTGGCTTGGTGATCCCCATCGCCGCGGTCAGGTCCGCCATCGATGCGGCCTCGTAGCCGTTGCGCCAGAAGACCTGGAGCGCGGCGGCGAGCGCCTCGTCGACGTCGAACTCGCGTGGCCGCCCCTTTGGCAGCGACATGGAACAGATTCGATTCATACCGATCGGTATATAGGTCACGCGGCGACAAACGCCAGCGCGTCGCGCTTTGGGGTTGCCGCGGGCCGCCGGGCGCGGCAGCGACGCGGCACGAGCTGTGGAGAAGGTTGCTGATGGTCCCGCGCGAACTGATCGATACCGCGATCGCCCCCGGCGGCGTCGAGCTGCGGCTGTTCCGGCGCGGCGGCGACCACATGATCGTGCTCGACCGCAACGAGCTGATGAACAGCCGGATGAGCGGGTCGGAGGAAGCGCTGGCGGTGCTCACCTGCGAGCGGCTCGGCGCGCGTATCGCCCCGCGCCTCCTGATCGGCGGCTATGGCATGGGCTTCACGCTGCGCGCGGCGCTCGCGGTGCTCCCCGCCGACGCGCAGGTGACGGTGGTGGAGCTGGTGCCCGCGATCATCCGCTGGGCGCGCGGGCCGATGGCGGAGCTCGCCGCGGGCTGCCTCGACGATCCGCGCGTCACGATCGTCGAGGGCGATGTCGCCGCCACGATCGCGGCGGGGCCGGCGCGTTTCGATGCGATCCTGCTCGACGTCGACAACGGTCCCGACGGCCTGACTGCGCCAGGCAATGACCGGCTTTATGCCGCGCGCGGGCTCGACGCCGCCCGGGCCGCGCTGACGCCCGGCGGCATCCTCGCGATCTGGTCGGCGGCGCCCGACAACCGGTTCGTGCGCCGGCTCGGCGATGCCGGGTTCGTCGTCGACGAGGTGGTCGTGCGCGCGCGCAGCAACGGCAAGGGGCCGCGCCACGTGATCTGGTTCGCGACCAAGCGCCCGGGCTAGCGTCGCGCGCACGAAAGACCCGGGCTAGCGTCGCGCGCACGAAAGAATCGAAACGTTCACGTCGAAGACAGGCGCAAAGCGTCAACGCTTGGGCTATGGATACCTTCATGCATATTTCCGGACCGATCCTGCTGGCTTCGCTTCTTGCCGCGTCCGCAGCGGGCGCACAGACCACGCCCGGCGCCCTGCCGCCGCCGCAGTCGATCTTGCCCGAGCAGTCGGTGCCGACGGTGCAGGCCGTTCCCCCGGCGGTTGCGCCGATCCCGATCGTGCCGGTGGTGCTGCCGCAGATCAGCGACGCGCAGGCGCGCCAGCTTGCCGATCTGCTCGCGCGCGACGCGATCGCGCAAGGGCTGCAGGAAAGCCCCGCCACCCGGCCGCTGGCGGGCGATCACGACGCGATCGTTCGCGCCGCGCTCGATCACGCGCATGCGGTACGCGCCGGCCGGCTCGACAGCGCCGATTTCCAGCGCGACTGGGGGATCCGGCCGCCCGCCTTCGATCCCCTGCCCGGCTTTGCCGATGCGGTCCGGCGTGACCGGCTGGCGTCGTGGATCGCGGCACTGCCGCCGCCCTATGCCGGCTATGATGCCCTCGTCGCGGGACTCGCGCGCTACCGCCGGATCGCGACGGATGGCCGCTGGCCGATGCTGCGCGCGGGACCCGATCTCGGCTTCGGCGCGCGCGGCGCAGCGGTAACGGCACTGCGCCAGCGCCTCGCCATCGAGGATCCGCAGCTACCCGCGACCGGCGCGACCTTCGACACCGCACTGCTCGACGCGGTCCGCCGCGCCCAGCGCCGCTACGGCCTGAACCCGACCGGTACCGTCGGCGTGCAGACGCTCGCGCAGCTCAACGTGCCGGTCGAGGAGCGCATTCGCCAGATCATGGCGAACATGGAACGGTGGCGCTGGCTCCCGCCGCAGCTCGACAAGGACCGCGTCCAGGTCAACATCGCCGCTGCCGTCCTTACCGTGTTCGACGGCGACGCCCCGGTGATGTCGATGAAGGCGGTGACCGGCCGCCCGGGCGACGAGACCCCGATGCTGGTGTCGTCGATTCATAGCGTCGTGCTCAATCCGCCATGGAACGTCCCCGCCTCGATCGCGACGCGCGAGCTCTGGCCCAAGGAGCGCGCAAACCCCGGCTATCTGAAGCGCAACGGCTTTCGCGTCATCGAGACGCCGGACGGCGGCAAGCGGCTGCAGCAATCGTCGGAACGCAGCGCGCTCGGCCGCTACAAGTTCGATTTCGACAACGCGTTCGCGGTCTACCTCCACGACACTCCGGCGCAGGCCGGCTTCGCGCGGTTCGACCGGCTCGCCAGCCATGGCTGCGTCCGGCTCGAAAAGCCCGCCGAACTCGCCAAGCTGCTGATGCAGGGCACCCCCGAATGGCCGGCCGAGACGATCGACACGACGGTGGCAGCAGGCAAGACGGTCCGCGCCAAGCTCGCCGCGCCGGTATCGGTCTACTTGCTCTACTGGACCGCATTCGCCAGTGCGAACGGACAGGTCGGCTTCCGCGACGACCCGTACAAATGGGACGGCGCACTCGCGAACAAGATCACCGCCCGGTCGGCGCGCCAGGCGCTGGCGGCACGCTAAGGAACGACGATGAACACCAGAAACCTCCGCCCCGTCTGGCTCGCCGCCGCGCTGATCCTGCCGGTCCTCGCCGGCTGTTCGCGCCAGGAGCCCGAGACCCCCGCGGCGAGCGAGAGCAACGCCGCCGAAATCGCGCCGCTGCCCGCCCCGATCGAGCCCGAGCCCTCACCGCTGCCGACGCCGACCCCCACGCCAAGCGCCGTCAATCCGGAGGCGGAGCCGATCGCTGCCGACGAGCAGATGATGGACGACGCAGCCGCCACCGGCATGACTGCGCGTAGCGAACGCGGCGAAGCACAGCCTGCCGATACCGGTAGTGCCGCGGAGGAAGTCGAAGCGAAATAGCCAGCGGCAACGCCCGATCTGCTCGCCGTTAACGCACATCATACAGGTTACGATTGCGGCCGTACGACGAAGCGATATGTCGGAGCGATGGACGCCGGAAAATCGACGATCGAGCGCGCCTTCGAGATCGCGCGGGAGGGCAAGGCCGGACGGCTGGAGGAAATCGCGCGGCAGCTGATGCGCGAGGGCTATTCCGACGTGCACGGCCATCTCGACGGCTCGACGATCCGGTCGCAGCTGATGCAGCTGGTACAGGCCTCGCGGGTCAGGGCGATGGCCGACGATTGATGGCCGATCTGCGGCGGAAACGACGCAGCAGCAAAACTATTCCACCGATCGCTCCGCGGCACGAAACCGAAGCGGCCGATGCGGCGTTGCTCGATTGGGGTTCGAACTAATGGGAGGACGTTGACATGGCCCATCAAGGCCCGCCGCCGCGACTCTCCGATCTGCCGCGCGAGCAGCGACTTTCTGCACTGTATCGCCGTGCCGCGGCCGAGCGTCAGCGGTTCGACGCGACCCGCAACCGCCAGGGCTGGCTGGCCAGGCTTCGCGCCCGCCTCGCCTGATCGGGACGCAAGAAGGGCGTGGACTCCGTCGAGTCCACGCCCTTGTCGTGTCTTAGCGGCCGCGCAGCGTGTTGAGCAGTGCCATTCCGACCACGCCGACCAGCGCCGCGGTCGCGAACGGACGCTCCTTGGCGAAGCCCTTCGCCTTGTCGATCATCGGCGCCGGATTTGCGATCACGTCCTTGGCGGCACCCGCGATCTGCTTGGCATTGCCGGTCAGCTGATCGGCGATCCCCGAACTCTGGAGCGAGCTGTCGCCGGTAACGTTGCCGATACCTTCCTTGGCCGATCCCGTGAGGCTCTGGCCCTGTCCTTCGAGCGTCGTGCTATTCATCGTTTCTTCTCCGATCATGCGCATCCAGAATGGAAGCGATACCCGTCGGGAACGGCTGGCGCGGCAATTGGATGCAGCCAATCTGCGCAGCGCTACGTTGTGGGCGCAGGGAGAACGAACCGATGATCCGTACAGTTGCAGAGCTCGATGCGATCCGGCGCGAAAGCCGCAAAATGGTGACGACACGCGCGCTGATGTCGGCGGGTGCGGCGGTGGTCCCGATCCCGGGCGCCGACATCGTCGCGGACGTCGGGCTGCTGAGCACGATGCTACCGGAAATCAGCAAACGCTTCGGGCTCGATCACGATCAGGTCGCGCAGCTTGAACCGCATCTCGCCCAGCGCGTCTTCGTTCTCGCGTCGAGCATGGGCAACACCGTGATCGGACGGATGGTGACCAAGCGTGTCGTCGTCGCGCTGTTGCGCCGCGTCGGTGTGCGTCTCGCGACCGCGTCGGCCGCGCGTTACGTCCCGCTGCTGGGATCCGCAGTGGCGGCTACGATCAGCTTCGGTGCGATGAAGCTGGTCGGCAACGCGCATATCGACGATTGCCATCGTGCTGCCACGGCATTGATCGGCGAAGTGGCGGGCGCACCCGCGATCGACGCAAGCTGATCGTCCGGCGGAGCGTCGCTAGCGCGGCGCTTCGCCCGGCATCTGCGTGAAGGCAATCAGGCCGGCACCGAGCGCGAGCGCGCCGAGCAGCAACGCGAACAGCGCGCGATAGTCGCTGTCGAGGCCGTCGAGCGCGAACAGCGCGGCGAGCGGGCCCAGGATCGCGGGTACCGTGTTGGCCGCATTCATCAGGCCAAGGTCGCGCCCGCGGTGCCGCGGCGACGGCAGGATCTGCGCGACCAGCGCCGCGTCGATCGTCAGGAACGCGCCGAGCCCGCTCGCGAACGCGGTATAGCCGATCACGACGCTCGCCCAGCCGGCCTGCGTGGCAAGCAGCACGAGGCCGATCGCCATCGACACGATCCCTCCGACGAGGAACGGCTTGCGCCGCGCGATCCGGTCCGACCAGCGCCCTGCCCCGATCGACGCCAATGCGGTCGCAAGCGTGGCGACGATGATGATCGAAGCGAGCCCGCTCTGCGCGGAGCCGCCTGGATAGCGGTGCTCATAGTCGAGCCCGTCCTTCAGGTAGAACAGGAAATAGCCCGTCATCACGCTGCCGCTGAGTTGCACCAGGAACTTGGCGCCCCATAGCGTGCGGAACGCCGACCAGCGCAGCCGCGCCTCGCCCCGCGCCGCATCGTCGGCCTGCGCGGGTTCGGCGGCGTGGCGCGCGCGCGACAGCAGCACCGGCAGGATCAACAGCGTCGCGATGCAGCCCGGCACGACGATCCTCGCGGTGTCGGTGGCGAAGAGCGGGAAGCCGATCAACGCCGATGCGAGCGAGCCCGCCGGCAGGGCGAGGTTCGCCATCGCGGCAACCCGGCCCTTCAGCCGGTCCGGTACGCTGTCGGGCAGCATCGCGCCGAGCGGCGCGAAGAGCAGGTTGAAGCCGAGCTGGAACAGCGACACCGCGATGATCAGCCCCGCGCCCGTCGTCGCCGCAGCGATCGCGGCATAGCCGATCCACGTTAGGGCGAGCCCCAACCACATCCATGGAATGCGCGTGCCGAACCGCGCCCGCGTCCAATCGCTGGCGACGCCGGCCGCGATGTTGGCCACCGTCGCGACGCTCACCCCAACGATCAGCGCCTGGCTCAGCAACAGGATCTTTCCGGTACCCGCAATCGCCTCGGCGCGGAGCGGCAATGCAACGCTCAGCAACGGCAGGAAGGCCACGAAAGCACCCGCCACCGCGATCGGATACAACCACAGGAAACGGCGGAGGCGGTAATCATCCATGCAGCGAAATCGTCGATGGGCGAGAACTCACCCGATCGTCCCGCCGGGTCGATCGAGCACTTCCCGTACCTTGGCCGCCAATTCCTCGATCGTGAACGGCTTGCCGACCAGTTCGACGCCCGGATCGAGCACCCCGTTATGGACCACTGCGTTGCGGGTATAGCCGGTGGTGAACAGGACCTTCAGACCGGGCCGCCGGCGACGTGCCTCGATCGCCAATTTCGCGCCGTTGACATCGGGCATGACGATATCGGTAAACATCAGCGCGATTTCGGGATGCGCATCGAGCAGCCGCAACGCGGTGGCGGCCCCATCGGCCTCGAGCACGCGGTACCCTAGTTCGGTCAGCGCATCGATGCTGAACTGGCGTACCGCGGGCTCGTCCTCGACGACGAGCACGACCTCCTCCTGCTCGCCCAGCGGCATGCCGATCCCCGCCGCGTCGATCGCCGCCTCGGCATCCGCACCGACGATGCGCGGGAGATAGACCTTCACCGTCGTGCCGAGCGCCGGCTCCGAGTAGATTTTCACGTGCCCGCCGGACTGTTTGACGAATCCGTAGACCTGCGACAGCCCGAGCCCGGTCCCCTTGCCGACTTCTTTCGTCGTGAAGAACGGGTCGAACGCCTTGGCGATCACCGCTTCGTCCATGCCCGTCCCGGTGTCCGTCACCGCGATCAACACATACTGGCCAGCCACGACCCCGGCATGCGCCGCGGCATAGCGATCGTCGAGATGCGCGTTCTGCGTCTCGATCGTCAGCCGACCGCCCTCCGGCATCGCGTCGCGTGCATTGACCGCGAGGTTGAGCAGGACGTTCTCGAGCTGGTTGGGATCGACATGCGCGTGCCAGCCGCCCCCCGTCAGCACCGTTTCGAAGCGGATGTCGCTGCCCAGCGACCCGCGGATCAATGCGGACATGCCCGACACGAGCTTGGCGACATCGATCCGTTCTGGACGCAGCGGCTGCTGCCGCGAAAAGGCGAGCAACCGCTGCGTCAACAGCGCTGCCCGGCGCGCGCCGTCGGTCGCCGCGTCGACATAGCGGCGGGTGCGCGCGTCGCCGTCGCCGAGCCGTCGCCCGAGCAGATCGAGCGAGCCGATCACTACCGCAAGCATGTTGTTGAAGTCGTGCGCGATACCGCCGGTGAGCTGGCCGACCGCTTCCATCTTCTGGCTCTGGCGCAATGCCTCGCGGGCTTCGTCGAGCTGCGCCTCGCGCTCCTTTTCGGCGGTGATATGGCGGCCGCTGGCATAGATCAGCTCGCCCTCCGGCGACGCGACCCAGGATATCCACCGCATCCCGCCATCCTTGTGACGATAGCGGTTCTCGAAGATCGGCAACGGTTGCTGCTGCGCATGCGCAAGCGCGCCCTGGCTCGGCACGACATCGTCCTCGACGATGAAGTCGAACACTGACCGGCCGATGATCTCCTCCGGCAACCAGCCGAGGATCGTCGTCACCGCCGGGCTGACCGCACGGAACCGCCCCTCCCCGTCGATCACGATCTGGAGATCCTGGGTGTTGCGCCACAGCCGGTCGCGCTCTTGCGTGCGCGCAGCGACGCGTTGTTCGAGTTCGTCGTTGAGCCGGCGCAGCCCCGCCTCGGCGCGCGCGCGTTCGGTATCGTCGCGCACCGTCAGCACCGCGCCGAGGCTTTCGCCGTTGCCGCCGATCACCGGCCGTGCGGCGCCGACGGCGAGCACGTCGATGCCATCCGGTCGCCGGATCATCCAGCGGCTCTCGTTCACCACCGCGCCGTCCCTGACCGCGCGGACCAGCGGCAGCTCGGCAGCCGGATAGGGCTCGCCGTCGAGCGTGCGCAGATGATAACTCTCGGCATAATCTTCAGGCGCGACGTGCAGCTGCGCGACGCCGTGGATGCGGGTCGCGGCATCGTTGACGAAGGTGATCCGCCCGGTGGGATCGGTGACGATCACACCCTCGTCGAGCTGGCCGAGGATCGCAGCACGCTCGGCGGCGAGCTGCTCGGCACGCGCCGTGCTGTGGCGCAGCGCTTCCTCGCGCTCGCGGCGTTCGTCGATGTCGATCACCGATCCGACATAGCCGAGATACGCGCCGTTCGCGTCGAAGCGCGCGGCCGCGGCGTCGATCGTCCAGCGATAGATGCCGTCGGCGCGGCGAATGCGGAATTCGACGCGGTAATCGCGCTGCTGCGCATTCGCCGACAGGAACGCCTGTTCCGCAATCGGGCGATCGTCCGGGTGGACCGCGTCGAGCCAGCCGAGCCCTTCGCCCTGCGGTGGGGTCTGCCCGGTAAAGTCGTTCCAGCGGCGGTTGAGGTAGCTGCAATGCCC
>DATLME010000352.1:0-15428 GCA_035537395.1 Sphingomonas sp. | reverse complement strand
CGTCCCGCCCTGCGGCGGGCTGGTCGGCGACCAGGGCGGCCGGGCGATGTGCAGCCCGCCCGTCATCGTCTGGATCAGCGCGGTCGCGCTCGCCGGATTGATGTCGATCGGCCAGTCCGCGAGGCGTGTCTGCCGGGTCGTGCGGTCGGCCTCGCGCTTGGCAACGCGCGCGGCGATCCGCGCGAGATCCGCCGTCAGCGCCCGTTCCGGATAGTCCGCGTTACGCCCGTGCAGGAACGCGATCCACGGATGATCGCCCGCTGCCTCGAGGTCGGCTGGCGACTGGGTCGCATACCAGATCTCGAACCCGCTTGCGCGGTACGGGCCGGGCTTCCACCCGTACCAACCATCCGCGCCGTACATCGTCGGTGCCGACATCACGCCGTCGACTCGCTTCGATGCGGCGTTGATCAGCGCGCTTTGCCGCCGCCAGAGCTCGATATATTCGCGATCCCCGGTCAGCAGCAGGCCGTTGTAGAACGACGTGATCGAACGCGGCACCCGATTGCGGTTCTCGCGCGCCCCGGTTTGCGGCACCCGTGGCGAGAAGCCCCAGCCATAAACCCCTTGCCACCAATTCTTGCCGACCTTGCCGTCGAGCCCGACATGGCTTGGCACGATCCCGCCATTGGCCCTGGTCCGCTCGACCCACGCATCCAGATAGGACAACGTCCAGCGGCGAAACCGCTCGCCCGCGCCGAGCGCATAGGCGTTGAGGCCCAGCGTCGTCGCCTGCAGGTTGAGCGGGTTGTCGCCGACCACGTCGTCATAGTCTTCGTAGTGCGCGAGCGTCTGTGCGTAATTCTGCTCGCCATGCTCCATGTGGAAGGCGCTCGTGTCGAACGGGTCACCGGCCCAGTCGAGCGCGGTCGCGCGCCGCAGCAGCGGCCCGCGGCTGCCGTTCATCATGCTGCGGATCACCCGTGCCTTCGGGTCGTAATTGGCGACCGCCCGGTCGGCGCCGGTGTAGAAATCGGCGAACCGACGCGTCCGCTCGATCAGCTTCGCGTCGCGGGGCACGCTCATCCCCATGACGTTGAAGGTCGTCAGCCCCTCGCTGTTATGCTGCCAGTCCATCTGCACCGGGAAGTCGCGGTGATACATGCCTTGTCGCGCGATCGGCGTCTCGATCGTGCGCGCCCCCGCATATTGCAGGAGGTGACCCTCCCAGAAGCGTTGCGCGAGCGTCAGCAACCGGTCGGACGCGCCCAGCGCGTGCAGCGTGACCCAGTCGTTGGTCGCCTCGGCAGCGTCGTCGGGCCCGTCATTCGCGCCCCAGCGCTCGAATACCTGCAACGCGTCCTGTGGCCCGACATATTTGGCGAAGAATGCCTCGCACGCGGCGGCATTGGCGGCGAGCAGCCGGCGCTGCAGCAGCGCCCAGCGCGGCGTGGGCATCGGCGAGGTGATCGCGAATGGCCGTGGCCGGGCACGCGCCGCGGCAGGTAGCAATGTCAGCGCGGCGCCCGCCGAGAGGAGCGTGCGTCGGTCGAGCGTCATGCGGGCAACTCCAGCCGCCGGATCGGCCCGACGATGACGAGAAAGGCGAAGATCGTGAGCAGACAGTGCGCACCCACGAAGACGAGTGCGAGATCGAACGATCCGGTCACGCCGACGATGAAGCCGACCACGATCGGGGTGACGATGCCGGCGATGTTGCCGAACATGTTGAACACGCCGCCCGACAGCCCGGCCAGCTGTTTCGGCGCGACATCCGCCATCACCGCCCAGCCGAGCGACGCCACGCCCTTGCCGAAGAACGCGACCGACATCAGCGCGATCACCTGCCACTCCGCCTCCGCCCAGACGCACGCGATGATCGCCGTCGCGAGCAGCATCCCGCAGACCAGCGGGCCCTTGCGTGCGAGGTCGAGATTGCCCGTGCGCTTCAGGATCGCGTCCGACGCGAACCCGCCGGCAAGCCCGCCGACGAACCCGCACATCGCGGGCGCGGCCGCGGCGAAGCCGGCCTCCATGATGTTCAACCCGCGCTCTTTCACGAGATAGATCGGAAACCAGGTGACGAAGAAATAGGTCAGCACATTGATGCAATATTGGCCGAGGTAGATGCCGACCATCATCCTGCTGGCAAGCAACTGCCGTACGTTGGGCCAGGTGAAGGTACGAACGCTGGCGCGCGCTTCCTCCATCCGGACGAGGCCGCCACCCTCCTCGATCAGTTCGAGTTCCGCCGCGTTGATCGTCGGGTGTCGCACCGGGCTGTGGATGAACCGGGCGAAGGCGAGCGCGGCGATGATCCCGAGCGCGCCCATCGCCCAGAATACCGACCGCCAGCCGAAGCTGTGGGCCAGCCATCCCATCAGCGGCGCGAACGCCACCAGCGAGAAATACTGGGCGCTGTTGAAGATCGCCGAGGCGGTGCCGCGCTCCCGCCCGGGGAACCAGGCGGCGACGAGCCGTGCATTGCCGGGAAACGAAGGCGCTTCCGCCAGACCGACGAGGAACCGCAGGACGAACAGCGTCGTCACCGCGGACACGATCGGGAACAGGCCGACAAAGCCTTGCGCCGCGGTCATCAGCGACCACAGCGCGATCGCGCCGGCATAGATCCGCTTGGTCCCGAACCTGTCGAGCAGCGCGCCGCCGGGTATCTGCGCCAGCACATAGGCCCAGGCGAACGCGGAAAGGATGAAGCCGGTCTGCACCGGGGTCAGGCCGAGCTCGCCCGATGCCTGGGTGCCCGCGATCGAGAAGGTCGCGCGATCCGCATAGTTGATCGACGTGATGACGAAGATCAGCGCGATGACGCGGTGGCGCACCCGCGTCGGGCGCTGCAGCGTCGGGTCGCTGGCGGCGGCCTTGATGGCGGCGGCGGTCATCGGGGGCTCTCCTGCTGATCATGCGCCCGTCTCCGCGGGTAGGCCGATCGTGAAGCGATGACGCTAGCGAGCGGCAGCCCGCCGGTCCAAGTCGAAAAGCGGGACGATCCAGCCAGTTCGTGGCTCGATCCAATTCGCCGCTCGTGCCTGTCCCGGTGCACGCCAGCACTGGAGCGGTTCCGCGGGCCCTCCGGGTGGCGCCCGGGGCAACCATGCACGATGCGCAATAATTGATGCCGTTTTGAGGTTGGCTTTGTGCCCGCAGCCGGCGCTACCCAGCATGACCGAACCGACCCTGACGACGAGGTTGGAAGCAACGGCGCGCACCGCGTCACGACGAGGGGATTGATGATGGGCATGTCCGGCATCCGTGGACTGAAGATCGCATTGGGGCTGACGACGGCGGCGATCGGCTTGACGACGGCAGCGTCTGCGTTCGCGCAGAAAGCGCCCGAAACCAACGCCGAGAAGGACGCGCGGGCCGCCGGCAACACGCAGGACACCGATGCGCCGCCCGCGTCGCCTGCCGTCCTTCCGCAATCCTCGGTCGCCGATGCGCCGCCGCTCGACGATGGGGCAGGGGACATCGTCGTCACCGGCTTCCGCGAGAGCCTGAGCAGCGCGATCAACATCAAGCGCAACCAGACCGCGACCGTCGACGTCATCAAGGCCGAGGACATCGCCGAGTTCCCCGACCTCAACCTGGCGGAATCGCTGCAGCGTATTCCCGGCGTCGCGATCAGCCGGGTCAATGGCGAGGGCCGCAACATCTCGGTCCGCGGGCTCGGGCCGGAATATACCCGGGTCCGCATCAACGGCATGGAAGCGATCGGGACCACGGGTGGCACCGACAATTCCGGCGGCGTCAACCGCGGCCGCGGGTTCGACTTCAACATCTTCTCGTCGGACCTGTTCAACAGCCTTGCGGTCCGCAAGACCGCGACCGCCGACGTCGAGGAAGGCTCGCTCGGCGCGACCGTCGACCTGCAGACCTCGCGGCCGTTCGACTACAAGAAGCCGACCGCGGTGATTTCCGCGCAGGCGAGCTATAACGATCTGTCGCGCAAGACGACGCCGAGGATGTCGGGCCTCGTTACCGCGTCCACCCCCGATGGACGCTTCGGCGTGCTGCTGTCGGTCGCCTATGAAGAGCGCAAGCTGCGCGAAGAAGGCGCCAACATCACGCGCTGGACCTATGGCGGCTTCAACAACGGCTTCAACGCCGCATCGACGTTGCCGGGCTACACGCTGGCGCAGATCAACTACGGGTCGTCGCCGACCCAGACGGACTATGCCAACCAGGCCTTGTTCCATCCGCGGATCCCCGGCCTCGTCAGCTACGAGATCAACCAGCAGCGGCTCGGCGCCGCCGGCTCGGTGCAGTTCCAGCCTACCGATGCGACGTTGATCTCGATCGACGGGCTCTACTCGCGGCTCGACGGCACCCGGGCGGAATCCCAGCTCCAGGCGATCAGCTTCAGCCGTTCCGGCACCGGCAAGCCGCAGACGATCATCCGCTCAGGGACGGTCGACGACGATCGCAACATCATCAGCGGGACCTTCGACAACGTCGATGTCCGCTCGCAGAGCCGGTACGACGTGCTGCGCACCGATTTCTACCAGGGCACCGCCAATCTCGAACAGAAGTTCGGGGAAAGCCTGAAGTTCGTCGGCACGCTCGGCTACGCCAAGTCGGAATTCACCAATCCGACGCAGACGACGGTCACGATCGATGCGGTCAATTCCGGCAATTTCTTCTACGACTTCTCGACACGCTTCCCGACGATCCGTCCGGGCTTCGACGTCACCAATCCGGCGAACTACACCTTCACCAACGGCAATTCCGAAGTGCGGGTGCGTCCGCAGACCGTCGACAACGGCTTCAAGACCGCCAAGGGCTATGTGCAGTGGACCGCGGGCAATTTGTTCACGCTGAAGGCGGGCGTCGACTGGCGGCAGTTCGACTATTCGTCGACCGAGGGGCGGCGCAACGCCGGCGAAACCGTGGTGCAGACGCTCACCCCGGCGCAGCTGGCGGCAGCGACGACGCTGTTCTCGGGCTTCGGTCGCGGGATCGATCTGCCGGGGGGCACGCCCACGGCCTGGCTGACGCCCGACATCGACAAGTTCGTCGAGCTCTACGGCATCTACAGCAATCCGCTCTACGCCGTCGGCCGGCTCGACAACGCCACCGCACGCGGATCGTTCATCACCGTGCGGGAGCGTGATCTGGGTGCCTGGGGCATGGCCGAGTTCAACCTCGGCGATTCCGGCATTCCGTTGCGCGGCGATGCCGGGCTTCGCTACGTCAACACCAACCAGCTCTCAACCGGCTATGCCGGGCAGGGGGCATCGGTGAACCTCGTGACGGCCGAGCGCAGCTACAACCGCTGGCTACCCTCGGGCAATCTGGTGTTCGACGTCACCGACACCCTGCTCGTCCGGCTCGGCGCCGCGAAGACGCTTGCGCGGGCGGGCATCGCGTCGCTCACCCCCGGCGGCAACCTCAACATCTCGGGCAGCAACCGCGGCTTCAGCTCGGGCAATCCGGATCTCAAGCCGACCGAATCGACCAATATCGACGCGTCGATCGAATGGTATCCGAGCAAGGGCGCGGTCTACGCGGTCTCCGCTTTCCAGAAGAACATCGGCACCTTCGTCCAGACCCTCAGCGTCAACGTCCCGTTCTCGGATCTCGGCCTGCCCGCGTCGCTGCTCGCCGGCAGCGCGGCGTCGCCGACCGACATCTTCACCGTGACCCAGCCGGTCAACTCGAGCGGCGGCAAGCTGCAGGGCTTCGAGGTCAACGTGCAGCAGCCCTTCACCTTCCTGCCGGGCTTCCTGCGCGATTTCGGCGTGCTCGCGAACTACACCTATGTGAAATCCGACATCGAGTACCTGCTGTCGACGACGAGCACCGCCACCGTCACCCAGCCGCTGGTCGGCCTGTCCAAGAACGCCGCCAACGCCACGCTCTACTATGAAACGAAGCGCTTCAGCGTCCGCGGCTCGATCGCCTACCGCTCCAATTACCTGACGGCGGTGCCGGGAACCGAGGGCAACAGCTACAATGGAACGAGTTCGACGACAAACGTCGACGCTCAGCTGAGCTATAACATCACCGATGCGCTCAAGATCAGCCTCGAGATGATCAACCTGACCGACGAGTTCAACGATCAATATGTCGACGCGACCAATCGGCTGAACGTGCTGACGCACAGCGGCAGACAGTTCATCCTCGGCGCCCGCTACGCCTTCTAGATATTACCCTCACAGTCTCCCCGAGGGTATTGGCCGGCCGCCCCGACATCGGGCGGCCGGTCTTTTGTCGCTACAGCCGCGGTCAGCGCAACTGCAGGGGCAGCCACCGACCGCCTAGAACCGCTTCTGCAGGAAATGCCGCGCGCCCCCCGGCGGGCAGTCGTGGATGGTACCGACAAGCCGGTAACCGAGCTTCTCGTAGAACCCGCGCGCCTGGAAGCTGTAGGTGTCGAGCGATGCGCCGATGCACCCGCGCGCGGCGGCCAGCGCCTCGGCCTCGTGCATGACGGCGGTGCCGAGCGACGTGCCGCGCTGGTCCTCCGGCACGAACAGGAGTTCGATCCGGAGCCAAGCGAAGGCGGTGGTGCCCCACAGCCCACCGATCGTCCCGCCATCGTCATCCTTGATCAGAACGGCGAGCGGACCCGCATTGCCGGGCTCGGCATGGCCGCGGTTGAACGTCGCCAATGCCGCCAGGATCGCCGCACGGTCCGCCTCCGCGGGCTCATCGGGGACGAGAAGCCGCGGCGCGTCGGTCACACCGCGACCCAGCGGTTGAGCGCGATACGACGCTCGCCCCAGAACAGTTCGTCCGGCACGCCCTGCGGGTCGGCTTCGATCCGCACCGCGGCGAGGCTGCCATAGCCGCGATCCCCGCGCGGGTTGATCCACCAGCCCGCGGAGCCGTCCCAAAGCTTGACGCTGTCGTCGCCCACCAGCACCGCATTGCCTTCGTGATAGATCGCATCGCCGTCGATCCAGTGATCCGAAACGCCTACCTTGCCCCAGCTCTGCCGCCACGAGGCCGCTGCTTCGGCGCTGTACCGCTGGACGAACTGGGCGCGAAACGCTCGCACGCCCCGCGCGCTAAAGGCTTCTTGCGCCAAGGCGGCATGAACCCCGCAATCGACGATCTTCGCGTCGACCGCCTCGCACCAGTGGATCGGCCATGCCGACGGCCCCCAGGTCGAATGCTCGCGCATCCAGCGCGGGCCTGACAGCACGTCGCCGCCGTTCAGCTGCGCGTAGTCGAACGCGATCAGCCACTCATGCGCGATGTCGCAGCACGCCGCGCCATGATGCGAGATATGGCTGTTGGGAAAGCTCTCCCACTTGCCGCCGGGCGACGCGGCGGGCGTCGCGAGCATGAACTGCTCGCCGGCCTTGCCGTTCGTCGTTTCGGTATCCTTGGCCTTGGCCTTATCCGCGCCCAAATACATAGGACATGCTCCTGTCATAACCGCCGGCGTCGCAAAAGATCAGAAGGTCGCCGGCACGGGTTCCTTCGGGGAGCTGGACGCCCGACGCGATGATGTCGTGCTCCATGCAAAGTCGGCCCATGAGATGGGTCTTGCCGCGTCCCAGCGGCTGCAGCTCGCCGGTATCGCCGCATTGGCGCACCATGCGATGCGGCTGCCAGAAGTGCATCGGGATCTCGGCGATCGAGGCATCGACCACCGCTTCGACATGGCCTTCTTCATGTTCCTGGATCTCGAGGATGCGCATCGCCAGCGCCATCGACGGCTGCGCCATTGCCTTGCCGGGCTCCGAGGCGATCTGGCGCACCCCGGGCAGCATCGCGCGGACCAGTTCGGCCGCATGCGCGATCTTCGCGGTCTCGTCCGCGTGCCAATCGTCGGGGTACCAGCCGCCGCCCATGTCGAGCATCTCGATCGTGCGCCCGGTCAATCGCTCGATCGAGCGGCACCAGCGCAGCATCGATTCGAACAGATGCCACCATTGCGCGACGCCGACATGGCTGCTGGCCATGTGGAAGTGGATGCCGAAGGCGCTGTCGGTCGGCAGCCGCTTCACCGCGGCGATCAGCTTGCCGAAGGTCGTCGGGCTGTCGAGCGGGATCCCGAACCGCGAGGTGATGTTCGGGGTGCGGATGCGGATGCCGATATGCTTGGCCGACATCTCGCCCGCCGCGACGGCAGCGACGACCCGGTCGAGATCCGCGATGCTGTCGCAGAACACCGCATGCATCCGTTCGCGCGGCATCAGCCCCTCGGGCCACCATTTGCCAGGACCATTGAGGATCACCTGATCGGGCCGGAAACCGACCTCGAGCGCCGACTGCACCTCGCCGAGACTGATTGCCTCGGCATAGAAGCCGTTGTCGAGCGCCAGCTTGATGAGCCGCTTGTCGGGATTGGTCTTGATCGAATAGCCGCTGATCACTTCGACATCGTTGGTGCTGAGACGATGCGCGCGGTCCGCCGCCTGCCTGAACAGGCCGGCCGCGGTCGTATCCATGTAGATATATTGCGGCGTCTGCATGGCCGCGAAATCCTGCGCCGCGATATCGGCGACGAAGCTTGCTGGAAGCTCGGCGACCCCGCTCGGTGCCTCGCCGCTGCCGGGATCCAGCGCCACGTCGAGCATGTCGGGGTCGATCTCGTGCAGCCGTGCCGCGAGCGCGGTGAGCCCCGAGGGATGCTTCATCGAATGCCCGACCGCGCCCGCGAACGGCTCGGGCAATGGGGGCAGGGGGAAATCCGGGCGCACCGGTATCTCGAGCACGATCCGCGTGAACTCGGCCGATTGCGCCGGCGCCCGCGCCGAGGAGACCCCGGTGGCCGCCTCCACGAGCAACGCGGGCAGGTTGTGGCCTGCGATCGTGGCGCCGTGCACCCACGCCGGGAACCGCGGGTTCATCTCGATGAGCCAGAGCTGGTTCGATGCATCGCGCACCATTTCGAGCTCGCCGCCGCCGGTCCAGTTGGTGTCGCGCACCATTTGCCGCAGCGGCTCGAGGAACGCCGGCGGCACGTCGGACACGTCGCCCGCCCAGGTCTTCCCCTCGGGCGTTATGTCGCGCTTGCGCATGCTGACCGCGCCCAGGAGTTCGCCCTGGTACGCCGACAGCATGACCGACTCCTCGTAGCCGCTGACGTGCGCCTGCAGGAATAGCTTTTCGGTCGACCAGACCTTGGTCAGGGCGTTGCGGACGGCAGTGAAACTGTCCCAGGTCGGGGTACGCGACGCGTCGTAATACGGCCCCTTCAGCCAGACGCGCCAGTTATGCTCGCGGCAGAACGCGTGCAGGTCCCAATCGCTATGTTCGGTGGACAGATAAGTGGGAATTCGGATCGGCAGTCCCGACGCCGCCTCGACCACCGGCTTGGTGATGCGCTTGATCCCGGACATCGGGGGCGCGAGCAGGTTGCGGTGCCCGTCTGGAAAGATGCTCGCCAGCCACATTGCCTCGAGGTCGCTGCCCGAGATCCACAGGCCGCCCGCGTCGAGGACGTTGCGGACCTTGTCGCCATAGCTGTCGAGATCCAGCTCGCCCCAGGGGCGCTGCACCCAAAGCTCGTCCAGTTCGTCGAAATGGATTCCCGATACCCGGTTCGAATATTCGACGCCCACGATCGTCGCGTCGGGATAGCCCTGTCGCAACGAGCGGACGATGCCCACGCCGGGTTGCGGGTTCCCGCCGGCGTAAAGCCCGCTAACAAAGATTTTCATGCTACATCCAGATCGGGTGCCGCTGGCACTTCCCCGGACGATAAGTCTCGAAGAAGTCACTGAATGTCAGTGAGCGGATAGTCACCCGCTTATTTAAACAATTTTATATTTGCGCTTTAACCGAAGTTAAACGCAGCACGAATTCGACTATACCCAGATCAATGTGGGCAGCTTGCGCACGAGCTACGGTTCCGGCGATGAGGGTTGCACATTATCCAAGCTACAAGAGCATCGATCCGTTCATCGACGTTCCGCGCCTCGTCGGTCTGGACGGGTTCATCACAAACCGGCTCGAAGCGCGACTGGCAGGGACGCACGACCGCCAGTTCTACACGGGGCCTTTCCTGCTCGACGACAAGGCACCCGTCCGGCCCGGGTCGCGGATGATCGAGCTGACCCGCTCGCGCGAGCCGGAAAATTATTACGACCTTGATCGAACCGAGGTCTGGGAGCCATCGCCGGAGGCTCAGGCGTTCGCGCCGTTGATGGACTTCATCGCCACGCTGCCGTTCGCGGCCACCGGTCGCATCCTGATCATGTACGATGGGGATGGCCGCGCCGTTTCCGCGCACAAGGACCATGACAGTGCCGAGCTGTGCCACGAATTCATCTGGCTGCGAACCAACCGGAGCAAGCCGTTCTACATGCTCGACCCCGCCACAGGCGAGCGCGCCTATGTCGAAGGGTACGCGGCATGGTTCGATACCGTGAACCAGTTCCACGGCGCAGACGCCAGCGGCAAACTGTCGTTCAGCATCCGGGTGGATGGCGTCTTCAGCGATTCATTCCGCAGCCGCATACCCTTTCCTCACGAGAACAGGGCTGCCGCGGCCAGCATCTGGGCCAATGCGGAACAGCCGGATCACGCGTCCGTCTGACAGTGCGCCGACCGGCCTTTGCTGCGGCGGAACAAGCGCTGGAGGCTGCGATATGAGGTATTCATCCCGTCCCGCATTCGACCGCGCCACCCGGGCGGCGCTGGTGATCGGGCTGGCGCTGAGCGGCTTCTTCGACGGCATCCTTCTCCACCAGATCCTCCAGTGGCATCACTTGCTGAGCCTGGTGCCGGGCGAAGCGTTTCGCGACCTGCGGACGCAAGTTCTTGCCGACGGCCTTTTCCACGTCGTTTTTCTTGCGATCACCATCCTCGGTCTCTGGCTGCTCTGGCGTGCCCGTTCTGCGCTGGACCGCCCTGGCGCGGGGCGAAGAGTGCTTGGTGGAGCAATGCTCGGCTTCGGCCTCTGGAACATCATCGACGTTGGCGTCTTCCACTGGGTCCTGGGGATCCACCGCATTCGCGTAAACGTCCCTGATCCGATGCTTTACGACCTCGCGTGGTTTCTCGGGCTCGGCGTCGCTATTGCCGCGGCGGGCTGGCTGGTGTTGCGCGGTCCAGGAGGCGACGGGGCAGGCCGCCGGGCTGCGGCGGGGGTGGCGGCTGCCTTGCTCGTCGCCGCGCCGGTCGCGCAGATACCGGCCCCCGGCGGCAGCACGCTGGTGGTGTTCCGGGCCGGCATCACCGCGGGCGGTGCCATCAACGCAGTGGTGGCATCCGGAAGCCAATTGATCGCGCTTGACCCCGGAGGACGTTTCGCCGTCGTGAAGCTTCCCCGGCGGGGCGCGTCACGGGCACTCTACCGGGACGGAGCCATGCTGGTGACCGGGTCCGCTGCGCTAGCCGGCTGCCTGGCGTTTACACAGGCCAGCTGAGCGCGAGGCCGGCGCGCTGGGTCTCACGTCCGCGGCCGAACGCGTCGATCCTGGTCGGCGTTTTCGTTGATGCGTGCATCACGTCCCAACTATCGGATCAGGGGCCCTTTTCTACGGACAGGAAGCAGGTGCAGGCGGTTCGAGGGTGCGCCGGAGCCGCCCGTATTGCTCCACTTTAACCACTTCGCCAGAGCCTCCCCAATCCACGTTAAGGACGGGCTATATGCGCCGATGCACGTTGTCATCTCGGGAGGAGATCGTGATGGCCGAACAACACAGCGTCAAATATCTGCAAAGCCGCGAAACCTTCGAACGCGAGCTTGCGGCCCGGGCGAGCCACCCACGCGCAGCCGAGATCCATCTCGAACTAGCCGAAACCTACTCGAGGCTGGCAGCGGGCGGCAGCCAATCGCGAACCCCGATCGAGGGGTGAGCGCGACCACCGGACCACTCGATCACTGACCGATCCGGCGCCAGCGCGCGCTCAATCGTCCTGCGCTTGGATGCTGTCCGTCTCGCCGACCTCGTCGGGCTTCTTCTTCTCGGAGGCGGAATTGCTGCCTCTGCCATTATTGCCGCCGCCTAGACCGGTCGCCGGCGGCTCGGGTTCCGGTTCTTCTATCTGATCCAGATTGGCAGGCGCCGCGACGATCGCGATGGTCGCGGGTGACGGGATCAGGTGAATTCACCGGTTCGCCACGGGTGAGTTGACACCCGTAGACCATTGAGTTCTGCTCGCAGAGGGGGTCGGGTCGTGCGAGAGGATCGCCAATGAAGCATGCTCTGGTCGCTGCGCGTGCGCGTGAACAACGGTAAGGTCGACGTGCTGACAGAACGCCGGCCGCACTGACATGCCGACATCCGGACCGATCGGCGTCGGCGTGCTGGGCTACGGTCTGGCTGGGCAGACCTTCCATGCACCATTGATCGCGGCGACCCCGGGACTCGCCCTGCGTGCCGTCGTCTCGTCGCGCCCGGACGCGGTTCGGGCCGACTGGCCGGCGGTCGAGGTGCTGCCCGATCTGGCATCGGCGCTCGCACACGACGATATCCGCCTGATCGTCGTCGCCACGCCCGACTTTCTGCACGCCGATCAGGCGGTCGCCGCCCTGCGGGCCGGGCGCCACGTCGTTGTCGACAAGCCGTTCGCTCAATCTCTGTCGCAGGCCGAACGCGTGGTCGCCGTGGCGGCGCGATCGCCGGGTGTGCTCAGCATATTTCAGAACCGGCGCTGGGACTCCGATTTCCTTACGCTGCGTCGGCTGATCGCCGCGGGGGAACTGGGCGAAATAGTGCAGTTCGAGAGCCACTATGATCGGTTTCGTCCCGTCGTCGTCGATCGATGGAAGGAAAAGCCCGGCGCCGG
This sequence comes from Sphingomonas sp., assembly GCA_035537395.1. GTDB lineage: Bacteria > Pseudomonadota > Alphaproteobacteria > Sphingomonadales > Sphingomonadaceae > Sphingomonas. Next base: position 2,777 of record DATLME010000352.1, on the reverse strand, counting down.
CGTCTGGCAGGACCTCGGGCCGCATCTGGTCGATCAGGCACTCCAATTGTTCGGCAAGCCCCTGGCAGTGTATGCCGATCTTGCCGCGCAGAAGCGGGCAGCATCGGTGGCCGACTACGCCCATGTGCTGCTACGGTACGATCGATTGCGGGTCGTCCTGCATGCCGGGCAGGTCGTTCACGATTCCTCGTTGCGCTACGCCGTGCACGGTACCGAGGCGAGCTTCGTCAAGCATGGGCTGGATGCGCAGGAAAGCCAGTCCAGGGCGGGCCTTCGCCCGGGCGACCCGGCCTGGGGCATCGATCCTTCCCCCGGCGTCGTGGTTCGACAGACCGACAGCGGCCCGATCCGGGCCTCGGTCCCGGCGGAACGGGGCGACTATCCCCGCTTTTACGCCGGCGTGCGCGACGCGATCCTGACCGGCGCCGCCCCGCCGGTCACGGCCGAGGAGGCGCTCATGGTCATGCGCGTGATCGACGCCGGCCATCGCAGCCACGAAGAGCGACGGGAGATCACGCTTTAGGTAGTAGGCATCGTGGTCAGATCGGTGAAACGCCGAAATACTTCAGGATGCCGAGTACCAGGGCGAGAAATGCAATCGCCATGATGATGTTCGCCGCGTTGAACTCGCTCTTGGCGACGGCGACCTTCTCGTCTCTGTTGATCTCGCTCACGATGGTGTCTCCCGACTTTGGAATTTCTTGCGGGGAGGCCGTCAGCCGACTTCCATCCGCACCATCATTTGCCTAGGCTGGGCTTCTTTCGGACCGGTTAATATCCTTAGCCGTGTTGACGATCGGGTGCATAACGATGCGCTGACAACCGGAGCGCGATGATGTCATTTTCCCTCTACGATGCGGTGGTGCCGTCCAACCTCCAGATCCTGCAGGCGGTCGACGCGCTGCTCGACAAGGCCGCGGCGTTCTGTGGTGAACAGGGCAGGGCGGAAGCCGATCTGATCGACGCGCGCCTCGCGCCCGACATGCTGCCGCTCGGCTATCAGGTGAAGTCCTGCGCGGTGCATTCCGCAGGCGGGATCGACGGGGTGCAGGCGGGCAAATTCTCGCCCGACATGTCACCGTGGCCGACCGACTTCGCGGGCCTGCACGCCGTCCTGAAGGCCGCGATGGATCAGCTCCGCGGCCTCGATCGCGGCGCCTTCGACGCGCTGGCCGACCGCGACACGCATTTCGTCTTCGGCGAAACGAAGCTCCCCTTCACCGGCACAAACTTCCTCCTCTCGTTTTCGCAGCCAAACTTTTATTTCCACGCAACGACCGCTTACGCGATCTTGCGCGCGCAAGGCGTGAAGCTGGGAAAACGTGACTTTCTTGGTGTGCCGCGGATGTCGCGATAGCTCCGGATGCCACAGCGTGATCGATTTGAGGCGCGCCGCTAGTAGTCGCGTGTGCTTTCGCGCGACGTGAAGTCGGCGGACGTCGCTACAAGCGATCGCCGAGTATCTCGGACTGATCGCGCCCTTTCTCGATCAAGCGCGCGGCGTTGTCGGCCGCCGCGAAAGACTTGTACGATCCTTCGAGCCAGGTTGCCTTGCCGAACGAGTAGATCGCCCATGACGGCGGCGTCTGGTCGTGTCGCATAAGCGGGATCAGGTCGCGTCGAGTCTTCATAGTCTCGGTTTAGACCCCCGGCGGGCAGCGCATATTCCCCGTCCGGGTTAGAGAGTGATTGTGCTGCACACCTTTAGGGTGGCCCCGGATGGGCGTTGCTTCACGCCGAGCACCGCGTGGGATGGTACGCTGCCGTGCCGGCTTGCGTTCTTGACTTCGTTAAGCCCACTATTTCGCCGGACGGATGAAAGGGGGAAGCATGGCTCATACGGTGACCGGCGGCTGCCAATGCGGCCGCATACGATATTCGGTAGTGATCGACGACGACGATGCCTACCTCTGCCACTGCCGGATGTGCCAGCGGGCGACGGGGGGCGTATCCATCGCTCTGAAAGGCGTAACGCGTGCGAACCTCACATGGACGACGCGGGAACCTGACCGCTATGCCTCGTCGCCGATCGCTAACCGGGGCTTCTGCTCGGCATGCGGCACCCCGCTGACGTTTGAATTCTCAGACGACGAGTCGCTCGCGATGGACCTGACCGTCGGCAGCTTCGACGATCCCTATCGGTTTCGACCTGCCAGCCACTTCGCGGTCGAGAGCTGCAACCGGTCTTGGCTCGATACCCGGGGTCTGCCCGGCAAGCGAAGCGAAGACAATCCGAGCACGCGCGACCGCTGGATGAAGGCGATCGGGCGGCTGCCGGATTGACGCGCGGCCTACTCGTCGTGCGCGATGCGCTCGGCGCGTTGATCAGGCGGGGTCACGTGGACACAGCGATGGAGGCGCATGCCCAAGGGCGCGTTGTTGAAAGCTAGAATGCTCGTCCGCTGCCGTCGTGCCAAGCGTATCCGCCGAACGCCCACAAGAGCCGTCCAGGCATTCATGGGCATGCAAAAGGCGGCGAAGCACGAAGTAATAAACTAGTGGAGCATTGGCTCGACATGCCGCGTAGCGCGGATGGAGCATGGGCAGCGAGACTCGAACGTCTATGACTACGAAGTCCGCAAGACCTACCGCCTCAGCCCGTGGGGCCGAGTAGTGTCTGCGCCCGGCGGGCCCTTCATAGGCCCACCGGGCATCAACAATTAAGCAGCCTGCAGGTTCACGGCAGACGTCTTGCCGCGATTGTCAGTCTCCAGCTCGTACGAGACGCGCTGATCCTGATTGAGAGTCTGCATGCCAGCGCGCTCCACTGCCGAGAT
>DATLME010000351.1:0-2959 GCA_035537395.1 Sphingomonas sp. | reverse complement strand
CTTCGACCCGCCGAAAGAAGCAGCTGGTCGCCCCGGTGTGGCAGGCCGGTCCGGCCGGGTCCGCAACTATCCAGAGCGCGTCCTGGTCGCAGTCGATCCGCAGTTCGACCACGCGCAGCACATTGCCCGAGGTCTCGCCCTTCTTCCACAGGCGTGCGCGGCTTCTCGACCAGAAATGCGCCTCTCCGCTCGCCTGGGTGGCGGCGAGTGCCTCGGCGTTCATGTGCGCGACCATCAGCGGCGCACCACGACGGTCGACCACCACCGCGGTGATCAACCCGGCGGCGTCGTATCTGGGATCGAGGACGAGCGTCGTTTCGCGGTCTGGCATGCCAGCGTGTCTAGAGCGTGGTGTGGACCGCGACAACGCTGGCCCCTTCCGTCATCCCGGCGAAGGCCGGGACCCAGAGCCACAAGCGTCGCGCTTTGTTACTCTGGGTCCCGGCGTTCGCCGGGATGACGGTTATCGGCGTCCGTGTCGCTACTTCGTGACAAACAGGCGACAAGCGCGCTTGCACGGTCTATGGGCCCGCATGCACCACGTGAGCGACCCCGCGATGCTGACCACCAATCCCTATGACGACGACAAGCTGCGCGAGGAGTGTGGCGTATTCGGCGTGTCCGGCAGCGACGGCGCGAGCGCAGCGGCGCTCGTTGCGCTCGGGCTGCATGCGCTCCAGCATCGTGGGCAGGAAGCTGCCGGGATCACGAGCTTCGACGGCACCAATTTCCACACGCACCGTGCGATGGGGCATGTTGCGGGCAATTTCGATCGCGACGACATCATTCGCGCGTTGCCCGGCGAGGTCGCTTGCGGGCATGTCCGCTATTCCACCAGCGGCGAGACCGCGTTGCGCAACGTCCAGCCGCTCTATGCCGAGCTACAATCCGGCGGCTTCGCGATCGCGCACAACGGCAATATCTCCAACGCGATTCGCCTGCGCCGCGAGCTCGTCCGCCGCGGCTCGATCTTCCAGTCGACCAGCGATACCGAGACGATCATCCACCTCGTCGCGACGTCGAGCTATCGCACCCTGCTCGATCGCTTCATCGATGCGTTGAAGCAGATCGAGGGCGCCTATTCGCTGGTCGTCATGACCCCCGAGGGGATGATCGCCTGCCGCGATCCGCTCGGCATCCGACCGCTGGTGATGGGCAAGCTCGACGGTGCGGTGATCTTCGCGTCGGAGACGGTGGCGCTAGACGTCGTCGGCGCGACCTTCGAGCGCAGTGTCGAACCCGGCGAACTGATCATCGTCCAGGGCCACGAGGTCCGCTCGATCCGGCCGTTCGCGCCGATGGCGCCGCGGCCGTGCATCTTCGAATGGGTGTATTTTTCGCGCCCGGATTCGATCGCAGGCGACCAATCGGTCTATACCGTGCGCAAGGAGATCGGCGCGCAGCTCGCCGCCGAATCGCCGGTCGATGCCGATTTCGTCATCCCCGTTCCCGATTCCGGGGTGCCCGCGGCGATTGGTTATGCCCAGGCATCGGGGATCCCGTTCGAGCTCGGCATCATCCGTTCGCATTATGTCGGCCGCACCTTCATTCAGCCCGGCGACAAGGTCCGCCATCTCGGCGTCAAGCTGAAGCACAACGCCAATCGCGCGCTCATCAAGGGCAAGCGGGTCATCCTGGTCGACGATTCGATCGTCCGCGGCACCACCAGCCTCAAGATCGTGCAGATGATGCGCGATGCCGGCGCCGCTGAGGTTCACATGCGGATCGCGAGCCCGCCTACCCGCCACAGCTGCTTCTACGGGGTCGACACGCCCGAGCGCGCCAAGCTGCTCGCCGCGAAGCACGATGTCGGCGGGATGACCGACTTCATCCATGCCGACAGCCTGGCGTTCGTATCGATCGACGGGCTCTACAAGGCGCTGGGCGAGGCGCATCGCGCCGACATCCGCCCCAAATATTGCGACGCCTGCTTCACGGGCGATTACCCGACCACGCTCACCGACCAGGACGAGAGCGTGTCGGTCGACCAGTTCGCGCTGCTCGCCGAGCGCGTCATCTAGAATTCGGAGGATCGCTTGACCGTTCAGCCTCTTGCCGGGCGGCTCGCGCTCGTCACCGGCGCCAGCCGCGGGATCGGCGCTGCCACCGCGATCGCGCTCGGCGCAGCGGGCGCACACGTCGTCTTGACGGCGCGGACTGCCAAGGGCTTGGAGGAGGTCGAGGAGACGATCTTCGACGCCGGCGGATCGGCGACGATCGCGCCGCTCGATCTTGCCGAGTCCGACAGCATCGCCCGGCTCGCGGCGGCGATCGGCGAGCGCTGGCAGGCTCTCGACGTGATGGTCCTGAACGCCGCGATGCTGGGATCGCTGGCGGCGGTACCCGCGATCGATGCGAAGGAGCTGGCGCAGATCCTGACCCTCAACGTGAGCGCGCAGGCAGCGATGATCGCCGCGTTTGATGCCATGCTGCGACGTTCGACGGGTGCGCGGGTGATCGGCGTGACGTCCAGCGTCGGTCAGAAGCCGCGCGCCTTCTGGGGCGCCTATGGTGCGTCGAAGGCGGCGTTCGAGACGCTGCTGCTCGCCTATGGCGACGAGATGGCGGGCATCAGCAAGATCCGCACCGCGATCCTGGATCCGGGCGCCACCCGCACGAAGATGCGCGCGCGTGCCTATCCCGGCGAGGACCCCGCCTCGGTGAAGGACCCGCAGGTCGTCGCCGACCGGATCGTCGCGCTCGCGGTTACCGGGTTCGAGGACGGCCACCGCGAACGCGTCGAGGGCTGAGGCTTCGTTCCCTTCGTCATGCCGGGCTTGGTCCGGCATCCACCGGCCGCATGAACTCGGGCCGCGGATAAGAGGAACGGTGGATGCCGGGACGAGTCCGGCATGACGGTTGGGACTAGAATCAGCGTTTGATCAGCGTTACTTGCGCGACGTCGATGCCACCGCCCCTGAACCCGCCTTCGCAATACATCAGGTAATAGCGCCACATC
>DATLME010000350.1:0-15387 GCA_035537395.1 Sphingomonas sp. | reverse complement strand
AGCGCCTTGGGCGAACCGACGCCGCGATAGCCGGGGAGGTCGTCGGGAAGCACGATCTGCGTCATGCCGGGATGCAGCGAGATCAGCACGCTGTCGGAGCGCAGTTTCAGCGTGTCGGTGACGCGGTAGAAGCCGGCAGGGAAGTAGAGCACCCGGTGCCGGTCGATCGCCCGCTGGATCGCAGCGGTGTCGTCGGCCATGTTGTCGCCCTTCACGCCCAGCGTGCGCACGTCGACCCAGGCGGACACCGACGGTAGCGTGCGGATCGCCGGGTCGCGTCGCTTCGGCAACTTGCCGATCGCGGCTGCGTCCATGCGCGTCTGGTAGGTGCCCGGCTGATTGAGCCCGGCAAGCGTCAGGCCGTAGGTGAATTCGGCCACGCGGTAGCGTTCGCCAGGTCCGTTCACCGTGCGTCCGCTGTCGCGGAAGCGGGCGAACACGGGCGTGTTGCTGGCCAGCGCGTTGCCGAAACCGATCTGAGTAAAGACGTTATCTTCGTTGCTGATGACGACGCCCGCTTGGGAGACATTCTCGAACCGCACGTCGGTGCCCCACAACCGGTCGCCATAGCCGCGATCGATCTCGATCCCGACCGGCGTGTTACGGATCAGGGTGTTCACCAGGGTGAGTCCCGACTCATGCTCGCGGATCGCGGCATCGCGCTGCCCGTCGAAGGTCGCGTCGAGCAAGGTGTACTGCCAGGCAGGCGAGGTCTTCTCCGCGAGGATCCCATAGCGGCCGCCGAAGAAGCGCAGGTCCATGCCGAGGTTGCCGACCTGGTAGATGCCGGCGAGCGCGGAACCGAGCCGAAAGTCGATATGGGCAAGGTAGGTGTGCTGCGCTGTGTGCTGGCGCACTCCCGTCGCCGCCGGATTGCCTTCGCCGATCTCGAAGTCGACATTGGAGAGTGCGGAATAGAACGTACCCGAGTTGGCATCGGCGATGTTGGCATCGAAGGGCACGCTGGTGGGTGGCGGAACCGGGACGACCGGCGCGCCCTTGATCGGGTTGCCCCAATTGTCGAGCGTGGTACCGCGAGGGTTGTTGCCGGTGAAGAGCACCATGCTGCCGACGCCCTGCTGAAACCCGGGTGTATTGGCCGTCAGCAGCAGCACGGGCCGCGAGCGCCCTACCCCAAACATGCGCACGCCAGGCCAGATGTAGATGGTGCGTGTGATGCGGTGCCGCCCCGAGGGCAGGAAGACGATACCGCCCCCCGGCTTCGCCGCCGCGGCGTCGAGCGCCTGCTGGATCGCGGCGCTGTCGTCGGCGACGCCGTTACCGGTCGCCTTGACCGTGATCGCCCGCGGATCGTTCGGCGCGGTCTGGAACGCCGACGATGAGCGTGCTGGCTGCGCTGTCGCGGGGGTGCCGAGGAGCAGGACGGCGGCGTATATCCCGCGCCGGATCGTGCTTGCCACGTTGCCCATCAACCGTCCCCTCCTACTCGCGCATCGCGACCTTCCTAGCACGGCCTGTCGGCCGTGCGACTGCGACAAAGGTCGCGATGGTCACCGCGCGCGGCAGCGGGCAGCAACCACGACGCAGCCGGGGCCGAGCCCCGCGGTTAGGGCGAGAGCCAGGAAGAAGTACGTGCCAGCGCCGTTGACCACCGCCGCCCTGCCGCATCGCGCCATCGTCATCATGGGCGTGAGCGGCTGCGGCAAATCGACCCTGATGCATGACCTTGCGGTTCACATCGCCTGCCCTGCGTTCGAAGGAGACGACTTTCACGGCGCGGCCAACGTGGCCAAGATGCAGGCGGGTCGCCCGCTCGACGATTCGGACCGCTGGCCATGGCTGGATCGGCTCGGCGCGGCGATCGGGGCGGCGGTACGGGAGGACCGGCTGGCGGTCGCCGCCTGCTCGGCGCTGAAGCGCAGCTATCGTAACCGGCTGGAGCGCGCCGCGGGCGTGCCGCTGCTGTTCGTGCTGCTCGACGGCGATCGCGAGGAGATCGCCGAGCGGCTTGCCGGGCGCACGCGACACTATATGCCCGCGAGCCTCCTCGACAGCCAGCTCGGCGCGCTCGAACGTCCCGCGCCGGACGAGCGCGCGCTGACGCTGCCCTGTTCCTGGCCGGTGGAGAGACTGCGCGACGCCGTGCTGCACCGGGCGCGCAGCGAGGTCGCCGCCTAGGGCATCAGCCGCTTGCGGCCCTGCGACAGGTGCCAGCGCATCGCCAGCGCCGCGCCGTCGCCGTCCTGCGTCCGGATCGCGTCGACGATCGCATCGTGTTCATCCATCATCGCCTCGATCACCTGCGGCGGACGCGCGCGGGAGATGTCCACGCCGGCGCGCAGGATGCGCATCACCTCCTCCTGCAGCTGATCCAAGATCGCCACAAAAGCGTCATTGCCCGTCGCCTCCAGGATCGCACGATGGAGCAGCCAGTCCTCGTCATGCGCGGGTGCGCTCGACAGGAGCGCTCCGCGCAACGCCGCCAGGCGCGCTTCGATCAACTCAAGATCGCGATGCGAGCGGCGCTGCGCCGCCAGCCGCGCGCCCTCCGCCTCGACCACGAACCGCACTTCGTAGGTGCCGAGCGTCGCCGCCAGCCCGTCCAGCGGCACATGGGCGCCGAGCCGTTCGGACGGGCGGCGCTTCACAAAGGAGCCGGCGCCGCGGCGCGCTTCCGTGATGCCGTCGGCCGCGAGCCGCACCAGCGCCTCGCGTACGATGGTGCGCGACATGCCGAACGTTTCCGCCAGCCGCGCCTCCGACGGCAGCCGGTCGCCGGACGCAAGATCCTCCTTGTTGATGATCCCGACGATCGCCGTGTAGGCGCGATCCGCCAGCCTTTCGCCCGTCACGGCCGTTCGTCCTCTATCGTCGCATGGGCACTGACCCGGTCACACGATGTAACTGAGTCCGACGACCATGACGAGACCGGCGACCGAGATCACCGTTTCGAGCAGGGACCAGGTGCGGAACGTATCGGCGGTGCTGGTGCCCATGTATCCCTTCACCAGCCAGAAGCCTGGATCGTTGACGTGGCTGAAGAATACCGAGCCGGCGCCGATCGCCAGCACGACAAGCTCGGGGGAGGCTCCCGACGCGGCGACGACGCCGGGCATGACGCCGACCGCGGTAATGGTCGCGACCGTCGCGGATCCCGCCGCCAGGCGAATGCCGACGGCGACGAGCCAGCCGAGAAGCAATGGCGAGATCGGGTACATCATGACCACGCGCGCGAGCAGGTCGGAGAGGCCCGCACTCACCAGCACCTGCTTCAGCGCGCCACCTGCGCCGATCGCCAGCAGGATCGCGCCGGCGGCGCCCATCGTCTCGTGCCAGATCGACTCCTGGATCGCCGCTTCGCTCAGGCGCCGCCCGAACAGCAAGGGTAACGCAAGCAGGTTGGTGATCAGCAGCGCGAGCACCGGATTCGCCGCCGCGGCGAGCACCGCCGAGTCCTTTAGCGCCGGTATCAGCTTGCCCAGCTCGCCCGAGGCGATCAGCACGATGGGCAGCAGGACGATGAATAGCGCGTGGCCACGCGACGGGGTGACCAGGTCGATCACCGGGTCGCTCAGCACCGGCTCCGTCAACCTGATGCCTGGCGTCACGATCCGCGCCAGCACCGGTCCGGCGAGCACCGCGATCGGGATCGCGATCAGAACGCCATAAAGCATGGTGAGGCCGAGGTTCGCGCCCAGCGCCTCGACCGCGAGCAACGGGCCGGGATGCGGCGGCACGAGCGCGTGCACGACTCCCAGGCCGGCGAGCGCGGGCATGATGAGGCGCAGTTTCGCGGCGTCACGGGCCGCGGGCGTCTCACCGCTCGCCATCTCCTTGGCCGCGGCCACGACGATCGGCAGCAACAACACCAACCCTGTTTCGAAGAAAAGCGGCAGGCCGATGACGATCGCGATGCCGAGCGTCGCCCAGGGTGCGGCGCGCGGACCGGTGATGCGCAACGCGCCGCTCGCCAGCGCGGCCGCAGCGCCCGACAGGTGCAGCATCGCCCCGAGCGACAGGCCGAGCGCGACCACCAGGCCGGTACCGCCGATGATATCGCCGACGCCCTTCTGAACCGCCTTCGCAGTGTCGGCGAGCGGCATCCCGGCGAACAATCCGACGGCGAAGGCCCCGCACAGCAGCGCGATGAAGGGGTGCAAACGTCCGCGCACGATCATCACGATCGCGAGCGCGATACCGGCAATCGCGGCCGCAACCAGCCGCAGGTCGCTGCCGCCGGTCACCAGGCGACTCTACAGATACTCAGCAGTGACACCGCCAACCTCCCCCAAAGCCCACACGCTGCGCTCTTGTGGCGCGAGTTGTCCAACAGGTTTTATGGACATAGCCATAAAAAGCGCTTGAATATGCCTATCATAGTCGAACATACTCAAAGCTGTCCAACCGATTTCGGATCAACCGGAGCGCGCTGGGCGACCCCGTCGGCAAGTTGCGGCGGCACGTCAGGTCTTGATCGGCGAGGGAGGATGCGATGATGGGAACCGGCCAGGCAGCAATGGTAGCGCTCGCGGCAACGAAGCCGCCGGCACGTGACGGCGGCATGTCGGTGCGGCTGACGCCGACGCAGATCAAGGTGCTGCGCGGCGTCCGTTCGGGACAGCTCAACAAGCAGATCGCCTATGACCTCGGCATCGCCGAGGCGACGGTGAAGGCGCACATGACGGCGTTGATGCGCAAGCTGAACGTGCACAACCGCACGCAGGTGGCGATCGCGGCGCAGTCGCTGGTGCTGCACGTCGCGTGATCTACGCCGCGGCATGCGTAGCCGCCCCCCGACCCTTGTCTCACGGAGCACTCCCATGAAGGCGTCCGGCCTGCTGTTGATCGCGCTTGTCCTGGCGCCCCTCCCCGCCTTCGCACAATCAACGTCGGTCTTCCTGACGGCCCCCGACGATCCCCGCGCCGTGACGGTAAAGGGCGTCGGCGACGGGCGCGCGGACGACACCGCCGCGATCCAGCAGGCGATCGATGCGGTCGCTGCCGGGCGTCAGCGGGGTGGTGGCGGCGTCGTCTTCCTACCCGCGGGACGCTACCGGATCTCGCGAACCGTGTTCCTTCGCTCGGGCGTGCGAATGTTCGGTGTCGGACCGACCCGCCCCGTGCTCATACTCGGCGACAACACGCCCGGCTACGCCAGGGGTATCGGTGCCATGCTGAGCTTCACTGGCGAAGACCAGTATAGCGCGGGCAAGCCGCCGGTGCCGCCGCCCACCAGCGTGCCGCCCAACGACGCAACCTTCGATGCGACCTCCACCACTTTCTACTCGGCGCTGGCGAACGTTGATTTCGAGATCGGCGACGGCAATGCGGGCGCGGTGGCGGTTCGCTTCCGAGTCGCGCAGCATGGTTTCCTGCGTCACGTCGACTTCCGTCTGGGCTCCGCCTTCGCCGGGATCTACCAGGCGGGAAACGAGGCGGACAACCTGCGCTTCTTCGGCGGTCGCTACGGCATCGTGACCGAGAAGACGTCACCCGCGTGGCAATTCACGCTGATCGATTCGGAGTTTTCGGGTCAGCGCGACGCCGCTATCCGCGAGCATGAAGTCGACCTGACGCTGGTCAACGTCGCGATCCGCGACACGCCGGTCGGGATCGAGATCGATCACGGCTATTCCGACTCGCTCTGGGGCAAGAACGTCCGGTTCGAGAACGTCAGCCGGGCCGGCGTCGTTATCTCCAGCGAACAGAGCGTCTTTACCCAGGTCGGCTTCGACAATGCGGTCGGCGTGAACACGCCGGTGTTCGTCAAGTTCCGCGACAGCGGCCGGACTATTGCGGGCCAGGGTGCGGGGTGGCGCGTCAGCGACTTCTCACACGGGCTGAAGCTCGCGCGCGTGGGCGAAATGGGTAAGACCGCGACCGACATCACCATGACTGCGCTGACGGCCGCCCCCGCGCGGCCGGCGCCGGCGCTTCCACTGCTGCCGCCAGTCAGCGAGTGGGCGAACGCCCGTGCGCTCGGTGCGAAGGGCGACGACCAGACCGATGACACCGCCGCGTTGCAGCGCGCGGTCGATGCGCACCGTGTCGTCTACCTGCCGACCGGCAGATACCGCATCACCGACACGCTGAAGCTCAAGCCGGACAGCGTGCTGATCGCGCTCCATCCGAACCAGACCCAGCTCTACCTGCCCGACAATGCAACGCGCTTTGCCGGCGTCGGCGGGGCCAAGGCGATGGTCGAGAGTGCAAAGGGCGGCGGCGCAATCGTCTACGGCCTGGGGCTCTACGCGGGGGGCGTGAACCCGCGAGCCTCCAACATCATCTGGCGCGCCGGCGAGCGCTCGATGATCAACGACGTCCGCATCCACGGGCCTGTCGTCTACAATGCCGGAAAAGCGAGCGGCGGCGGGATCGATCCCGAGGCGCGCTGGGACGGGCAGCAGGCGAGCATCTGGGTCACCGACGGCGGCGGCGGCACGTTCAATGCGATCTGGACCCCGAACGGGCTTGCCTCCACCGGCTTCTACGTGACCGACACCAAGACCCCGGGGCACGTCTACGAGCTGTCGGCAGAGCATCATTTCAAGAATGAGATCGTGCTGCGCAACGTCGAAAATTGGGAGTTCCTGGCACCCCAGACCGAGCAGGAAGTGCGCGACGGCATGTACGCGGTCTCCACCGAGTTCCACAACAGCCGCAACATCCTGTTCGCCAACTACCATGGTTACCGCGTCACCCGCACCGCCAAGCCGATGGACACCGCCGTGCGGCTGGTGAATTCAGGCGAGATCCGCTTCCGCAACGTCCATGTGAATGCCGAGAGCGCCTATGCGCACTGCGACACGGAAGGCTGCGGCACCTTCGTGCGAGCGAGCAAGTACCCGTTCGAAAACGCCATCACGGACGTGACGACCGGCCAGGAGGTGCGCGAGCGCGAGTTCGCGAAGCTGGACGTGCCCGCCGTCAGCCCGCGCCCGGCAACGCTCGCGGGTGTCCCGGTGACGCCTGGCGTGACCAAGCTGGCGGATGGCTTTTACTCGATTGCCGGCGGCGCGGTCGATGCGCGGGGCAAACTCTACTTCGTCGACCGTTTCCACCAGCGGATCCACGGTTGGTCGCAGTCCGAGGGGCTGTCCACGGTCAGCCAGGCGACGCTCGACCCGGTAAACCTGACGGTCGACCGATCGGGCCGGCTGCTCGTGCTGTCGAGCGCCGGGCGCGACGGCACGGTCTACAGCATCGACCCCAAGGCGCCCGACGACGTCCGCACGATCGCCGCCACCCGCCCTCTCGCTGGCAGCGCGATCGCGCTCCCGGTCAACGTCTGGGCAAACGGCGAATTTGCTGATCGCATCGATCAAAAGACGTACGAGTACCGGCCTCTCTCCGATTTCTTCATCAGCAAGATGCGCGAAGCAAAACGCCAGGCGTATGTCTCGCCCGACGGCTCGGTTGCGATCCCCACGTTCCGGGTGTGGAACCAGGGACCGGACGATCACCAGGGCTGGCGCTGGTCCGACACGCTTGACAGCTACGGGCTGGTGACCGCCCGCGCGGGCGAACGCGTGTACCTGACCAACGCGTCGGAGAACCTGACCTACAGCGGCGTGGTGGCGGCAAGCGGCGCGCTCGGCGACCTGCGCGTCGTGGCGCCGCGCGGTGGCGAGAGCGTGGCGCGCGATCCCGCGGGCAACCTCTACGTCGCGAATGGGCAGGTGTGGGTCTACGACAAGGACGGCCGCGAGGTCCGGCGCATCGACGTGCCCGAGCGCCCGCTACAGCTGCTGATCGGCGGCCCGGACGGACGCACGCTCTTCATTCTGGCACACCACGCCCTCTACTCGGTCGGCATCTGAGCCGACCGTCGGAGCGCTGGTGCTGGGTAGGCCGATCCGGCGCCCGCACGATCGGCATGCCGTTCACGTCGGGCCGACGATCGGCGCGGCGGTGAGTCCAGGCGCGGGCTGACGGGCTTGTCGCGTATGTGACGCTCACGCAGGGAACAGATGCCGGACGGTTACCTGCCGGATGTCGCCGCCACCCGGCGCTGATCAGTTCCAAGTCGGCGCTTCGCGGACCGCCGGCCCGTTGCCCGCGGCGACGCGCCATGCCGTCCAGCCTCGATGCCCGCAAGAAGCGGCGGGGTGACGTACGCTTCCATCCAACAGCTGCAGCGCCCGTCCGTACCGTAGAACTACGGTCCGCTCGGTAAGCACACCTTATCGGCAGCATGCGATCCATGTCGCGGACGGCTGGTCTGTCGCACGAATGGCGTCATGCGAACCGACGCTCGACGAAGTGATGCTCGGCGGACCCAATCCCGGCGCGCCAGCTAGGGAAAGAGCACAAGATGCACATCAAACTACAGCGGCACCTGCATCATGGCCGGCAGGCGCTCGTCTCCGGCCGGGCGCGCTCGTCTTGACCGATCGGGCACAGCGCAAGGCATCCAGGATGCACCGTCTGAGGACACGTGGACCTGCGATGCTTGCTCTGCTGGCGGCGGCTCCCGGCGTCCATGCACAGACCACGAGCGCGGGTGCGCAGCTGCAGCAGATACCCCCGACGTTCGAGACGCCGCGGTCGCCGCCGGTGCTGAAGGTCGAACCGAACCGCACGCAACCTGACTCAGGCGCACCCGGCGACACCCTCCGGGTCAATATCTTGCGGATCACCGGAGCTTCGTTGTTCGACGAAGCGACGTTGCGCGCCGCAAGCGGGTTCGAGCCGGGGCGGGAAAGGAGCCTCTCCGACCTGCGCACCGTCGCTGCACGCATTGCGGCCTATTATCACCAACATGGCTACTTCCTCGCCCAGGCCTATCTCCCCGCACAGGAGATCGCAGGCGGATCGGTAACGATCGCCGTCGCGGAGGGCCGCTACGGCGAGGTCGCCATCAACAACGGCACGGGCCTGTCGAACCGGGTAGCCCGCGACGTCCTGCGCGGTATTGACCGCGGCGTCATCGTCTCCTCTGCCCCCCTGGAACGCAGGCTGCTGCTTCTTTCCGACATCCCGGGCGTCAAGGTTCGCTCGACGCTGGCGCCAGGTAGCGCGGTCGGCACCTCCGACCTCGCGGTCGATCTCACGCCGGGTCGCCGCATCACCGGCAGTGTCGAAGCCGACAATGCGGGCAACCGTTACACCGGCAGCTACCGCGCGGGAGGAACGGTCAATGTCAACAATCCGGCTTCCATCGGCGATCTGCTAAGCCTGCGCATCCTCGCCTCGACCGGCGGGCTCGCCTATGGCCGTGCCGCGTATCAGGCTCCGGTTGCCGACGTCACCCTCGGCGTCGCCTACTCGCACATACGCTACGAGCTCGGTCGCGAGTTCGAGCGGTTAGATGCCAGCGGCACCGCCGACATCGGCAGCCTCTATGCCCGCTATCCCCTGATCCGTTCGCGCGATGCCAATGTCTATGCGCTCGCAAGCGCCGAAGCGAAGTGGTTGGATGACAGCATCGGCCTGGTGTCGTCACGTTCGAACAAGAAGAGCCGGGTCGTGACCCTCGGTGTCAGCGGCGATGCGCACGATGATCTCGCCGGCGGCGGATGGACCAACGTGTCGGGCGGTTTCACGGTTGGCGAGTTCGACATCGAGAACCCCCTCGAACGCGCCGCAGACCGGCTCGCCGCGAGGCGCGACGGCAGCTTCAAGAAGGTGAACTTCGCCGCGGCGCGACTACAGACGGTCAGCGGCGCGTTGTCGCTCTACGGTTCGATCCGCGGGCAGCTCGCCTTCGACAATCTGGACACCTCCGAACAGATGGAACTGGGGGGTGCCTATGGCGTGCGCGCCTATCCCGAAGGTGAGGCCTATGGCGACCAGGGGTATGTCGCCACGGCCGAAGCGAGGCTGACGCTCGGCCGGTGGACCGCCGGTTTACCCGGCCAGCTACAGGCAATCGCCTTCGTGGACGTCGGCGAAGTCGCATATGCGCACGATCCCTGGTTTGCGGGGTCCAACCGAGCGCATCGCAGCGGCATCGGCGGCGGGCTCACTTGGGCGGCACCGGAGGGAATAGTGCTCAAGGGCAGCTACGCCCGACGCCTCGGCGACCAGCGCGTGACCTCGGGCCCGGACGATGCGGACCGCTTCTGGTTCCAGATCATCAAACTCTTCTGACGGCAGCGACACGCTCGATGACGCACCGCCACTTCCAGCAAGGACCGTCAGTATGAATGCCTTTCACCAGCGCGACGTGACCACTTCCAGACGCGGTGTCAAAACCGTGCTCGCCGCCTCGACCGCGTTGGCGGGCTGCGCGCGGATGGCCCTGCTCGGCGTGGCGGGATCGCTCGCGGTCGCCTCTGCGCACGCACAGAGCCTGCCGACCGGCGGCAGCGTCACCTCGGGCAGCGCCACCATCTCCACCACCACCGGGACGGTCACGATCGACCAGTCGAGCCCGACCGCGGTCATCAACTGGGACGGGTTCGGCATCGCCGCGGGCAACAGCGTGACCTTCATCCAGCCCAACGCAACCTCGATCGCCCTCAACCGCGTGATCGGCAGCGATCCCAGCGTGGTGCTCGGAAACCTCAACGCCAACGGCAAGGTGTTCCTGGTCAATCCGAACGGCGTGCTGTTCGGCCAGGATGCGCAGGTCAGTGTCGGATCGCTGGTCGCGTCGACCCTGAACGTCAGCGATGCGGATTTCGCGGCCGGTCGCCACAGTTTCAGCGGCACCAGCAGTGCAGCCGTGCTCAATCGCGGATCGATCACCGCCGCCGACGGCGGCTATGTGGCGCTGCTTGGCGCCGACGTCAGCAACCAGGGCCTCATCGTTGCGCAGCTCGGCACCGTGGCCCTTGCCGCTGGTCAGGGCGTCACGCTCGACGTCGCGGGCGACGGCCTGCTCAACGTCACCGTCGACACCGGCGCGGTCAACGCACTGGTCGGCAATGGCGGCATGATCCGCGCCGATGGCGGGCAGGTACTGCTCACCGCGCAAGCTGCCGGACAGCTGCTCCGCACCGTGGTCAACAATACGGGTGTCATCGAAGCCCGCACGCTGGTCAATCGCGGTGGCAGGATCCTGCTGCTCGGCGACATGCAAAGCGGCAGCGTTGATGCGGCCGGCGTGCTCGACGCCAGTGCCCCGAATGGCGGCAACGGCGGCTTCATCGAAACCTCCGCAGCCACCGTCAGGATCGCGGACGGCATTGCTATCACCACCGCCGCTGCGACCGGCACGACCGGCAGCTGGCTGATAGACCCCGCCGACTTCACCATCGCCGCAACCGGCGGCAACATATCGGGCGCGACCCTGTCCGCCCAGCTCGTGACCAACAACGTCGTCATCAGCACGCTGCCGGTAGCGGGCGACCAGACCGGCGGCGTCGGCGATATCTTCGTCAACGACGCGGTCGCATGGACCGCGTCGGGCACGCCGACGACGCTGACGATGAACGGCAATCGCGACGTCGACATCAATGCGGCGATCACCGCCACGAACGGCAACGTCGTGGTGTGCTGCGGCCGGGACATCAACGTCAACGCGCCGATCACGACCACCAACGGCAGTGTCCTGCTCAACGCCGGCCGTGACGTGCAGGTCTTCCACGCGATCACGACGACCGACGGCAACATCACCCTCTGTGCCGGCCACGACGTCCATATCGACGCGGCGGTGACGCTGACGCGGGGCAGCACGATCCCGGCACAGAGCCTCGGCCTGCCGGTCGGGCTCCGGCTGATCGCCGGCGCCGCCGGCACCGGCCCGGGCGTCGGCGGCGGCACGATCATCTTCGCGCCGCTCGCGCCCCCGACCACCGTCACCGTCGCGCCGGTAACGATCGCCTACAATCCGGTTTCCTATGCGGCACCCACCGATTTCTCGACCAAGTTCGTTCTGACTGAAGGAGCCGCGCTGACGCAGCAAATGCTGCTGTTCCCCAACGGCGACCGGGTGTTCGACGGCACCACCACCACGACGCTGTCGGGCTTCAACACGAACGCCATCTCGGGTTCGCCCGGCGACGTCCGGTTGGTCGCCGGGCCGGACGCCCAGGCTACGTTCGCGCAGTCGGGCGTGGGCACCGGTATCGGCATCACCTATAGCGGCTACACGCTCGCGGGTGCGGACGCCGGCCGATATGCGCTGGCCGGATCGTGCTGTGTATCCACCTTCGCGACTACGGGTACCATCTCGCCGGCAGCGGTCGTGCTCCCGCCGGTGATCGTCCCGCCCGTGGTGGTGCCGCCCGTCGTCGTGCCGCCGGTCGTACCGCCGGTAGTCGTGCCGCCTGTCGTGCTGCCGGTGGTACCGCCGGTAGTCGTGCCTCCAGCGACACCCCCCGTCATCGTGCCCCCTGTCGTCTTGCCTCCTGTCGTCGTGCCACCCGTCGTGACGCCACCGGTGATCCCGGCTCCGCCCCCCCTCCCCGAAGTCGTCACACCCGTAACGCCGCCCGTGATCGCGCCGCCGATCAGCCCGACGAATAGCGCGGCGCCGGTGGTCTCGGTGCCGGTGCCGCAATCCCGCACGGGCCAGCTCGCCGGGATCGCGCCGGCGGCGATCGGCGCCCCAGCGCTTCCCCAGCTGACGGTAATCGGCACCGGCGTCGCCCCGCCGACGCTGCAGCAGGTTTCGCTGTTACCGACGCCGATCGCACAGGCTGCGGAAGTTGAAGAGCGTCCGCTCGGCCGCGCCAAGAGCCATGCCGACGAAAACGCCTTTCTTCCCGCCCCCGTCGTGCCGAACTATCCGCGTAAACAGGCGCGTCATTGACCACGGCGAGCAATAACCCGGCGGACCTTCGGCCGAGCCGCAAGGGCGGCCGGCACGGTTCGGCCGGGCTTCTAGCGGCCTTGCTGTCGCTGTCCGATCCGGGAGCCGCAGGGTCGTCGCAACGCGTTCGACCAGCGGCTGCCGCAGCACTGCCGGACACGCTCACGCCGTACGGAAACGCCGCGTCCAGCGATGTTCGCGCCGTCGCCGACTGGGCGCGCTCGGGCGATGCGCGTCGCTTGCCGTTCGTAATAGTCGACAAGGCAGCCGCTAGGGTTTTCGTCTTCGATCGCTCGGGGCGCTTGCTGGGCACAGGAGCGGCGCTGCTCGGGCTTGCGCGCGGCGACGATTCGGCGCCCGGTATCGGCCAGAAGAGGCTCGCATCCATCACTCCGGACCAGCGCACCACGCCCGCCGGCCGCTTCGAGGCTTCGCTCGGCCGTGACTTCGAACAGGACATCCTGTGGATCGACTACGAAGCCGCGCTTTCGCTCCATCGGGTCGTCGTCGGCCGTGCCAAGGACCATCGCGCCCGACGCCTGGCCACGCCGTCGCCGCGCGACAACCGGATCTCCTATGGATGCATCAACGTTGCCGCGGCCTTCTACGACAAGGTGGTCGCGCCCGCGTTCGCCGACACCGTCGGCATCGTCTACATATTGCCCGAGACCAGACCCTTGCGCGCCGTCTTCGCGATCCCCTCGGATCGCGGCTAGAGAGCCGGGCCTTCCGCCCGGGCGATGGCGGCTTTCAGCAATGCGAGCCGACGGTGAGCCCTGGGGTGCGTGGTGGCGGCTCGTCCGCTCAGCCCATCGGCTGCGAGCAGGCCACCGAGGAAGGTGACGGCCCCGCTCAGATCGTAGGCGGCCCTCCTCGCCAGCTGAACTGCAAGACGATCCGCTTCTTCCTCTGCCATGCGGTTTTCCGCCAGACTGGCGGCGGAGACTGGGAGAAGCCGACTTCCCGATGGTTCGGCGCTAGCCAACCGTGTGCGGTGATGCAGGAGATTATGCGCCAGTTCATGGCCGACGACGAGCGCGAGTTCGTCGTCGGTCTCGCATTTGGCGATCATCGCGTCGGTGACGGTAACGCGATCGCCGTCTGCCCAGGCGTTCACCTCGCCGCCGGGAACGAGCCTGACATCCGAATCGCAACCCGTTGCTGGGGTGAACCGGACGTCGCGATGGCGTCCCCCGTTGGACACGCGAAGCGTGATCTCGCCGAGCCGCGTCGCCGCCCCCAAGATCGCTTTGATGCGGTCCGCCGACGGCAAGGTCGAGGACCCATCTGCCGGATCCGTGGCATTCAGCACATCAGCGTTGACCGCGTTGATCTGGTCACCCGCTCGCAGCCCGGCCATCGCTGCGGGGCTTCCCTCCACCACGGTCACCACGCGGACGCGATCGATACGCCCATGTTGTGCCGGGTCGTGCACCACGAAGCCGAGCAGGGGCGAAACGGCCGCGCGGCAGAGATCCCGATTTGCAGTCGCCAGCCTGTATGCAACGCTTGCCAGCCTGGCGTCCTGAGTACGCCTGAACTCAAGACGGCCCGAAGTGTCGGATGCCGCCGCCGGAACCGTCCACTGCGTAGCGAACAGGGTTAGTCCGATCCACGCATAGCGTCCGACACTCCTCGTGAAGCCGCGAGACGATGGGCATCGGGGTCGTAGTGAATACATTCCTAACGGTAGGTCCGCCAAGGCGGCTTAGTAACTCCGCAGCGGGGGCCAGAATGGGACGTGCCGTTCCGAGACGCATCCTCCGGGCGCTAACACCTTGGCATATCGACACTGGCAGCTGTCCAGGAACGGGCCGACCAACGCCCTCGTTGCGTCGACTGGACTGCGCCCCCTTGGCCCGGCTTCAGGAAGGAGATCGCTAGGTGAACGGTGGGTCGCGGCCAGCTCGAAATGCAGGCAGCGCGACGTCGCTGCGCACCGCGCCGGGCGAAACGCTTTCGGGACTGGTGGCGGCATAAGCGGGAAATAGCTCGACGGCCGCGCCGCTGCCGATGACCGCGCGCCTGGGGGTCGGGAGTGAGGTCAGCGACATCGGAACGCACCGCCTTGCCGGACCGTTGAAGCGCCAGCGCCTCCATATGCAGAGATCAGATGAACGAGGAACAGGAAGTCGCCGCAATCCCGCTCGCGGAAGAACGCGTGTCCATTACCAAGCGCGAGGTGGAGACGGGCCGGCTGCGTATCCAAATTTCTGTCGAAGAGCGGCAAGACGTAGCTGCTGTCGAGATCTCCCATGACGAAGTCGAGGTCGAGCGTGTCCCGGTGAACAAGGCTGTGGGCGAGTTGCCCAGCGTTCGGCTGGAAGGCTCCACCACCATCATCCCGGTCGTTGAAGAAGTTGTGGTGGTGGAGAAGCGCTTCATACTCGTGGAAGAAATCCACGTGCGCCGTAAGTCAGTGGTGGAAAGCCGGCAGATACCGGTGGTGCTCCGGTCCGAACACGTCCGCATCGAAGGCAGCGGGGATTTGGACGGTGCCAGCCTTGCTGATGGTCCCGTACGACCTGGAGGCGATCCATGAGCCACATAGTTACCGCCTTGTACGACTCGCGCGAGGAGGCCGCGGAGGCGTTGCAGTCTTTGAGGGCCGAAGTCCCGCTTCTTTATGCCGACATCTACAGCCCGACCGCTGCGAGCGTTATGGCTCTACAAAGGCTCGATCTCACGGCTGAGGAGCGAAAAGCCTGCGAGGAGAAGCTGGTCGC
>DATLME010000349.1:0-4085 GCA_035537395.1 Sphingomonas sp. | reverse complement strand
GGGAGGTTTGTAACGGTAGACGGCGCTCCGTTAACTCTGCCTTCCCACCTGGGCCCCGGCCTTCGCCGGGGTGGCGCCGAGGTGCAGTGGAGGGACGACGCTAAGCCGCCTCGCTCGACGCGGTCGTCCAGCCCAGCCGCGGTATCGTGATCGAACGCTTGCCCGACAGATCGGTGCGACAAACAAACAGCTCGCGCGATTCGATATAGGTGATCAGCCGCCGTACCCGGCCGAGCGAGCTCGTTCCGTAGGTCGCGGCGATCGCGGCGTCCGAGGGGCAAGGCTCGCCTTCGCGTGCCGCGCGGGCCACCAGCAGGAACGCTCCCAGCATGTCGTCGGGCAGCGCGCCGGCAAGCTCGAGCGCGTCGCGCCACTCGCCGTCACCCGCATCGAAGATCCCGGCACGTGCGCAACTCAGGCGCTTGGCAAAACCGGGCAGGTCGAGCGCCGGCTTTGCCAGCCCCGCCATGCGGCAGCGGACCTGGAAATCCTGGAACAGAACCGCCGCCGGGCGCATCGCCGCCTCCGGATCCTCGACGATCGCGCGCATCACTGCGGTATAGACCGCCTCGATGTCGGCGGCGGGCATGTCGGGCACGGCGTCCACCGCTGGCGCGGGCCGCGCAAGATCGGCGAGCAGCTCGTCGGCCGGTATCCGCCGCGGCACCGGTTCGGTGAACGCGAAGGTCGGCGCGAGCGGCACCGGCGCGAACACCAGTTCCTGCAGATCAGCGGGCGCGGCGCTCGGCAGCGGCACGAGCTTGGGGCTGCCGCTGCGCGCGGAGGTCTCCACGGTGCCGATCTTCACCGTCACCGGCCGCCGCGACACCGCCGGGCCCAGCGCCAGGAAGCTGCCGCGCGGCAGGTCGCGGATCGCCTCGGCCTGCCGCCGCTCCATCCCGAGCAGGTCGGCGGCGCGCGCCATGTCGATGTCGAGGAAGGTCCGCCCCATCAGGAAATTGGATGCTTCCGCGGCGACGTTCTTGGCGAGCTTGGCAAGCCGCTGGGTCGCGATGACGCCGGCAAGCCCGCGCTTGCGCCCGCGGCACATCAGGTTGGTCATCGCCGACAGCGACGCGCGGCGCACTTCTTCCGCGACCTCGCCGCCGGTGGTCGGCGCGAACAGCTGCGCCTCGTCGACCACCACCAGCGCGGGATACCAATGCTCGCGCGGCGCGTCGAACAACGCCGACAGGAACGCCGCGGCGCAGCGCATCTGCCCCTCCATCTCGAGTCCCTCGAGGCTCAACACCACGGACGCGCGATGCTCGCGCAGGCGTCCCGCGATCCGCGCGATTTCGCCTTGCGAATAATCCCCGGCCTCGATCACGACATGCCCGTAGCGTGGGCCCAGCGTCACGAAATCGCCCTCGGGGTCGATCACCACCTGTTGCACCTGCCCGGCGCAGCGTTCGAGCAACCGGCGCAGCAGGTGCGACTTGCCCGAGCCCGAATTGCCCTGGACGAGCAAGCGGGTGGCGAGCAGTTCTTCGAGATCCATGCTCACGGGCGCGCCGCGATCATCGGTGCCCATGTCTACGCGAACGGTCATGATCGCGCGTTTGGCCGATCGGGCGCCGCCCCGGCAAGGCATTTGCGGCTGGACGCACCCGGTCTGGCGGAATTCGCGGCCGCGGCCTAAGACGCGCGCAACCCACCCGATAGAGGCTCCGATGGCAGGCCATTCCAAGTTCAAGAACATCATGCACCGCAAGGGCGCGCAGGATAAGAAGCGAAGCTCGCTCTTCTCCAAGCTGAGCCGCGAGATCACGGTGGCTGCCAAGATGGGCATGCCGGATCCCGACATGAACCCGCGGCTTCGCGCGGCGGTGGCCGCTGCCAAGGCGGCGTCGCTGCCAAAGGACAACATCCAGCGCTCGATCGACAAGGCCAGCCGCGGCGATGCCGAGCTCTACGAGGAAATCCGCTACGAAGGCTTCGGGCCCGGCGGGGTCAGCCTGATCATCGAGGCGCTCACCGACAACCGCAATCGCACCGCGACCAACGTCCGCACCGCGGTCGCCAAGAATGGCGGCAACCTCGGTGCCAGCGGCTCGGTGAGCCATGCCTTCGATCGCATGGGGCTGATTTCCTATCCGGCGAGCGCGGGCGATGCCGATGCGGTGTTCGAGGCGGCGCTCGACGCCGGTGCTGAGGACGTCCAGTCGAGCGAGGACGGCCACGAGATCTGGACCGCACAGGCCGATCTCCACGGCGTCGCCAAGGCGCTCGAGCCGGTGCTCGGCGAGGCCGAGGGCGCGAAGCTCGCCTGGCGACCGCAGACGATGATCACCGTCGGCGAAGACGACGCGGCGACCCTGTTCAAGCTGATCGACACGCTAGACGACGACGACGACGTGCAGACGGTGTGGGGCAATTACGAGGTCTCCGACGAGGTGATGGAGAAGTTGGCGTAGCCGCGTCATGATCATCCTCGGCCTCGATCCCGGCCTCGGCACCACCGGCTGGGGCGTCATCCGTGCCGAGGGCAATCGCTTGTCGCATGTCGCCAACGGCCAGATCCGCACCGACCCGTCGATGGCGCTGCCGCGTCGGCTGACGGCGCTGTACGCCGCGCTGATCGACGTGATCGGGACCGAACGGCCGGACGGCGCCGCGGTCGAGGAGGTGCTCGGCAACACCAACGCGCAATCCACGCTGAAGCTGGGGCAAGCGCGGGGCGTGGTGCTGCTCGCCGCCGCCGGCTCCGGGCTGCATATCGGCGAATATCATCCGTCGACCGTCAAGAAGGCCGTGGTCGGCACCGGTGGCGCAGAAAAACGACAGATCCAGGCGATGATGGCGGTGCTGTTGCCGGGGGCCAAACTGGCCGGCCCCGACGCGGCGGATGCACTGGCAGTCGCAATCACGCACGCGCATCACGTCGCCAGTGCGGCGGCGATGGCACGGCGCAGCGGAGTGGGCGCATGATCGCGCATCTGAAGGGCAGGCTCGATTCGACCGGCATCGACCACGCGGTGATCGATGTCGGCGGCGTCGGCTATCTGGTCGGCGCGTCGGCGCGGACGCTCGCGGCGATCGGGCCGGTCGGAGAGGCGTGCACGCTGCACACCGAGATGCTGGTGGGCGAGGATTTCCTGCGGCTCGTCGGCTTCGCGCGGGTCGACGAGCGCGACTGGTTCCGCCTGCTGACCGGCGTGCAGGGTGTCGGGGCACGGGTCGCGCTCGCGATCCTGTCGGCGTTCGAGCCGGTCGATCTCAGCCGCGCGATCGCCGCCCAGGACAAGGCGATGGTCGCGCGTGCCAACGGGGTCGGCCCCAAGCTTGCCGAGCGCATCGTCCGCGAACTGAAGGACAAGGTCGGCGGCATCGCCGCGTCGCTCGGTCCGGCCACCGTCAACGCGCCGGTCGGAGCAGGCGCGGACGCGGTGTCGGCGATGCTCAATCTGGGGTTCCGCCCTGCAGAGGCGAGCAACGCGGTCGCCCTGGCGGAGGAAGAGCTCGGCGCGGGCGCGACGCTGGATGCGCTGGTGCGGCTGGCGCTGCGCAAGGCGTCGCGTTAGGCGAACGCGGGTGACCGACACCGACCGCCTTCTCACCCCGGCACGCAAGTCCGAGGACATCGACGCGGCGCTGCGTCCCAAGTCGCTCGACGATTTCGTCGGGCAGCGTGCGGCGCGCGAGAATCTGCGGGTGTTCATCCAGGCCGCGAAGGCACGCGGGGATGCGCTCGATCACGTGCTGTTCTTCGGCCCGCCGGGGCTCGGCAAGACCACGCTCGCGCAGATCGTCGCGCGCGAGATGGGGGTGGGTTTCCGCGCGACCTCGGGCCCGGTGATCGCCAAGTCGGGCGATCTCGCCGCGCTGCTGACCAATCTCGAGGATGGCGACGTGCTGTTCATCGACGAGATCCACCGCTTGCAGCCCGCAGTCGAGGAAGTGCTCTATCCGGCGATGGAGGACCGCGCGCTCGACCTGATGATCGGCGAGGGCCCGTCGGCGCGCAGCGTGCGGATCGATCTGCCGCGCTTCACGCTGGTCGGCGCGACGACGCGGCAGGGGTTGCTGACGACGCCGCTGCGCGATCGCTTCGGAATCCCGGTGCGGCTGCAATTCTACACCGT
>DATLME010000348.1:0-5194 GCA_035537395.1 Sphingomonas sp. | reverse complement strand
GTCGCGGACGAGCGCGCGAAGGCGCAGTTCGCCGAGCCGGAAATCGCGGCGCTGAAAAGCTACACGGGACGGCTGGAGGAAGGCACGCGGTTCATTCCGCTCTGGGTCAAGATCACCGTCGCGCTTGCGCTCGGGCTCGGCACGATGGTGGGATGGAAGCGCATCGTCGTCACCGTCGGCGAGAAAATCGGCAAGACCCATCTCACTTACGGCATGGGCGCCTCGGCCGAGATGATGGCGGCGATGACGATCCTGCTTGCCGAACGCTTCGGGCTACCCGTGTCGACTACCCACATCCTGTCGTCGGGCGTCGCCGGCGCATCGGTTGCCAACGGCGCGGGATTGCAGCGGCGGACGATCGTGTCGATGGGGCTCGCCTGGGTGCTGACGCTCCCGGCGGCGATGCTGCTGGCCGGCGGGCTCTATTGCCTGCTGCTCGCCCTGGTACGCGCCGCCGGGCTCTAGCCCGCTCATCCGATCGCAGACCGTCCGGGCCGCGCGTCTGCGGCTGCGCGCCTACGGCGTCCGGACAAAAAAAGCGGGGCGGCACCGTTGGGAGCCGCCCCGTAGTTCGGGGAGGAGCCGGTCGACAGGGGGGACGACCGGCCAAGTCACTGCCTGCAGGGGGGAGGGCAGGGCAGCGACGAACCGGATATGGAGGTGCATTGTTGCGGATGCATGTCACGAATGTAGCAAAGCAGCGTTTCGTGTTGCCGGGGCGTGACGCTGTGGCGCGGTGCCGTGGCGATCTCGTCACCGCCGTGATCCCGATGTACGCCCGGACCCTGAGCCAAGCAGGGCCGCGGTCGCGACACTAGCCCCGGGGTCGAGCCCGGGATGCCGATGTGAAGGTCAGGCCGCGCGCAGGAGCGTGAGACGTGCCTTTCCGTGCACGCGCGTCACGTCGACGGTGAAGCCGGCAAGATCGATCTCCTCCTGCTTGGAGGTTTCGATGCTGATCCACGTCGCCGGACTGGTCCAGCCTAGCCGCGCCAGCTTGTCGAGCGCGACGTTGCCGGCGCCCGAGGCATAGGGCGGGTCCATCAGGATCAGGTCGAGCGGGGCAGGTGCCGGCCCGAGCGCCATCACCGAGCCGGCGCGAACATCGGCGCGGGCGCCGAGCTTTGCGAGATTGGCCTTCAGCGCGTCCACCGCGGCCCGATCCTGTTCGACGAACAGGCACGACGCCGCGCCGCGCGACAGCGCCTCGATCCCGAGCGCACCCGACCCCGCAAACAGATCCGCGACGGCGAGCCCGTCGAAGCTGCCGAGACGGCTCGTCAGCATCGAGAACAACGCCTCGCGAGTGCGATCGGCGGTGGGGCGGGTGGCCTCGCCCTTGGGCGCCACGAGCGGCCGTCCACGCCATTGGCCTGCGATCACGCGCATCTCAGCGTTTTCCCTTGGGAGGACGAGGGGGATGGCCGCGGCCGCCCGCGGGCCCCTTGCCGGGTGGCTTGCCGGGCCCCTTGCCGGTTGGCTGGGCGGGGCCTCTGGCCGGGCCGCCCGCAGCGCGCGGAGGACGAGAGCTACCCTCGGCGCGATCGCTCCGCGCCGGCGCGGCATGCTGACGCGTCCAGGGCGACTCGCCCGAGCGATCGGGGCCGCGCGGCGGGGGGCGGGCAACCGGCTCCGGCCTGCGCGCATCACGGCCGCGCGGCGCGGCTGCGGCGGGCGCGGGTGCATCGGGATCGCCGCGACGCTGGCGGGGCGCGAGGCCCTCGGCGGCTTGCAGCTGTCGGCGGCGCTGGCCGACGCCGAAGCCCTGGGGGCCGGCGCGCGGCACCGCAGCGCGCTCGGTCCGCTCAGGCCGCTCGGGTCTGGCAGGTCGCTCCGGCCGCTCGCGCGGCGTACGGGCACGGTCATCGATGCGGGGAGCGGGTCGTGCGGGTCGGTCGACCGCCGAACGTGGCGCGCGGCTCGCCGGAGCCGGCGCCGTTCCGGGCGCGGCTGCCCTGGTCGGCTTCTGTGCCTCGACCTCGACGGTTACCTGTTCGCCCGCGACCTTGCCGCGACGAGGGCCCTCGAGCGTCTTGCGGAAGGCGACCAGATCGTTCTGCTTGACCTCGCCGATCTCTCCCGGCGCGAGATCGCCGAGGAGAAAGGGACCGTACCGGGTGCGGATCAGGCGGCTGACCTGAAGGCCGAGATGTTCCAGTACGCGCCGGACCTCGCGGTTCTTGCCTTCGGTGAGCACGAGTTCGATCCAGGCATTCGCGCCGGTGCGTCGTTCGAGATTGGCATCGATAGGGCCGTAGCGGATGCCCTCGATCTCAATGCCCTCGATCAGTTCCTCGAGCTGGGCCTGGGTGATCGGGCCATAGGTGCGGGCGCGGTAGGCGCGCTCGACGCCGGTTGCGGGCAGCTCCAGCTGGCGCTTGAGCCCGCCATCCGTGGTGAGCAGCAGCAGGCCTTCGGTATTCAGGTCGAGCCGGCCGACGGGGACCAGTCGGGGCAGATCGGTCGGCAACCGATCGTAGATGGTGGGCCGGCCGGCGGGGTCTCGCTCGGTGACGAGCAGCCCGGTCGGCTTGTGGTGCAGGAACAGCCGCGCGCCCTGCGGCGCCTCGACGGGCTCGCCGTCGACGGTGACGCCGGCAAGGGATTTCAGGATCGTCGCCGGGGTATCGAGAACGACTCCGTCGAGCGCGATGCGCCCTTCGGCGATCATGCGTTCGATTTCGCGGCGGGACGCCACCCCGGCGCGGGCGAGGAGCTTGGCAATGCGGTCACCACCGCGAGGGTCGGCGGTCGGCTGGTCGGGTTTGTCGGTCGGCATGTCGCGGCTGATACATCCGAATGACCCGCAACGTGAAAATATTTGCGACTGCATCGGCGGGCAGACGTTATGTGCGCAGGCGTAACGAACACGCTGAGGAGTTCGAATGATCTTCGGAAGGAAGAAGCGGCTGATCGTTCGGCTCCTCGTCGTCGAGGACGAACCGCTGGTCGCGTTCGATACCGAGCACTTCCTGACCGAGGCCGATTTCGAGATCGTCGGCACCGTCGATCGCGTCGCGGATGCGGTCGCGCTGATCGCCGGCGGGACCGCGATCGATCTGGTGCTTGCCGACATCGACCTGTTCGACGGCACCGGGATCGACGTCGCCCGGGCCGCGATGGTCCGTCAGATCCCGGTGCTGTTCGTGACCGGCCATTGTCCCGAGGAAGCCGAGATGCTCGCCGCGGGCTGGCTGGCCAAGCCCTATGCGCAGCGCGATCTGCTCGCGTCGATCCAGGTCCTGGAAGCCCAACTCGGCGGCAAGGCGCCGAAGCGGTTACCCGGCGGGTTCAAGCTGTTCGCACCGGGCCTCGGCTGAGGCTGTACGACGGCGGTTTCGCCGCTAGGGTCGCACGCTGATACGGGCGGGGATGCGTGGATGGCGAATACGGGATGGCGATGAGCGAAGCGGCGCCGACGAACTGGTGGTCGGGGCTCAAGCCCTATGTCGAGAAGGAGCCGATCGCCGCGTTCACGCTCGGCATGTCGTCGGGATTTCCGATTGCGATGATCGGCGCGACGCTGACGAGCCGCCTCGCTCAGGACGGACTCGACAAGAAGACGATCACGGCGTTCACGCTCGGCTTCCTGGTCTACAACCTCAAGCCGCTCTGGGCGTGGCTGGTCGACGGAGTGCGGCTGCCGCTACTCGGGCGGCTGGGGCAGCGCGTGTCGTGGCTGGTATTCGCAGGCATCCTGGTGGTCGCCGCGGTCACTAATCTCGCCTTCGTGGATCCCCGCACCGATCTTGCCGCGACGATCGTCGCCGCAGTGCTGGTCGGAGTCGCGGGCGCGACCTTCGACATCGTCATCGACGCGTATCGCATCGAGACGCTCAAGCCCTACCAGCTCGGGGTCGGCTCGGGGATGGCGCAATATGGCTATCGCATCGGCAACGTCGCCGCGGCCTCGCTCGCGCTTGTCCTTGCGGCGCGGTTCGGCTGGGCGATCGGCTACTTGGCGTGCGCGATGTTCGTGCTGCCGGCGATCCTGACCGGACTGGTGCTCGGCGAACCGCCGCGCCACCGCGAGCCGACCGCCCGGCGCGGCGCGGCCGAGGTCATGGCATCGATCGTCGGACCGTTTGTCGAGTTCTTCCAGCGCGCCGGCGCGGTGATCATCCTCGTCTTCATCCTGATCCACAAGATCGGCGACACGCTTGCGAACATCGTGTTGCGGCTGATGCTGAACGATCTGGGTTTCACCAACGACGAGATCGCGATCTACGACGTTGGAGTCGGATTCTGGGCATTCCTGATCGGCGTCTTCGTCGGCGGTGCGCTGTACGCGAAGCTCGGGCTGAAGCGGTCAGTCCTGATCAGCCTCGTGCTGATGGCGGTGTCCAACGCGAGCTTCGCGCTGTTAGCGGCGGCCGGGCACAGCAATATCGGGCTGGCGGCGACGATCGGCTTCGAGAATTTCACCAGCGGGATCGGCAGCGT
Source organism: Sphingomonas sp. (assembly GCA_035537395.1). Classification (GTDB taxonomy): domain Bacteria; phylum Pseudomonadota; class Alphaproteobacteria; order Sphingomonadales; family Sphingomonadaceae; genus Sphingomonas. The sequence continues at coordinate 751 of DATLME010000348.1, read as the reverse complement.
TGCGGTGACCGCCTATTTCTCGGCGCTGTGCGACCTGCGCTTCACCGCCGCGCAATATGCCCTGATCTCGGCCGCGGCGAGCGTGGTCGGGCGGTTGTTGACAGCGACCACCGCGGGCGGGCTGGTCGAGCGGTTCGGGTTCGTCGACTTTTACTGGGGGACGACGATCGCGGCGATACCCGGGGTGTTGCTGTTCTGGTGGATGAGCCGGTCGGGGCTGGTCGATCGCTCGATCGGCAGCGCCGGAGTGGCGGGCGAGGGCGATGCCCGCGCCGATCCGGCCCCCTAGCAGATCGGGCGCCCGGCATCGGCAAAGGCGGCCGCGACCACCGCCGCGCTTGCGACGACGCTATCGACGCGGCGGATGCCGAGCAGGTCGGCGAGAAGATACCGGGCGGCCCCGGGCGAGGTCTCGATCCGCGCAAGGATCGATAGCAGCGTGCCCTCGGCAGACGTCATCCGGGCGCAACAGCAGGGCGCGACCGCGATGGGGCCGCTGGCGTGCGCCGCGAGATCCGCCATCAGGTTGCGCAGCAGCAACAAGGGCCGGCGAAACTCCTGCCCGAAGGCGATGAAGATCGCCTGCGCCGCGCGCGCATCATGCAGGCCGGCGGCGCCCATCCTGCGGATCGCGAACAGCGCCACCCGCGCATTCGCGCAACCGGGCAGCGCGTGGGGCAGGATCGTCATGGTCAGGGCATCGGGGATCATGTCGCGCGTCTCCAGCAGCACGCGGACGATCGGCGCTCCG
>DATLME010000347.1:0-2216 GCA_035537395.1 Sphingomonas sp. | reverse complement strand
GCTCTCGCCTTCCTCGAGCAGGATCGCGATCGCGGTTCCCACCTTCACGTTGTCGCTACCCTCGGCGACCAGGATCTTGCCGATCGTGCCCTCGTCGACCGCCTCGAACTCCATCGTCGCCTTGTCGGTCTCGATCTCGGCGAGGATGTCGCCCGACTTCACAACGTCGCCCGCCTTCACCAGCCACTTGGCCAGCGTGCCCTCCTCCATCGTCGGGGAGAGCGCGGGCATCTTGATCTCGATCGACATGGACTTCCTCTTGCCTGGGGAGCGCAACGCTCTTCGCGCCATGCCCTGCTAGGGTCAACCCCGCGCGCCGCGCTTGCGCCCTGCCGCGCTTGCCGCCAATCATGTCGCGACGAGAAGGGATCGAGACGGTCATGCGCATCTATCTGGTCGTGGTCGACGACAGCCCCGAGGCCGGGATCGCGCTGCGCTTCGCGGCGCGACGCGCGGTGAAGACCGGTGGCGCGGTCGAGATCCTGACGGTCATCCCGCCACAGGAGTTCATCGCATTCGGCGGCGTCCAGGCGACGATCGAGGAGGAAGCCCGGCTGCATGCCGAGGGCATCGTCGCCGGGGCAGCGGGAACGCTGATCGAGGAATCGGGCCTGCGTCCAGCGATCACCGTCCGCCAGGGCGAGGCGCCGAAGATCATCCGCGAGATCATCGCGGCGAACCCCGACATCGCTGCGCTGGTGCTCGGCGCCGCCGCGATCGGCGCTCCCGGCGAACTCGTCAGCCATTTCGCGGGCACCGATGCGGGCGCGCTGCCGGTGCCGATCATGATCATTCCCGGCTCGCTCGACCGCGATGCGATCGATCGCCTGAGCTGATCTCGCGTCTGTCGTCCGACCATAACGGCGGCGGGGCGTGAAGCGTTCTGGATGTAATTCGAGGACGCGGCGAACGTCCACGCTTCCTACGGCTTGGGGAACCCCATCGTCGCGGCGCGGATCAGGTCGATCAGCTGCCGATTGATCGCCGGAGCGTGGAGATATTGATGCACCGAATCATGGCCCTCGCGGCGAAGCCGCTGCCGGATCTCGTTGACCGAGCGCATCTGCCCGGACTGCGCGAGCTCGATCGCGCGATCCACCGTCGAAATTGTCTGATCCATGCCCTGGCCCTACGCGCATTGCCCCCGCGACGGTAGCAGCAATCCCGCCTTCCTGCAGCCACCCCAGGAATTGCTTGCCGATCATCCGCATGGTTGAGCAGCGAACGATTCCGGTCCACATCGCCGCGATGCCTATTCTCGCGCTTCCGCTGCTGCTTGCCGCCGCCACCCCGACCACCGCTCCGCCGAGCCCCGCGCGCCTCAGGGCCGACGTCACCGCGATGGTGGGTTTCGGTACCCGGCATACGCTGTCGACCACGACCGACCCCAAGCGGGGCATCGGCGCCGCCCGCAACTGGGCCGCGAGCCGATTCGCCGCGATCGCACGCGAGTGCGGCGGGTGCATCACCGTCGACCGGATCAGCCGCCGCTTCACCGGACCGCGGGCGCCGAACGGCGTCGTGGTCGAGGACGTGCTCGGCATCCAGCGCGGTCGCGATCCAAACCGCGTCATCATCATCGGCGGCCATATCGACAGCCGCGTCACCGACGTGATGAACTTCACGAGCGACGCGCCCGGCGCCAATGACGACGCGTCGGGCGTCGCGCTGGTGCTCGAGGCCGCGCGCCTGCTGTCGAAGAGGAAGTTCGACGCGACGATCGTCTATGTCGCCTTTTCCGCCGAGGAGCAGGGCCTGTGGGGCGCCGAGCTCCTTGCCGACACCGTGGCGGAGCGCGGCTGGCAGGTCACCGCGATGCTCAACAACGACATCGTCGGCAACAGCATCGGCCAGGGCGGCGTGCGCGTGGCGGACCGTGTCCGCGTCTTTTCCGAGGGCATCCGCGCCTCCGAGGCGCTTCCCGACCAGCTCGACCGCCGTGCCGAGGGCGGCGAGGACGACGGCCCCAGCCGCGCGCTCGCCAAGACGATCGACGGCATCGCCGCAGCGATCCCGCGCGGCCTCGACGTGTTCGTCGACCGCCGTCCGGACCGCTTCGGGCGCGGCGGCGACCATGAACCGTTCCTGCGCGCGGGCTACCCGGCCGTGCGCTTCTCGGTCGGCGCGGAGAACTGGGACGCCCAGCACCAGGACCTGCGCACGGATAAGGGCGTGACCTATGGCGACACGATCGACCGGATGGACTTCGCCTATCT
>DATLME010000346.1:0-4825 GCA_035537395.1 Sphingomonas sp. | reverse complement strand
TCGCTCGCGGTGACGTTGTTGAACCCGCCGGACAACAGCCAGGTGACCGGCCACGCCGCGATCTCCATGACCGCCGTCATCACGATCAACACCGGAAGCAGCACCGACAGAGTGTCGCGCGCGAACGCCACCCCTCCTGCCAGACCGTCGCCGGCGGGATCCGCAACCTTGCGGTTGAACATCGGGATGAACGCCGCGCTGAACGCACCTTCGGCGAACAACGCGCGGAACATGTTGGGTAGGCGAAATGCGATCAGGAAGGCATCCGATGCAAACCCGGCACCGACGAAACGCGCGAATAGCGCATCGCGAAAGAGACCAAGGATGCGGCTGGCGAGCGTCAGCCCGCCAACCGACCCCAATGCCCTGGTGAGGTTCATCGCCGGTTCGTCCGGACCCGCGTTTTATGCCTGGCCGAATTCGCCGGTGTCGGGCTGGGTGCGCGCCTCGGCCTGCTGCAGGTAGAGCTGGCCAAAATCGATCGGCTCGAGCAGCAGCGGCGGGAAGCCGCCGTCGCGGACGCAATCTGCGAGCACGCGGCGCGCGAACGGGAACAGCAGCCGCGGCGCTTCGCCAAGTAGGAAGGGTTGGATGTGCTCGGCGGGCACGTTGCGCAGGCCGAATAGCCCGGCAAAGGTCAGGTCAACGATAAACGCGGTGGTGCCGTCGGCGTCCGCCTTGACGTCGATTTTGAGTACGACCTCATGGACTTCGTCGGCGAGCTGGCTGGTGCCGATGTTGAACTGGACGTCGATCGCAGGCGGGTTCTGGTTCTGGTAGATCGCGGGCGCGTTCGGGTTCTCGAACGACAGATCCTTCACATATTGCGAGATCATTCCCGCCGCGGGCCCGGTATCGGCGCCATTGGGCAGCGGCTGGGTATCGAGGGAGTTGCCGTTATCTTCATCGGCCATGACAATCGTCCTTGCTGAAGTTTGTACGCCTGCAAAAAGGCGACGATTTTGCTGGAGCGAAGCGGCATAATCGCGCGTTCACTGGTTCTCGCGGTGCGCCTAGCAGCGTGCTCCGAACGTTTCAACGGGCGCGGGTTTGAATTGACGTCGCCTTGGCCTATGTTGGCACGAAGATCGGAGGCCTGGTGTTTTACGTCGTTCTTCTAGCAATGGTCGCAGGGTTCCTGGCGCTGAGGCTGTATAGCGTCCTCGGCAAGCGAACCGGACACGAGCAGCAGCCGCTGCCTCGTCCGAAGGAGGAGCGGATCGTTCCGCTCGCGGTGCCGCGTGCCGTCGAGGCGGTTCCCGAACTTCGCGAGGGGGGCAAGAGCAACATCGACCCCCGCGCCGAGGCCGGGCTTCGCGCGATCGTCGCGGGCGAGCCCGGATTCGACGTCTCGCGCTTCCTCGACGGCGCGCAGGCGGCGTACCGGATGACGCTCGAGGCCTATTGGAAGGGCGACGAGGAAGCGCTCGGCTTTCTCGCGCTCGACGAGGTCCGCGATGCATTCGCCGCGGCGATCGTCGCGCGGCGCGAGGCCGGCCACGTTCTCGACAATCGCCTGGTCTCGATCGAGCGCGCGGTGATCGCGGACGCGTCGCTGACGGGGCGCGAGGCGCGGATCACGGTCAATTTCGACGCCGACATCGCCGCGGTGACGCGCGACGCGGACGGGCAGGTCGTCGCTGGATCGACCACCGACGCGGTCGAGACCCACGACGTGTGGACCTTCGCACGGACGCTCAAGAGCAGCGATCCGAACTGGAAGCTCGCCGATACCGACGAAGCCTGAGGCGATGCGCGGCATCGTAGGGGCGGCGCTGCTCGTGGCGCTGGGCGGCTGCAGCGGCGGCATCGTCCCGCCATCGACCGCGTCCCGCGAACCGGTCCGCGCGCGCCCGACGGCGACGCCGGCGCCGCCTGCGACAGGGGCTGGCGTCGTGGTCGCCAGCGGGCGCGGGTTCGATGGCCGCATCGAGGCAGCGACCCCGTTCGCGCCGATGCCGGCGGTGCCGGTGCCGGGCGCCACCACCGCCGCCACGGCCGGGCTGGTCGCAGGCCCACCGATCGCGTCGCTGCCGATCGTCGAGCGCCAGGCCGAGGCCGCGCGGCTCGCGTTCCTGTCGACCTGTCCAGCTCTCCAGCGCCGAGTCGATCCGTCCGGGCTGACGCGCGGCGCGGACTGGCAACCCGCCTGCGCGGCCGCTGCCGCGGTGCCGCGCGGCGGTTCGCGCGACTATCTCGTCCGCTGGTTCGAGACCGTCCAGGTGGGTGACGGCAAGGCCTTCGCCACCGGCTATTACGAGCCCGAGATCGCCGCCTCGCGCGAGCGCCGCCAAGGCTATGCCGTCCCGATCTATGCCCGACCCGACGACCTTGTCGATGTCGATCTCGGTAAATTCTCGGCCGAGCTGAAGGGCAAGAAGATCCGCGGGCGAGTCGAGGGCAGCAACCTCGTACCCTATCACGATCGGGCAGCGATCGTCCGCGGCGCGATCGCCGACCGCGCACCGGTGCTCGCGTGGGGCGCGGACGAAGCCGCGGTTTTCTTTCTCCAGATCCAGGGTTCGGGGCGGCTGCGGCTGCCCGATGGCTCGACGATGCGGGTCGGCTACGACACCCAGAACGGGCGCGACTATACCGGCATCGGCGCGCTGATGAAGGCGCGCGGGCTGCTTCAACCGGGGCAGACGTCGATGCAGGGGATCGTCGCGTGGCTGCGCGCGCACCCCGTGGAAGGCCGCGCGATCATGGACGAGAACCGGTCGTTCGTGTTCTTCCGCGAACTCAACACGCCGCCGCTCGGCGCGCTCGGCTATATCGTCAACGGCGGCGTCAGCGCGGCTGCCGACGCGAAGTTCGTCCCGCTCGGCGCACCGCTGTTCCTGTCGATGGACCGGGCCGATGCGAGCGGCCTGTGGGTCGCGCAGGATACCGGCGGCGCCATCAAGGGATCGAATCGGGTCGACACCTTCTGGGGCGCCGGCGCCGCGGCGGAGGCGACCGCAGGCGGAATGGCGGCACGCGGCACCGCGTTCCTGTTGTTGCCGACCGGCACGCTCGCGCGATTGCAGGCCGGTGCGCCCGCTCAGCCCTGAAGAAGCCGGGCTATGGGCCCGGGTCATGGCGAGCGTGAAGCCGTTGCGCGGCGTCGTGCCGCCGCCGGCGATCGCGCAGGACGCGACGACCGCCAAGCCCGGCACCAAGCGAGTCGTCACGCCCGCCCCGGTGCCCGTCGCGACGCCTGCACCTGCCACCAAGGCCAAGCCGCGCGCGCCCGGGGTGACGCTGGACGGCGGCTGGGACCGGCGCATCTCGCGCGGGCTGGTAACGCCCGACACCGCGATCGACCTTCACGGCCATACGCTGGCCTCCGCCTATGCGCTGCTGGACGACGGACTCGGGCGGGCGATCGCGCGTGGCGACCGGGTGCTCCTGCTCGTCACCGGCAAGCCACCGCGCGCCGAGAGCGAGCGACCGCACGCGCGCGGCGCGATCCGAGCGGCGGTCGCGGACTGGATCGCGGGATCCCGCCACGCCGCCGCGATCGCCGCAGTTCGCGGCGCTCACCCGCGTCACGGCGGCACCGGCGCGCTCTACATCGTGCTCAGGCGTGGGCGCGGCGGATGATGTCGGCATAGATGTCGGTCAGGGCGTGCAGGTCCTCGACTGCGACCGCCTCGTCGACCTGATGCATCGTCGCGTTGACGAGGCCGAACTCGACGGTCGGGCAGAGCTTCGACAGGAAGCGCGCGTCGGAGGTCCCGCCGGTCGTCGAGAGTTCGGGGAGGATGCCGAGCCGCGCCTCGACTGCGGCCGAGACCAGCGTCGAGAGCGCGCCGGGAGGGGTGAGGAACGCTTCGCCCGACACCCGCGCCGTCACCCTCGCCGCTGGCGCGTGACGCCGGACCAGTTCGGTGATCCGCGCCACCAACGCGTCGCCCGATTGTTCGTCGTTGAAGCGGATGCTCAGCCGTGCCGTCGCTTGCCCCGGGATGATGTTGGCGGCGGGGTTGCCCACCGTGAGATCGGTGACTTCGATGTTCGACGGCTGAAACCACCGGTTGCCGGCATCGAGCGTGATCGAGTCGATTTCCGCCAGTGCGGCGATCAGGCGGGTGATCGGATTGTCGGCGAGCTGCGGATAGGCGACATGGCCCTGGCGGCCGGGAACGTCGATCCAGATGTTGACGGAGCCACGCCGGCCGATCTTGATCGTGTCACCGAGCCGTGCCGCCGAGGTCGGCTCGCCAACGATGCACAGATCGGGGGCGATGCCGAGCGCCGCCATGCGGTCGATCAGCGCGCGCGTGCCGTAGATCGCGGGTCCTTCCTCGTCGCCGGTGATCAACAGGCTGACGAGGCCGTCGCCCGGTACCGCCGCCGCCGCGGCAAAGGCGGCGATCGCACCCTTCATGTCGACTGCGCCGCGGCCATGGAGCAGCCCGCCGCGGATCGTGGCGGACCAGGGCGACTCGTGCCAGCCTTCGCCCGGCGGAACGACGTCGAGATGCCCCGCGAACGCGAGATGCGTCCCGCCGGTGCCCCGTGTCGCGAGCAGGTTCTCGACGGGCCCATCGGGCGCCTCTCCGACGACAAAGCGAGTGATCGCAAAACCATGCGGCACAAGCGCGGCTTCGAGCACGTCGAACACGACGCCACGCGCCGGCGTGACGCTTTCGGCAGCGATCAGCTTCTGGGCGAGTTCGACGGGGTCGATTATACCGGAGGTCACAGGAGGCTCCCTTGCCAAAGCTCGAACTCGACACGCTCCCGCTCACCAACCGTACCGGCTACCCCGCACCGTTCGACCAACCGGTGCAGGGGCGCTGGTATCGCCGGCTCGCGCCCGCGGGCGGATTGACCCACC
>DATLME010000345.1:0-9811 GCA_035537395.1 Sphingomonas sp. | reverse complement strand
GGCAAAGTTGGTCACGCCCGTATAGCGCGGCCGGCCATCGGGCAACACGCCGATCTGGCGCGAGCGCAGGTCGGTGAAGGTCACCGCCTGGATGGTCTTGGTGTACAGATAGTTCGCGCCGATGTTGAAACCGAACAGCGTGTAATCCGCCGACAGCGTGTATTTGGCGACCGACGGGAGCTTGAAGTTCGGATCGAGTTCGTTGGTCGGCGCCGTCGCAAGCGCCGCCGTCGCAGTCGACAGATAGGTATCGACGACGCCGGGAATGGAGGTGCCGGTGACGTTGTTGAGACCGGCCGTGCAGACCGCGGCATTCGGGTTCGTGGCGGGCGCGGTCGGCGTGTTGTACGGTGCAAGGCAAGTTGCCGTCGCCAGCGATCCGGGAACGGTGCCCGGAACCGCACTGGCGCGCGTTGCAGTGGTGATCCGGTTCGAAAGCACGCCCGTGTTGGAATAGCTGTTCGACAGATAGATGTCGGGCGAGCCGCCGCCGAATACTGCTGCACCGGCACGGATACTCAGACCCGGAACCGGCTTCCAAACCGCACTGATCCGCGGCTGGAAGTTGTCCAGACCCTTGTAGGTCTTGGTGTTGTAAAAACCATAGCGGCCGAAGAACGCATTGTTCGCGGCGACCGGCGAGCGCATCGCGTACACGTCATAGCGGGCGCCGTAGGTGAGCTTCAGCGTGTCGCTGATGTCCCACTCGTCCTGCGCGCCGAAGGTGTATTGCTGGTACTTGAAGTCCGCGGCCGCATCGGTCGGCGTAAGCGATACGGCATTGGCGTAATCGAAGGTCGACGCCGAACGGTTCTGGAAGTCCGCAACCGAGTCGAAATAGTACGCGCCGTTCACCCGCTGGAGGAAGTAGTTGAAGGTGCGGTTGGCGTTCACCTCCGCCAGGAGCTTAACAACGTGGCTACCGGCCGTGTAGCGTGCTTCCAGTGAGCCGCCCCAGGTGTCGAAGAACAGCTGGTTGGCCTGCCGGCTGATGTCGGGACCGAACACGACCAGCGGTGCGCCGCCGCAGTTGCTGACCGTGTTGCCTGATGGCAATGCCGTGCTGGTCGGATTGGTGCAAACGGTGAACTGCGCAAAGTCGGTGCCCCGCAGCGAGTCCTGCCCTACCTTGTTGCTCTTGTAGATGAAACGCGCCTCGGTCGACAGATTGTCGGTCCAGTCCGAGTTCAACTGCGCAATGCCGGCGCGGAGCAAGACGCTACGCTGGTAGTAGTTCGATTCCAGGCCGACAGCCGGGGTGGTGGCGGAGGTGCTGGTCCCCTGCGCAACGGTGCTCGATTCATAGGCGTTGATGTACGATAGCGACAGCCGCTGGCCGGTCGAGATGTTCCAATCGATCCGTCCGACGATCTTCTCGTCCTTCTGGTTGTTGATCGAGACGAAACCACCGGGGTCATAGCTGTAGACGCTGTTCGCAATCGACGTGACTTGATCGACCTGGCCCTGGGTTGCGCCCGGGATCTGCGAGATCGCCGTGGTGCCAAGCGGCCGCGGATCGGTGTTGCGCTCGGCCGACACCATGAAGAACAGGGTGTCCTTGATCAGCGGTCCACGGAACGTCGCGCCGTAGGTCTCGGACTTGTAGTTCGGCAGCGTCAGCCTGTTCGAGCCGATCTTCTTGCCCTGCAGCTTGTCGGTGCTCTGCGAATAGAAGCCGGTGCCGTGAAACTCGTTCGTACCCGACAGCAGCACGGTATCGATCGCGCCACCCTGAAAATTGCCTTGGCGAATGTCGCCGGGTGCGATCGAAACCGAGAACTGCCCAATGGCGTCGAACGGGATGGGGCCGCGGCCGGTCGGGTTGGCGTCCGAGTTCAGGCCGAACTGATCGCCGACCTGAACGCCGTTGATCGTGAACCGGTTGAAGCGCGGATTGACGCCCGCGAAGCTTACCGCGCGAGTGTTGGTCAGGTCGAGCGTAGCGAGCGGGTCGCGCCGCGCGAGGTCGCGCACGTCGCGGTTGACCGACGCAACCTTGCGAATGTCGTCCTGGGTCAACACGGTCTGCGGACCGCTGCTCTGCTGAACGCCGGCACCTCGGATCGATGACGCGGTCACGACGATGTCACCGCTGGAGTCGCTGGCCAATTCGATCGGAAGGTCGAACGGCTGCTGTGCCACGGTGAAGATGTCGGTGACCGAGGTGTTGCCGTCGGCGCTCGTGACATCGACCGTGAACGGTCCGCCGACGCGCAAACCGCTCTGCGAGAAGCTGCCATTCGCGTCCGTCGTCGTTTCCGCGCGGGTGCCCGAGGGAACGTTGGTGATCACCACGGTGGCGCCGGCAACGGGCGCGCCGTTCGACGTCACGGTGCCGCGAATCGACGAGGTGGTTTCCTGGGCGGCAGCCGCCATAGGCATGACGAGCGCGACCGCAGCCACGCCCAGGAAAAGGTTGTTCCGCATGCTAAATTTCCCCTGTGAGCTTTTGCTCTGAATTCCGTCGTCGTCCGACCGGCTGCACGTGCCCCTGCGCTCCGAATATTTCGCTTCCATGACATAAGCGAGTCGCTTTAGGCGGTTTGTGACAGTCGCTTATGGTGCGTTGCAAAAAGGCAACGCTGACGCACGATCACCGGGTGTCGGCGACCAGTTTCGCCCAGGCGGCTTCGTCGATCACGGGAATGCCGAGATCGGCGGCCTTCTTCAGTTTGCTGCCAGCGCCGGGCCCGGCGACGACGAGGTCGGTCTTTGCCGAGACCGAGCCGGCGACTCGCGCGCCAAGCGCTTCGGCCTGCGCCTTGGCCTCGTCGCGGCTGAGCGTCTCCAGGCTGCCGGTGAACACCAGCGTCTTGCCGGTGACCTCGGAGGCGCGAGTCTCGTGCACGACGTCGGCGGGGGTCACCTGGGCGAGGAGGTCGGCCACTGCTTCCTGGTTGTGTGGCTCGGCGAAGAAGTCGACCAGCGACAGCGCGACTTCGGGGCCGACACCGGGCGTCTCGACGATCGCGGCGAGTGCCTTTGCGGTGCGCGCGAGCAGCTTGTCGTCGCTTTCGCCGATTGCGCGGAGCATCGCGTCCCGTGCCGAGACCGCGGTATCGATCATCGCGGCGAAGTCGCGCCAGCTCCGCCAGCGTCGGGCGAGATCGCGCGCGGTGATCTCGCCGACGTGGCGGATGCCGAGCGCGAACAGGAAGCGGTCGAGCGCAGGCGCACGTTTCGCGTCGATCGCGGCGACGAGGTTGCGCGCCGACACCGCAGCCCAGCGCTCCCGCGCCAGCAGCGTCGCCTCGGTGAGGCGGAAGATGTCGGCGGGAGTGGCGAGCAGCCCATCGGCGAAGAAGGCTTCGATATGGGTGATCCCGAGCCCCTCGATGTCGAGCGCGTGGCGCGACACGAAGTGGCGCAACCGCTCCACGCGTTGCGCCGGGCAGATCAGCCCCCCCGAGCAGCGCCAGTCGACCTCGCCGACCGCACGTTCGGCGGCGGATCCGCATTCGGCACAGTGGGTAGGGAAGGGCCATGCCCCGCGGCCATCGTCGGGCGTCAGGTTCTCGACGATCTGCGGGATCACGTCGCCGGCGCGCTGGAGCACGACGCGATCACCCGGCCAGACCCCGAGCCGGGCGATCTCATCCGCATTGTGGAGCGTCGCGTTGGTCACGACGACGCCGCCGACCGTCACCGGCGCAAGTCGCGCGACCGGGGTCAGCTTGCCGGTGCGGCCGACCTGGATGTCGATTCGCTCGAGGATCGTTTGCGCGCGCTCGGCAGGAAATTTGTGCGCGATTGCCCAGCGCGGTGCCTTGGCGACCTGGCCGAGCCGGGCCTGCCAGTCGAGCCGGTCGACCTTGTAGACGACACCGTCGATGTCGAACGGCAGGTCTGCGCGCTGCGCCTCGATCGCCCGATAGACCGCGAGCGCGCCGCCGACGTCCTCAACCCGCCTGAAGCCGTCGGCAATCGGCAATCCCCAGCCCCGGATCGTGGCAACGATATCCGCCTGGGTTTCGCCCGGCATGCCCGACGTTTCGCCCCAGCCATGCGCGAGAAACCGGAGCGGCCGGGCCGCGGTCACCGCGGCGTCCTTCTGGCGCAGCGAGCCTGCGGCGGCATTGCGCGGATTGGCGAACTGGCGCGCCGCGGCGGGGTCGTCCGCCTCGGCGAGCAGCCGTGCGTTGAGCGCGGCGAAGTCGGCCTTCGCCATGTAGACCTCGCCGCGGATCTCGAACACCGCGGGGGCGTCGCCCGACAGGGTAGTGGGGATGTCCGCGATCGTGGCGACGTTGGCGGTGACATCCTCGCCGACCTGGCCGTCGCCGCGCGTCAGTGCCTGGACCAGCACGCCGTGTTCGTAGCGCAGCGAACAGGAGAGGCCATCGATCTTGGGCTCGGCGGTGAGGGCGACGGGGGTGTCGTCGGCAAGCTTCAGGAAACGGCGAACGCGGGCGACGAACTCGATCACGTCGTCGTCCGCAAAGGCATTGTCGAGGCTCATCATCGGGCGCGCATGCGCGACCTTGGCGAGATGCGCGGCAGGGGCGGCGCCGACTGAGCGGCTCGGCGAATCGGTGCGGACAAGTGCAGGGAACAGCCGCTCCAGCTCGGCATTGCGGCGCACCAGCGCGTCATAGTCCGCGTCCGAGATCTCGGGTGCGTCGTCGCGGTGGTACAACCGATTATGGTGCGCGATCCGGCCGGCGAGAGTCTCGAGCTCGGCGGCGGCTTCGGCCTCGGTGATCGGCGGCGCGGTCATGGCCGATGGACTAGATAGCGGGTGCCGTCTCGGCAAGAGCATGGCGCTTGCGACGACGACTTAGCCTCGATCAGGGAGTTATTCTCATGGTGTTCCGGATACTTCCGGGATGTGCCCGGTTATTCTGGCGAACCGGAGAAGCGCCCATGCCCGATACCAGCCGCCGCGACCTCATGAAGGGTGCCGCCGCCACCGGCGTCGTCGCCATCGCTTCTCCCGCCGCTGCCGTCCCCGCCCAAGGAGCCAAGCCGATGCAGAACCCCGCCGAGAAATTTCCCAAGCCGCCCTTTCCCGAGCAGCGCCAGAAGTGGCCCGCGCTCCAACGCGAGATGAAGCCGGTGCCCGATTGTGGCGAGGCTAGCTATCGCGGGTCCGGCAAGCTCGCGGGGCGCAAGGCGCTGGTCACCGGGGGCGACTCGGGCATCGGCCGTGCCGCGGTGATCGCGTTCGCGCGCGAGGGCGCCGATGTCGCGATCAACTATTTCCCGACCGAGGAGCCCGACGCGCAGGACGTCGCCAAGCTGCTCCGCGCCGAAGGGCGCAAGGTGGTGCTGATCCCCGGCGATCTCACCAGCGAGAAATTCTGCACCGATCTGATTGGCAAGGCGGCCAAGGAGCTCGGCGGCCTCGACATCCTCGTCAACAATGCGGCGTACCAGCAGTCGAAGGAGTCGATCGCGGAGATCACCTCCGAGCAATTCGATCGGACGATGAAGACGAATGTCTATGCGACCTTCTGGCTGTCGAAGACCGCGGCAGCGATGATGCAGCCGGGCGCGACGATCATCAACACCGTGTCGGTCAACTCGTTCAACCCCGGCGAGGAACTGCTGGACTACGCGACTACCAAGGGCGCGCTCGAGATCTTCACCAAGGGACTGGCGAAGCAGCTCGCCAAGCGCGGCATCCGGGTCAACGCGGTCGCACCCGGCCCGGTCTGGACCCCGCTCCAGGTCGCGGGCGGGCAGCTGCCCGGCAAGATCGGCGAGTTCGGCGTCGACACCCCGCTCGGCCGCGCCGGTCAGCCGGTCGAACTCGCCTCGCTGTACGTGACGCTCGCGGATCCGGGTACCAGCTTCACGACCGGAAGCGTATTCGGCGCGAACGGCGGCACCGGCGCGAACTGAGCGCAGCCGCGGACGGTGCCGCACGCGACAACACCGGCGTAGTCGCCGCTACGCCGCCTCCAGCAGGCGCTCCGCCTGCGCGCGTGCTTCGTCGGTGACCGTCGCGCCCGATAGCATGCGCGCGATCTCCTCGCGGCGTTCGGCTTCGTCGAGGCGGCGAACGCCGGTGCGGGTAACGGTGCCGTCGCTGCTTTTCGCGATCAGCAGATGCTGGACGCCGCGCGCCGCGACCTGCGGACTGTGGGTGACGACCAGCAGCTGGGTATGCTCGGCAAGCCGCGCCAGCCGCTCGCCGATCGCCGACGCCACCGCGCCGCCGACGCCGCGGTCGATCTCGTCGAAGATCATCGTCGCCGCGCCACCTTCCTCGGCCAGCGCGTCCTTCAGCGCGAGGATGAAGCGCGACAGCTCGCCGCCGCTTGCGATCTTGGTCAGCGGCGCGAACGGCGCCCCGGGGTTGGTCGAGATCTCGAACTCCACCCGGTCCTTGCCGACGGCGGACCAGCCGTCTTCGCCGGTCGCGCCAATTACGGTGCGGAACCGGGCGGCGTCGAGCTTCAGCGGTGCGAGTTCGCCCGCGACCGCCGCGTCGAGCCGCGCCGCCGCGGCGGAGCGCCGCTCGGTCAGCATGTCCGCAGCCGCGTCATAGTCGGCCCGCGCCGCGGTCACCGCCTTCTCGAGCACCGCAATGCCACCTTCGCCCGCCTCGAGCCGATCGAGCCGGTCACGCAGCTCCACCGTCAGCGTAGCCAGATCGTCGGGCTGGACACGGTGCTTGCGCGCCATCGCACGAAGTTCGAACAAGCGCGCCTCGTCATCCTCGAGCGCGCGCGGATCATAGCTTAGCGCCGCCCGTGCTTCGCGCAGCCGGTCCTCGGCGACCGCGCCCTCGATCACCGCGCGATCGATCGCGGCGAGCGCGTCGGCCAGCGCCTCGTGGTCGCCCGCGACGCGCTCGAGCACGCGTGCGGCCTGCCGCAACCGCGCGAGACCACCGTCGGAGCCGTCGAGATAGTCGTCGATCGCGGCGAGATCCTCCGCGATCTTTTCCGCGCGCTGCATCGTCCGGCGCTTGTCGGCGAGGGTTTCCTCCTCGCCCGGCTCGGCGGCGAGCGCGACCAGTTCGGCAACGGTATGTTCGAGCCAGTCGCGGTCGCGTGCCGCCGTTTCGATCTCCGCGCGGGCGGAAGCGAGCGCCGCCGTGGCATCGCGAAGTGCCGTCCAGGCGCGCGCGGTGTCGCCGGGGTCGACCCGGCCGAAGGTATCGAGCAGAGCCCGGTGCCCGCGCGGGTTGAGCATGCCGCGATCATCATGCTGGCCGTGGATCTCGACCAGCAGCGGCGCGAGGTCGCGCAACAGCGCCGCGCCCGCAGGCTGGTCGTTGACGAAGCCGCGGCTGCCGCCGTCCGCCTTCACGATCCGCCGGATCAGCAGTGGCTCGCCCGGCTCGATCTCGACTCCGTTCTCGTCGAGCAGCGCGGCGACCGGGCCCGAGGGTGGATCGAAGGTCGCGGTGACGATCGCCTGGGTCGCGCCATGGCGGACCAGTGCGGTTTCGCCCCGCGCGCCGAGTGCGAGCCCGAGCGCGTCGAGCAGGATCGACTTGCCGGCGCCGGTCTCGCCGGTCAGCACGTCGAGACCGGCCGCGAAATCGAGGTCGAGTGCTTCGATCAGGACGACGTCGCGGATGGCAAGCGCGGTGAGCATCGGAGGGCTATAGCCAAGTCGTCGCGGCGAAGGGAGGGGGTGTGAGTAGTTCTCGGAGCTTACGAGTCGTGGATC
Source organism: Sphingomonas sp. (assembly GCA_035537395.1). Taxonomy (GTDB): domain Bacteria; phylum Pseudomonadota; class Alphaproteobacteria; order Sphingomonadales; family Sphingomonadaceae; genus Sphingomonas. The sequence continues at coordinate 2,185 of DATLME010000345.1, read as the reverse complement.
ACTGTCGCGTCTTTCCGGCCCGTCATCCCGGACGTGTTCCGGCATCCACGATGCCGTCGTCGGAGATCGGCGGTGCTGCCGCTCGGTGAATGCCGGGACGAGCCCGGCATCACAGGTGAACTAGGTGCTCGGCGTCTCGGTGGTCGGAACGCCGGTACCAGTGGTCCCGCCGCTCGGGCTGGTCGGCGTCGGGCTGCCCGGCGCCTCGGCCTTGGGCGTCGCCGTGCCATTCTCGCCCGGCAGCGACTGGGGCGGTTGCGCGCCCGGCGTGCCTGCCGGGATCACCGGTGCACCCGGAGCGACCGCGGTCATCGTCTTGGCCGGATTGTCCTGCATCAGCTTGTAGGCACGTTCGTACCAGATCGTGCCGGGATAGTTGCGCCCGAGCACCGCCGCGGTCTTCTGCGCCTCGGCGGGCACGCCGAGCGCCAGATAGGTTTCGGTAAGCCGCATCAGCGCCTCGGGCGCGTGGGTCGTGGTCTGGTACGTGTCGATCACCGTCCGAAACCGCATCGTCGCCGCGAGCCACTGCCCGCGGGTTTCGTAATAGCGGCCGATCTCCATCTCCTTGCCCGCGAGATGGTCGTTGACGAGATCGATCTTCAGCCGGGCATCCGCCGCATAGCGCGTGTTGGGGTAGCGCCGCGTCAGTTCACCGAGCGAGTCGAGCGCCTGGCGCGTGATCTTCTGGTCGCGCGTGACGTCCTTGATCTGCTCGTAATAGCTGAGCGCGACCAGATAATAGGCATAAGGCGCATCGCGGTTACCGGGGTGGACCGACAGGAAGCGCTGCGCCGACTGGATCGATTGGGTGTAATCGCGGGCCAGATAATAGCTGAACGCGCTCATCACCTGCGCCCGACGCGCCCAGATCGAGTAGGGATGCTGCCGCTCGACCTCGTCGAACAGCTGTGCGGCTTCCTTGTAGCGCCCTTGGTCGAGCCGCTTCTTGGCGGCCGAGTAGAGCGTGCCGACATCGCGCGCGACATAGGGCAGATCGCCCTTCGCACGGTTGCGGGCACAGCCGCCGATGGGGAGCGCAAGCGCGGCGATCATCGCCAGCGCCACGAACTTCGCGGGCTGGACCTTGGACTGGGGGATACGCATCGACCCGCTCCATAGCCCAGCCGCCTCCCAACGAACAATCCCCGTTCGTGCAACTGCCGACTTGCATGGATCGGGTGATCGCGTCAGGCGTTCGCGCAGCCTCCTCCCCCGACGAAGGTCCCGCTTATGCCCGCCACGCTGCTCCAGACCCACCGTGTCGAAAAGCCCTGGGGTCGGCACGATCTCTGGCCCGGGTTCGACGATGCGCCGGCAGGTGGCGCGCCGATCGGCGAGGTGTGGTTCCAGCAGCCGGGCGACAGTTCGCCCGAGATGCTGATCAAATATCTTTTCACCGGCGAGAAGCTCTCGGTCCAGGTCCATCCCGACGACGAACAGGCGCACGCGCGCGGACTGCCCCGCGGCAAGGACGAATGCTGGACGATCCTGGCGGCCCGGCCCGATTCGACGATCGCGCTCGGACCGAAGGCGCCGATCACCCGCGCGGCGCTGCGCGCGGCGGCGGCCGACGGCTCGATCGAGGACGATCTCGACTGGGTGTCGGTAAAGGCGGGTGACTTCCTCTACGCGCCGTCGGGAACGATCCACGCGATCGGCGGCGGGCTGACGCTGATCGAGGTGCAGCAGAATTCGGAGACCACCTACCGGCTGTACGACTATGGCAGCGAGCGCGAACTGCACCTGAAGGACGGCGTCGATGTCGCCACGCTTGATCCGTACCGCGCGATCACCTCGCCGGGACCGGTCGACGATCGCCGCACGATCCTGGTCGAAGGGCCCAAGTTCGTCCTCGAGCGCTGGTCCGGCGGGACCCACGCGGTCGCCCTGCCCGAGGGGAGAACCGCATGGCTGGTGCCGATCGCCGGCTCGGGGGAGGTCGCGGGCGTGCCGTTCGCGGCAGGCGAGTGCGTCACGGTGACGGGTACCGAGACGGTGACGACCAGTGCCGACGCCGACGTGCTGTGCGCCTATCCGGGTACCCGGCGGATCTAGCTCGACCAGTACTCCCTGCCGTCATTCCGGCGAACGCCGGAATCAGTCGATCTATCAACGTCCACCCCGGCGAAGGCCGGGGCCCAGTGGGGAAGGTTGATAAGGGAGCGGGGTGCTCCGTTACGTT
>DATLME010000344.1:0-12870 GCA_035537395.1 Sphingomonas sp. | reverse complement strand
GAAGTCGTGCTCGCAGGGTTCTACGATCGTCTTTCCTTCGCCTTCCCGCCCGCCTTCATGCGCGAGGCGCGCATCCGCATCGCGTCCGAATTTACGCCGAGCGACATCGCTGCGGTAATCGCGCTGCTCGATGTCGGGCTGCTCGATCTCGGCGGTCTGATCAGCCACGCCCGGCCTGCCGCCGAGGCGATCGACGCCTATCCACAGGCCTTCACCGACGCCGACTGCCTGAAAATGGTGCTCGATTGGAGAGCAATATGAGCATGTTCGACCCGCGGCCGTTGCGTGAGGAAGCGTCGTGGGAACCCGATCCCGTGCCGACCGGACCGGTGACCAAGGAAACCCAGATCATCGCGATCTATGGCAAGGGCGGATCGGGCAAGTCGTTCGCGCTGGCCAACCTCAGCTACATGATGGCGCAGCAGGGCAAGCGCGTGCTGCTGATCGGCTGCGACCCCAAAAGCGACACGACGTCGTTGCTGTTCGGCGGCAAATCCACCCCGACGATCATCGAGACCAGCTCGAAGAAGAAGCTCGCTGGCGAGGAGATTGGGATCGAGGATGTCTGCTTTCAGCGCGACGGCGTGTTCGCGATGGAACTGGGCGGTCCCGAGGTCGGCCGTGGCTGCGGCGGACGCGGCATCATCCACGGGTTCGAGACGCTGGAAAAGCTGGGCTTCCACGAATGGGGGTTCGATTACGTCCTGCTCGATTTTCTCGGCGACGTCGTGTGTGGCGGCTTCGGCCTGCCGATCGCGCGCGACATGTGCCAGAAGGTGATCGTCGTGGCGTCGAACGACCTGCAATCGCTCTACGTCGCCAACAACGTCTGCAAGGCGGTCGAGTATTTCCGCAAGATGGGCGGCAATGTCGGCGTCGCCGGCATGATCCTCAACAAGGACGACGGCACCGGCGAGGCGAATGCCTTCGCTGAGGCCGTCGGCATTCCGGTGCTCTGCGCGATCCCCGCCAACGAGGACATCCGCAAGAAGAGCGCGAACTACCAGATCATCGGCAAGCCCGGTGGCGAGTGGGCGTCGCTGTTCGAGGAGCTGGCGGTGAACGTCGCCGAAGCCCCGCCGCTGCGCCCCGCGCCGCTGGATCAGGACGGGTTGCTGGGCTTGTTCAGCGCCGACGTGACCGGCGCCGACTATTCGCTGAGACCAGCGACCCAGGCCGACATGCGCGGCGCCGAATTCGTCGCCAAGCCGAGCCTCGAAGTCGTTTACGACGCGGTCTGACGGTGGCGACCGACACTCTTCCCCGCGATCGCGACCGGATCGACCTGGCGGCGCCTCCACCCGTTGAGGGTGGGTGTTCCTCCGGCGACACGCTTCGCGCCGCCGCGATCGAAGCGGGCAAGTCGGACATCCTCGATCGCTACGCCACGGATTACCCCAAGGGCCCGCACGACCAGCCGCAATCGATGTGCCCCGCTTTCGGCAGCCTGCGCGTGGGCCTCAGGATGCGCCGCACCGCCACCGTGCTGTCGGGCTCGGCCTGCTGCGTCTACGGCCTGACCTTCACGTCGCATTTCTACGGTGCCAAGCGCAGTGTCGGCTATGTGCCGTTCAGTTCGGAGACGCTGGTCACCGGCAAGCTGTTCGAGGACATCCGCGACGCGGTCCACGATCTCGCCGACCCGGCATTGTACGACACCATCGTCGTTACCAATCTCTGCGTACCGACCGCCTCGGGCGTGCCGCTGCAACTGCTACCCGACCAGATCAACGGCGTCCGCGTGATCGGCATCGACGTTCCCGGCTTCGGGGTGCCGACGCATGCCGAGGCGAAGGACGTGCTGGCTGGCGCGATGCTCGCCTATGCGCGCAAGGAGGCCGAGGTCGGCCCGGTTGCGGCCCCCAAGGAGCGTCCCGACCGTCCGACGGTCACCTTGCTAGGGGAAATGTTCCCGGCGGACCCCCCGGGCATCGGGCTTATGCTCGAGCCCTTGGGCCTCGCTGCCGGCCCGGTCGTCCCGACCCGCGAGTGGCGCGAGCTGTATTCGGCGCTCGACTGCGCGGTCGTCGGCGCGATCCACCCCTTCTACACCGCCAGCATCCGCGAGTTCGAGGCGGCAGGGCGCAAGGTCGTCGGTTCGGCTCCGGTCGGCGCCGACGGCACCGCGGCGTGGCTCGACGCGATCGGCGCGGCGTGCGGCATTGCGCAAGACAGGGTCGATGCAGCCAAGAACCGCTTCATTCCCGCGATCCGCGGCGCGCTTGCCGCCAGGCCGATCGCGGGGCGGATCACGGTGTCGGGCTATGAAGGCTCCGAACTGCTGGTCGCGCGGTTGCTGATCGAAAGCGGCGCTGACGTCCCCTATGTCGGCACTGCCTGCCCGCGCACGATCTGGTCCGATCCGGATCGCGACTGGCTCGAGGCACATGGCTGCCGCGTCCAGTATCGCGCCAGCCTGGAGCAGGACATCGCGGCGGTCGAGGAATACGGCCCCGATCTCGCGATCGGCACCACCCCGGTCGTCCAGCATGCCAAGCAGAAGGCGATCCCGGCGCTCTATTTCACCAACCTCATTTCGGCCCGCCCGCTGATGGGGCCGGCGGGCGCGGGCAGCCTTGCGATGGTGATCAACGCCGCGCTCGCCAACCAGCATCGCTTCGACAGGATGACCGCATTCTTCGAAGGCGTCGGCAGCGGATCGACCGCGGGCGTGTGGGAGAAGACCCCGGTCGATCGCCCTGAATATAAAGCCAAGTTCGCCGCCAAACGCATCGCCGCCGCGAAGGCGGAAGAGCACATCGGCACATGACCCTGATCATCGATCATGACCGCGCGGGCGGCTATTGGGGCGCGGTCTACGCGTTCACGGCGATCAAGGGCCTGCAGGTCATCATCGACGGCCCCGTCGGCTGCGAGAATCTGCCGGTCACCTCGGTGCTGCATTATACCGACGCGCTGCCGCCGCATGAATTGCCGATCGTCGTCACCGGGCTCGGCGAACAGGAACTCGGTCGTGACGGCACCGAAGGCGCGATGAAGCGCGCCTGGGCGACGCTCGATCCCGATCTGCCCGCGGTGGTCGTCACCGGATCGATCGCCGAGATGATCGGCGGCGGGGTGACGCCCGAGGGCACCAACATCCAGCGCTTCCTGCCGCGCACGATCGACGAGGACCAGTGGCAGGCGGGCGACCGCGCGCTGACCTGGCTCTGGACCCAGTTCGGGCCGAAGAAAGTGCCGGCGCTGAAGGAGCTGCGCGAAGGCGAGAAGCCCCGCGTCAACATCATCGGGCCGATGTACGGCACCTTCAACATGCCGTCCGACCTGGCCGAGATCCGCCGACTGATCGAGGGGATCGGCGCGGAGGTGAACATGGCCTTCCCGCTCGGCAGTCACCTTGCCGACGTGAAGAAGCTGGCGAACGCACAGGTCAACGTCTGCCTGTACCGCGAATTCGGTCGCGGACTGTGCGAGGCGCTGGAGCGGCCGTATCTGCAAGCGCCGATCGGGCTGGAATCGACGACGTTGTTCCTCCGCAAGCTGGGCGAGCTGACCGGGCTGGACCCCGAACCGTTCATCGAGCGCGAGAAGCACACCACGATCAAGCCGCTCTGGGACTTGTGGCGCTCGGTTACCCAGGATTTCTTCGGCACCGCTAGCTTCGGGATCGTCGCGACCGACACCTATGCCCGCGGCATCCGGAAGTTCCTCGAAGACGATATGGGGCTGCCCTGCAACTTTGCGGTGTCGCGCTGCGCGGGGACGAAATCGGACAACCAGTCGATCAAGGACATGATCGCGACCAACCCGCCACTGGTGCTGTTCGGCAGCTTCAACGAGCGGATGTACATGGCCGAGGCGGCCGGCGGAGCGGGGGGGATGCGCGGGGTCTATATCCCGGCAAGCTTCCCCGGCGCGGTGATCCGTCGCCACACCGGCACACCGTTCATGGGCTATGCCGGTGCGACCTATCTGATCCAGGAAGTCTGCAACGCGTTGTTCGACGCGCTCTTCCACATCCTCCCGCTGGCGGGACAGCTCGACAAGGCGGAAGCGACCCCCGCGCGGATCGAGCGGGAATTGGCGTGGGACGATGCAGCCAAGAGCGAACTGGACGCGGTCGTCGAGCGTGCGCCCGTGCTGGTGCGGATCTCGATGGCCAAGCGCATCCGCGACGCCGCCGAGCGCGCCGCGCGCCGTGCCGGCGAAGCCTCCGTCACTCCCGAGCGCCTGGCGCTCGCAATCACCGAGAGCGCGACGTGATCGCGCCCAGCCATGCCCGCCCGATCCAATCCGGATCGCTGCGGTCCACCCCATCCTCGTGGGCATCGTGCCCGCGCGGATGCCGCCGCCGGGGAGCGCACCTTACGCTCCTGTCCTCGACGGGAACCACGGAGACGTAAGATGACGGATATCAGAAATACCGAAGAAAGGATCGGGCCGGGAACTTATCTCAGCCCAGAAGAAGCCAAGGAGTTCCACAAGATCTTCATCATGAGCTTCCTAATTTTCACCGCGATAGCGATCGTCGCTCATATCCTGGTGTGGAACTGGCGTCCTTGGCTGTGATCCAGCCCAGTCTGATCTTGAAACCTTAAAACTGGGAGCCACGACATGTGGAGACTTTGGCTGATCTTCGACCCGCGACGCACGCTCGTCGCGCTATTCATATTCCTGTTCGTGCTGGCACTGTTGATCCATTTCATCCTGCTCAGCACCAATAAGTTCAACTGGCTCGATGGCCCGCGTACCGCGCCGGTTGCGGCAACTTCGACCGCGCCCGCTGGCGGAACCTGACGATCGGGTTCGCGAACGATCTCGAGTGGGTGGTGACGGGCCTCCGTTCGCCGCCGCTCACTCGAGAATGAATGTTTCAAGGAACGGCGACCGCCTGATGGCGGTCGGGAGGGGTTGGCATGGCGCTGCTGAGCTTCGAGCGAAAATACCGGGTCAGGGGCGGGACGCTGATCGGCGGCGACCTGTTCGATTTCTGGGTCGGCCCCTTCTATGTCGGCTTTTTCGGGGTCGTCACCGCGATCACCGCTTCGCTCGGCACCGCCCTCATCTTCTATGGGGCGTCGATCCAGCAGACGTGGAACCCGTGGCTGATCAACATCGCCCCGCCCGACATCAGCTATGGCCTCGGCCTTGCGCCGCTGCAGGAGGGTGGTCTCTGGCAGATCATTACGGTCTGCGCGATCGCAGCGTTCACGTCGTGGGCGCTACGCGAGGTCGAGATCTGCCGAAAGCTCGGGATCGGCTATCACGTGCCATTCGCCTATGGCTTCGCGATCTTCGCCTATGTCAGCCTGGTGGTGATCCGCCCGTGGCTGCTCGGCGCCTGGGGGTTCGGCTTCCCCTACGGCATTTTCAGCCATCTCGATTGGGTGTCGAACACCGGCTACCAATATCTGCATTTCCACTACAATCCCGCGCACATGCTGGCGGTCAGCTTCTTCTTCGTGACCGGCGGCGCGTTGGCGTTCCACGGCGCGCTGGTGCTGTCCGCGGTCAACCCGCCCAAGGGCGAAGCGGTCAAGTCGCCCGAATATGAGGACGCCTTCTTCCGCGACACGATCGGCTATTCGGTCGGGACGCTCGGCATCCACCGGCTCGGCTTGTTCCTGGCGCTGTCGGCAGGGTTCTGGAGCGCGGTGTGCATCATCATCTCGGGGCCGCTGTGGACGCGCGGCTGGCCGGAATGGTGGACCTGGTGGCTCAACCTGCCGATCTGGTCGTGAGGGGGGTATAGGTCATGCCACGCTATCAGAACATGTTCACCCAGGTGCAGCTGCGCGGACCGCTGGAAACCGGGCCGGTGATCCGCACCGGCAGCTTCGTCCGCGGCCAATCGAGCTTCTACAATTACTGGGCCGGCAAGCTCGGCGCCGCGCAGATCGGGCCGATCTATCTCGGCAAGCTCGGCATCGCGTCGCTGGTGTGCGCCTTCCTCTCGTTCGAGATCATCGGGCTCAACATGTGGGCCAGCGTCAACTGGGATCCGATCCAGTTCGCCCGCCAGCTCCCCTGGCTTGCGCTCGAACCCCCGGGCCCGGAATGGGGCTTCACCCCGTTCGTGCCGCTGGCCGAGGGCGGCTGGTGGCAGATGGCGGGCTTCTTCATGTCGAGCGCGCTGATCCTGTGGTGGCTGCGAACCTTTCGCCGCGCCAAGGCGCTCGGGCTCGGCAATCATGTCGCCTGGGCGTTCGGCGCCGGCATCTCGCTGATCCTGACGCTGGGCTTCATCCGGCCGTTGTTGATGCAAAGCTGGGCGGAGGCGGTGCCGTTCGGCATCTTCCCGCACCTCGACTGGACCGCCGCGTTCTCGATCCGCTACGGAAATCTCTTCTACAACCCGTTCCATTGCCTCTCGATCGTGTTCCTCTACGGATCGACGATGCTGTTCGCGATGCACGGTGCGACGATCCTCGCCACCGCACGCTACGGCAGCGAGCGCGAGATCGAGCAGATCACCGATCGTGGTACCGCCTTCGAACGCGGTGCACTGTTCTGGCGCTGGACGATGGGGTTCAACGCGACCGCGGAATCGATCCACCGCTGGGCCTGGTGGTTCGCGGTGCTCTGCCCGCTATCGGGCGCGATCGGCATCCTGCTGACGGGAACCGTCGTCGACAATTGGTACCTATGGGCGGTCTTGCACGGCTATGCGCCGGATTATCCGAGCACCGGCACGATCGATCCTGCAACCTTGCCGGGAGCGTCGCAATGACCGACCTGACGCGGACCCTTGCGGTCACCGGCGCCGCGGCGGCGGCGATGCTGCTCGGCGGTTGCGAGCTCGGCGCCAAGGATTCGACCCAGACCGGCTTTCGCGGCACCGGGCTCGAACAGATCGTCGACCGCAGCAGCATCGCGGAGGCGGCAGCGATCCCGCCGCCGCCCTATCCGTTGCCCCCCGACGGCGGGCCGACCGCAGGCGAGAGCTACCAGAATGTGAAGGTGCTTGCCGGGGTGAGCAAGGAGCGGTTCGACCATCTGATGGCCGAGATGAACCAATGGGTCGCCCCCGCCGAGCAGGGATGCACCTATTGCCACAATCCCGAGAACATGGCGTCGGACGAGAAATACACCAAGATCGTCGCGCGTCGGATGCTGCAGATGACCCAGACGATCAACTCGCGCTGGTCGAGCCATGTCAAGCAGACCGGAGTCACCTGCTACACGTGCCACCGTGGCAATGCGGTGCCCGAGTATAAATGGGCAAATACGGCCGGGGCGCCCAATCCCGGGTCGATCCGCGGCAACAAGCACGGCCAGAACTCGCCCGACCCCAATGTCGGCTATTCGTCGCTGCCGTCGGATCCCTTCGCGTCCTATCTCGGGGGCAAGGCGGCCATTCGCGTCGCATCGAGCCAGGCGTTGCCGTCGTCCGACCATATCGTGTCGATCAAGGATGCGGAGAAAAGCTACGGGCTGATGATGCACATCAGCTCCGCGCTCGGCGTCAACTGCACCTATTGTCACAACAGCCAGTCGTTCCGCGCGTGGAACCTCAGCCGCGCGCAACGGGGTACCGCCTATTACGGCATCCGGATGGTCCGCGACATCAACCTCGATTATCTGACGACGCTGACGCCAGTGTTCCCCGCGAACCGCAAGGGGCCGCATGGCGACGTGTACAAGGTCAATTGCACGACCTGCCACCAGGGGTTGTCGAAGCCGCTCGGCGGCGTGAGCATGATCGATCAGGCACCGGTACTGCGAGGGCCGGCGATGGCGACCGCGACGCCCGAGGGCGGACCGGGTGCCGCGACCGCGGTACCGGCCGCGTTCAACAAGCCGGCAGCGATGACGGTCAAGAACGAACCGGCGCCGACGACCGCCAGGAAATGAGCGCGGCCCGCGCGACCGCTTCGGGTGGCGCGGGCTCTGAGCGTGCACTGGCGCGAACGACGGCTGCTTTTCCCGCTCGCCGGGAGCGAAGTCGAGACGCTCCGGCGTCCGATCTTGCGACGGCTTCCCGACGTCGTTCGCAACGGGCGGGTGGGGCGGCGCTTGCGGCTTCCGGTCGTCTCGAGATCACGCCGGCATGATCGGCAATCATGCCCTACGCGCCTCCTTGTCCGAGGAAATGCATGTCCGACGGTTGCCCCGCTTCGCGGCGCCGTGCCGGTTGATGCAGATCGTCACGCTGCTCGGCGAAGATGCGGGCGAGGCGGCGCGCCAGCATATCGACGCGTTGACGGTGAACGCCCGCGCGGTGGTGCCGATCGCGCGTAAATACGCGGCGTTCGTCCTCGATGGCATCACCTTGGTCTGGGAACGCCACACCGAATTCGCCAGCTACACCCTGATCCGCGACGGTGGGTTCGATGCGCCGTTCGACCCTGCGCATTTCGAACCGCTGCTCGCTGCGATCCTGGCCGACATGCCGGGCGACATCATCCGCGCGACCCAGCTCGCGATCGTGGCACGCGGCGTACCAGAACCCGCCCCTGGCGAGCGCGACGCCTGGTTCTCGAGCGAGGCGACCGTGATCTGCGACGTGGCGGACGGCGCGGCGCGGATCGTCTCCGATTTCCGGCTTCACGACGATGGCTATGGCCGGTTGCTGGTGCTCGATCGCGACCTGGCCGGCGATGAGCCAGCACAGCTGGTGCTGCGCATCCAGGAGCTCGGCAATTACCGCAACATGGCGTTGCTCGGGCTGCCACTTGCCCAGCAGCTGACGCCGGCGGTGACCGCCCTTGAGACGCGGCTGGCCGAACTGACCCGGGCGGTTTCGGAGCGTACGTCCGAGGACGATCGCCTGCTCGACGAGCTCACCTTCCTGTCGGCCGAACTCGCCCGACTGGTCGCGGAGACGCGCTACCGGATGAGCGCGACCAGTGCCTATGCGAAGCTCAGCATGGATCGGCTCGCGTCGCTGCGGATCGGCACGGTCCGGGGGCACCAGACGCTAGCCGATTTCACCGAGCGGCGGCTGACGCCGGCGGTGCGCACCTGCGACAGCTTCTCGACGCGCCTTGAGGATCTGTCGCAGCGCGCAGCCTGGACCAGTGAGCTGCTCCGCACCCGCATCGACATCGCGCTGGCGAGGCAGAACCGCGACCTGCTGACCTCGATGGACAAGCGAACGCGGCTGCAATTACGGTTGCAGCAGACGGTCGAGGGGCTGTCGGTGGTGGCGATCAGCTATTATCTGGTCGCGCTCGTCGGACATGTGCTCGACGCGGTGCCGGGGCTGCATCACGACGTGGCGATGGCGGTGTCGGTGCCGCTCGTGCTCGTCGGGGTGACGCTGACCTTGATGCTGGTGCGACGGCGGTTGCACGACTGATACGGGCCGGGTGCGTTGCGCCGGTTTTCTCGAGCGAAGTCGAGAAACCTTCTATCCCGTCATGCCGGACTAGTTCCGGCATCCACCACGCCGCGCGATCATCAAGCGGCGAACCTGCGGTACCGTGGATCCCGGAACAGGTCCGGGATGACGACGTGGCAATGGCGGTCGCGGTGCCGCTGGTGCTCGTCGGCGTGACGCTGACCCTGATGCTGGTGCGACGGCGGTTGCACGACTGATACGCGCCGGGTGCGTTGTGCCGGTTTTCTCGACTTCGTTCGGAACGGACCGAGGAAGGGGGGCTCGCACCGCTAAGAGCGGCGTGTCCCGGCTGCCCACCCCGTTCGTATCGAGCGACATCGAGAAACCATCTCAGCGTCCGCACCACCCGTCATGCCGGACTTGTTCCGGCATCCACCGTGCTGCTTGAGCTACGGGCGTTGAACCTGCGGGACCGTCCACCCCGGAACTAGTCCGGAGTGACGGATCGTTCGAGGCGGGTGTGACGACGTAACCGCTATGCCGCAAGTTCCCGCCGCATGAGCGCGCATTCGGACCAGATCTCACTCAGCGCCTCGACCAGCCGATCGATATCGCCGTCCGTATGGACCGGGGAGGGCGTGATGCGCAGGCGTTCGGTGCCCATCGGGACGGTGGGGTAGTTGATCGGCTGCACATAGATGCCGTGGTTCGCCATCAGCCAGTCGCTGATCATCTTGGCATGATGCGCGTCGCCGACCATCACCGGGATGATGTGGCTGGGATTGGGCAAATGAGGGATGCCGAGCGCGTCGAGGCGCTCGCGGACGATCCTCACGCGATTCTGGTGGCGAATGCGTTCGATCTGGCTTTCTTTCAAATGGCGGATCGACGCGATGGCGCCCGCAGCGAGCGCGGGGGGAAGCGCGGTCGAGAAGATGAAGCCGCTGGCGAAGCTGCGGACGAAGTCGCACAGGGTCTTGGACGCGGTAATATAGCCGCCCATCACGCCGAACGCCTTGCCCAGCGTGCCCTCGATCACGTCGATCCGGTGCATCAGCCCCTCGCGCTCGGCCACCCCGCCGCCGCGCGGGCCGTAAAGGCCGACCGCATGGACCTCGTCGATATAGGTGAGTGCGCCGTGCTTTTCGCAGACGTCGAGGATCTCGGCGATCGGCGCGATGTCGCCGTCCATCGAATAGACGCTCTCGAACGCGACGAGCTTGGCGCGGCCGGGCGCGACCTCGGACAACAACTGGTCGAGATGCGCGACGTCGTTGTGCCGCCAGCGCTTGCACTCGGCGCGACTGTGACGGATGCCCTCGATCATCGAGGCGTGGTTCAGCGCGTCGGACAGGACCACGCAATCGGGCAGCCGTGAGGCGAGGGTGGAGAGCGCCGCCCAGTTCGAGACATAGCCCGACGTGAAGATCAGCGCGGCTTCCTTGCCGTGGAGATCGGCGAGTTCGGCTTCGAGCAGCACATGCTGGTGGTTGGTGCCCGAAATGTTGCGCGTGCCCCCGGCGCCGGCGCCGCAGCGATCGAGCGTCTCGTGCATCGCGTCGAGCACCTTCGGGTGTTGGCCCATGCCGAGATAGTCGTTCGAGCACCATACGGTGACATCCTCGACCTGGCCGTCCTCGGTCCAGCGCTTGGCGCGCGGGAAACTGCCGGCCTGCCGTTCGAGCTCGGCGAAGACGCGGTAGTTACCGGCCTCCCGCAACCCGTCGAGTTGCTCCGCGAACAGTGCATCGTAGTTCATCGCCCTCTCCCCACAAATTCGATTTCCGCGGCCTTTTCGACCTTGTTCTCCGCAGCCCAGCGGAACAGCTTGGCGTCGCGCATCGGCAACACCAGGAACAGATGCTCGACCACCCCGAGCACCGCGAGCCCTGCGATCAGCGTCGCGCTGGCGGCACCACCGCTACCCGCGGGCGCTGCATCCGCCGCCGTCCAGGCCCAGGCGGCGAGGACGCTGCCGAACAGGATCGAGACCGGGAACAGCGGGTTCATCCGGCGCTTGCGGAAATAGCTCTTGAGATAGGCGAGGTGCGCGGGAAACACCTCGTCGCTGAGGTTCGGCACGCCGAAATACAAGTTGAACTTGGCCGAGAGCCTGAGCACGAACAGCAGCAGGAAAGTGAGCGGCGCCGCCTGATTGGGCTGGCCCCAGGTAATTGCGAACAGCGCGATGGCAGTCGCGGCGATCGCGAGCTCGTGGTGGATTACGGTCGCAGTCGCGGCCTTCAAGCGTACCCAGCCGGTTGCGCCCGCGGGGCAATCCGCACGGTTCGGCCCGGCGACGATCCCCATCAGGAAGCTCATCTCGTGCCAGCCCCAGATCACGATCGCGGCCGCGAACCCGACATAGGCGCCGGCCGCGCTGCTATCGTCTGCCGCGCTCCACACCAGCACCGCCGCGCCGATCGCCACCATGCCGGCAAGCGTCAGGCTGGTCGCGAACGTGCGCCGCGGGCGGCTGTCGAGCCATACGACCGCGGCGGTGCCGATGAACCACATCAGGAGCGCGAACAGGAGCGGCGGGAGCGTCACCAGGCCGGGACCAGCCGAATGCTCGCCGGCGCCTCGTTGCGCTTGACCGGAGTGAGGTACAGCCGCGCGAACGAAACCGCGGCCGCCCCGACCAGCGCGATGCGCTTGGCCCCGCCGATCAGACCGCCCTGCTTCTTGGCGGCGTCGATCGCGCCCGCGATACGACGCATCCGTTCGAGACCGCGCGCGAAGCGCGGGGCATCGGTGTCGAGCACGACCGGGAATACCTGGCGCGTGATCTCCGAACAGATCGTGTAGACGCGGCGGTCATATTCGGTGGGATCGATCCCCAGCGCCTTGTGGAAGGCGGGGCGGTTGTGGTCGCGGACGTACATGGTGGCGTAGACCGCGACGAGGAAGAAGCGGATCCAGAGCTTGTTGACCCCGGTCAGCAGCTTGGGATCGGTCCGCATCAGGATCGCGAAGGCGTCGCCGTGGCGGAACTCGTCATTGCACCATAGCTCGAACCACTCGAATATCGGGTGGAATCGCAGCTCGGGGTGCCGCGCGAGGTGGCGGTAGATCGTGATGTAGCGCGCGTAGCCGATCTTCTCGCTGAGATAGGTCGCGTAGAAGATGAATTTCGGGCGAAAATAGGTGTATTTCTTGGACCGCGTCAGGAAGCCCAGGTCGATCCCGATCCCCGCGTCCTTCAGCGTGTCGTTGATGAAGCCGGCATGGCGGCTCTCGTCGCGGCTCATCAGCTTGAACAGCTGCTTGATGTCGGGGTTCTTCACCCGCTTGGCGATCTCGGCATAGAGGATGCAGCCCGAGAATTCGGCGGTGAGCGAGCTGGCCAGAAAGTCGATGAACTCCTGGCGCAGGCCGTCGGGAAGCGTCTCGATGATGCCGCGGAAGTCGTCGGCGCGGCGGAAGTGGAAGCGGTTGGGGTCGGCCGCCATCTCGGCGATCAGGCCATCCCATTCGGCGCGCATCGAGGAGACGTCGAGCCGATCCATGGCCGCGAAGTCGGTGGTGTAGAAGCGGGGGCTGAGCACCGTGTCCTCGCGCGCGATCGCCATCGTGTCGGCGTTGACGGCGCGCTTGATCGGGGTGATCGCGTTCATGGCATGGTC
>DATLME010000343.1:0-11743 GCA_035537395.1 Sphingomonas sp. | reverse complement strand
TCGGTCGTCGCCTGGGCGCTGACGATCACCGATCTCGATCCGATGAAGCTCGGGCTGCTGTTCGAACGCTTCCTCAATCCCGAACGCGTGTCGATGCCCGATTTCGACATCGATTTCTGCGAAACCCGCCGCGGCGAGGTGATCCGCTACGTCCAGGAGAAGTACGGCCGCGATCAGGTCGCGCAGATCATCACCTTCGGAAAGCTGAAGGCGCGCGCGGTGCTGAAGGACACCGGGCGCGTGCTGCAGATGAGCTACGGCCAGGTCGATCGCCTCGCCAAGCTCGTCCCCAACCATCCGACCGACCCCTGGACGCTGGAACGCGCGCTCAACGGCGTGTCCGATCTCGCCAAGGAATATGCCAACGACAATGGCGTCCGCCGGCTGCTCGATCTCGCGATGAAGCTCGAGGGGCTGCCGCGTCACTCCTCGACGCATGCCGCAGGCGTCGTGATCGGCGACCGCCCGCTCGCGCAGCTCGTGCCGCTGTACCGCGACCCGCGTTCGGACATGCCGGTCACCCAGTTCGACATGAAATATGTCGAGGGCGCGGGGCTGGTGAAGTTCGACTTCCTCGGGCTGAAGACGCTGTCGGTGCTCCAAAAGGCGCGCAATCTGCTCGCCAAGCGCGGCATCGCCATCGATCTCGACGCGCTCGAATGGGACGACTCCGGGGTCTATGCGCTGCTCCAGAAGGGCGACACGGTCGGCGTGTTCCAGCTCGAATCGGAGGGGATGCGACGGACGCTCGCGGCGGTCCGTCCGTCGAACTTCAACGACATCATCGCGCTCGTTTCGCTCTACCGCCCGGGCCCGATGGACAATATCCCGAGCTTCGGCCGCCGCAAGAACGGCCAGGAGCCGATCGCCTATCCGCACCGGTTGCTCGAACCGATCCTCGCCGAGACCTACGGGATCTTCGTCTACCAGGAACAGGTGATGCAGGCCGCGCAGGTGCTTGCCGGGTTCAGCCTCGGCGGCGCCGATCTGCTGCGCCGTGCGATGGGCAAGAAGGTGAAGGCCGAGATGGATGCGCAGCGCGCGGGCTTCGTCGAGGGCTGCGCCAGCGTCAACCAGATCCCCAAGGCGCAGGCTAACGAACTGTTCGACCTGATCGACAAGTTCGCGGGCTATGGCTTCAACAAGAGCCACGCCGCGGCCTATGCGCTTCTCGCCTACCAGACCGCATGGCTGAAGGCGCATCACCCGCATGAATTCTACGCCGCGTCGATGTGCTACGACATGGCGCAGACCGACAAGCTCGGCATCTTCGTCGACGATGCGCGGCGGATGGGGGTCGCGATCTGCGGGCCCGACATCAACGCCAGCGGGGCCGAGTTCGACGTCGAGGTCACCGGGCGCGACGACGCTGGCAACGACACGCTCGCGGTACGCTACGCGCTGGCCGCGCTGAAGTCGGTCGGCGAAGGCGCGATGGACCGGCTCGTAGTCGAGCGCGACACCAACGGCGCGTTCACCAGCCTCGACGACCTGGCGACCCGCGTCGACCCGCGGCTGATCAACAAGCGCCAGCTTGAGACGCTGGCGGCAGGGGGCGCGTTCGACTCGCTCGATCCCAATCGCGCGGGCATCCACGCCACCGCCGAAACGATCCTAGCGATCGCCGCGCGGACCCATGAGGGCCGCACCAGCGGGCAGGGCGGGTTGTTCGGTGCGCAGGACGTCGCGGGCGATTCGATCAAGCTGCCCCGGTCGGTGAACTGGACGCTGGCGCAGCGCATGGAGCAGGAGAAGGAGGCGTTCGGCTTCTACTTCTCCTCGCATCCGGTCGACCGCCATGCGCATCTCGCGCGCATGCACGGCGCGCGGCAGTTCACCGCGCTGGGCGAACTCACCATCCCCGACGACGGCACCCGCGCCGGTGCGATGATGGCGGTGCTCGTCGAGGATGCGCGCTGGCGGACTTCGGCGCGGGGGCGGCGTTATCTGATGGCGACGCTCTCCGACGCGAGCGGCCAGTTCGTTGCGACCTGCTTCGACGATGCGGTCGCCAAGGATCTCGAGGACGCGGCGCGCGCCGGTGGTTGCGGCCTGGCGACCGTCGAGCTCGACCGCCGCCCGGGCGAGGATACCCCGCGGGTGTCGGTCAAGCGCATCCAGCCGTTCGAAGGCCTCGCCTCGATGGCGCGCTTCGTCGTCGAGATCGCGGTCGCCGAGCCGGCGGCGTTCGCGGCGCTTGCCGGGCTGCTCGGAGATTGCCGCGGGGGCCGTGGCGAAGTCCGCGTCCGCGCGCCGCTGCCAGAGGGTGAAGCGACCGTCCTGCTCGGTCGCGACTTTCTGCTCGACGGCGAGCTCGTCGGCCATCTGGAGCGGCTGCCCGGGGTTATCAGCGTGAACTTGCGGACGTCGGAGACGCGGCTGCAATTGGTGGGGTGACCAAAGGGCCACCCATTCTTGTACCCCGGCGAAGGCCGGGGCCCAGTTGGGAAGGCTCCCGAAATGGAGTTCAGCGCTACGCAGCCTTCCTTCCTCACCTGGGCCCCGGCTTGAATTAACCGCGAGGGCGAGGGCGGAGTTCGCCCCCACGGCAACACTAACTGACACACCCGGGGATTGCCCCCGGCGCCCACTCCCGGCATCCTCGGCCGACAGGCGCAGCGAAGCGCCGTGAGAGGACGACCATGCTCGGTGGAATGCAGGATTTCGAACTTCGGGTGCCGCGGCTGATCGATCATGCCGCGCGCGAGCACGGGCACCGCGAACTCGTCACCCACTGGGCGGATGGCCGCCAGACCCGAACCGATTGGGCCGGCGTCGCGCGCGATGCCCGCAAGCTAGCCCAGGCGCTCGAACGGCTCGGCGTCCGCCCCGGCGATCGGGTCGCCACGCTCGCGATGAACCATGCGCATCACCTCGTCGCCTGGTACGGCGCGATCGGGATGGGCGGGGTGATCCACACCATCAACCCGCGGCTGTTCGACGAGCAGCTCGTCTACATCGCCAACCATGCCGAGGATCAGGTGCTGTTCTACGACGTGGCGTTCCAGCCGATCGTCGACCGCCTCAAATCGCAATGGACCAGCATCCGCCACTATGTCGCGTTCGACGATCTCGGCGCGGACGGCTTCGCCGCGTTGCTCGATCGCGAGACCGGCGATTACACGTGGGTCGAAGGGCCGGAACGCGATCCGTGCATGCTTTGCTACACCAGCGGCACCACCGGCAATCCGAAAGGCGTGCTCTACGAACATCGTTCGACGATGATCCATGCGATGGCCGAGGTCGCGCCCTGGGTGTTCAACCTGTCGCCGAGCGCGGTGGTGCTGCCGGTGGTGCCGTTGTTCCATGCCGCCGCCTGGGGATTGCCCTTCGCCTGTGCGCTGGCGGGCGCGAAGATCGTCTATTCCGCGGTCAACGATCCGGCAGTGCTGTGCCGGCTGATGAACGACGAGAAGGTGACCCATTCCGCCGGCGTGCCGACGGTATGGCTGGCGATGTTCCAGCATATCGACACGACCGGGGAGGCGCCGCGGCATCTCCAGCAGGTCACGATCGGCGGGTCGGCGGCGCCCCGCGCGATGATCGACCGGGTCATGGGAATGGGGGCGACGGTCAAGCATCTCTGGGGCATGACCGAGACCTCGCCGATCGGCACCGCCGGCTGCGAGCCGCCGCATTGGTCCGAGATGGGGCATGAGGAACGGCTGGACTTCGTCTGCAAGCAGGGCAGCATCCCGTTCGGGATCGAGCTGCGCATCGTCGACGATGCCGGCACGGTGCTGCCCCGCGACGGGGTCGCGTCGGGCAAGCTCCAGGTCCGCGGGCCCTGGGTGGTGAAGCGCTATTTCGGTGCGGAAGCCGACGCGGTCGATGCGGACAACTGGTTCGATACCGGCGACGTCTCGGTGCTCCACCCCGACGGCACGATGCAGATTACCGATCGCTCGAAGGACGTGATCAAGTCCGGCGGCGAATGGATCAGCTCGGTCGAGCTCGAAAACGCAGCGGTCGGCTGCCCCGGGGTCGCCGAAGCTGCCGCGATCGGCGTCTATCACCCGAAATGGGACGAGCGCCCGCTGCTGCTGGTGGTGCGCAAGCCGGGATCGTCGGTGACCCCGCAGGAGATCAACGCGCATCTCAGCCTGCACGTCGCCAAATGGTGGCTGCCCGACGCGATCGAGTTCGTCGAGTCGCTGCCGCACACCGCCACCGGCAAGCTGCTGAAGACCGCGTTGCGCGAACAGTTCAAGGACTTCCGCCTGGCCGCCTGACTACCGCGTCATGCCGGGCTCGTTCCGGCATGACGCGGCCGACGCACCTAGGCGGCGTCCTCGTCCTCCTTGTCAGCGCCGGACTCCGCCCCGCCCTGGTAGCCGGCGTTGTTGCCATAGCCCGCGCCGGAGCTTTCCTCGCCGCCGGTTCCATCCTCCTCGACCGTCTCGGGCGTCGTCTCGTCGTTCTCCGGCTTCCCGCCCGGGTCCTGCTCGCCCATCATCGTCTCCTTCGCGGTGCTGGCCACCACGTCCTCGCAAGAACTCGCGGCATGCCCCGACGATCCGCGGGCGATCGCTAGAACAACTCGCCTTGCGGACCGGTAGGCGCGCGGAACAGGTCGGTGCGCAGCGCCATGCGCTCGCCGTCGAAGCCATGCTTGCGGCACGCGATCTTGAACCGTGTGCGCAGCAGGTCCGCCCAGGCGCCGCTGCCCCGCATTCGCGTGAAGAAGTCAGGATCGTTGTCGCGCCCGTCGCGCAGCGATCGGATGATCGCCATCACCTTGCCGGCGCGATCCGGAAAATGCTCCTCGAGCCACGCCTTGAACAACGGCGCGACCTCATGCGGCAACCGCACCGGAATGTAGAAGACGCCACGCGCGCCAGCTTCCGCCGCGCGCCCGATCAACGCCTCGAGTTCGTGGTCGGTGATCGCGGGGATCACCGGCGCGATCGACACATAGGTCGGGACGCCTGCCGCGCTCAGCCGTCGCACCGCGTCGAGCCGCCGCTCCGGATGCGGCGCCCGCGGTTCGACGGTCCGCGCGATCGCGGGATCGAGCGAAGTCACCGAGATCGCGACCGCCGCAAGCCCGCGCGCCGCCATCGGCGCGAGCAGATCGATGTCGCGGACCACGCGGTCGGATTTGGTCGTGATCGTCAGCGGGTGGCCGGTCTCGGCAAGTGTCTCGACGATGCCGCGCGTGATCCGCCAATCCGCCTCGATCGGTTGATACGGGTCGGTATTGGTGCCGAGCGCGATCGGCCGGACGACATAGCCCGGCTTGGCCAGTTCGGCGCGCAGCAACGCCGCCGCACTGGGCTTGGCGAACAGCCGGCTCTCGAAGTCGAGGCCCGGCGAGAGATCGAGATAGGCGTGACTCGGCCTGGCGAAACAATAGATGCAGCCATGTTCGCAGCCCCGATACGGGTTGATCGAGCGGTCGAACCCGATGTCGGGCGACGCATTGCGGCTGATGATCGTCCGTGGCGTCTCCACCGTCACGCTGGTTCTGAGCCGCGCCGGCTCGCCGTCTATCGCGCTTCGCGAATCGAGCCAGTCGCCATCCGCCTCGCTGTGCGGCAGATTGAAGCGGCGGCTTGCGTCATTGATCGTCGCACCGCGGGCAGGGCGGGGTTTCGCCATGCGCTTTGATACCGCAAGCTGCGGAACATAGCAAGAACGTCAGGCGCGTCGCCGCTTGTGCAGCCGGCCGCGGAAGAGCCCGCGCCGATCGAGCGCTTCGAACATCTCGTCCGGTCCCTCCGGATCGAGCACCTCGTTGTCGGCCAGCCATTTCTCCACCGACGCCAGTTCCTTCGGCTCATAAGGGCGCAACGATCGTCCCGGGCCGCGCAGTTCCTCGATCGCGCCGATCAGTGAGCCATGCGCGGCGATCGCCTTTGCGACCTGCGCGGTGGTGACGTCGAGATGCTCCGCCAACAGGCTGTCGCGGAACGAGACGATCGTCGCTGCCGTGGCGGCGTCGTCGGCGATCACGATGAGGTCGCATTCGGTATCGAGCCGAAGCGACCGGTTGTTCATATTGGCCGAGCCGACACGCAATTGCTGATCGTCGACCACCGTGAGCTTGGCATGGACATAGATCGGCTCGCCCCCGGCCGTATGGGCATGATACATCCGCAACCGGCCGTGCCGGTCGCGCCGTTTCAGCGCCTCGAGCAGCCGCGCACGGGCGGTGTCCATTGCCAGCGGTTCGAGCCAGCCCTGCGCCGTCACCGGATTGACGATGACGAATTCGGGCCCGTCGGGTTCGTCGAGCCGGCGCGCGATCGCCTCGGCGATGCGGCGTGACGCGAAATACTGGCTCTCGCAATAGATGTGGCGCTTCGCGGACGCGATCTGATCGAGGAACAAGGCCTCGATCTGGTGAACCGGCTCGTCGCCGGGCATCGCCGGGCGGGTCTGCGCCAGCCCGACGTCGATATCGCGAAACATCGGCTTCAGCGACGCCGGCCAACAGGAGCGCGCCGCGTCCACGGGTGGCAAGGTCTCGCCGGTGCCGAGCAGCCACCGCTCGCGGCAGATCTCCGCCAGCGCCGCCGCCGCCGGACCGGCCACCGCGGTGGTGGCGTCGTGCCACGGCTTGTGCGGCTTCCCGCTCGCGCTCACCCGGCGCGGATCGTCGTCACGATGATCGCAGGTATCCCAGCGTTCGTCGGTCATGTCGATGCCGCCGCAAAAGGCGAGGCAATCGTCGATGCAGACGATCTTCTGGTGGTGCGACGCCCCGGTGGGATGATGCCCGTCGAGCCGGACATGGATGCGCGGATGGCGCATCAACTTGACCAGCGACACCACCGTCGTGCCCCTGAACAGCGATTTGATCGCGCCAAGGTCCCAGCGCAGCAGATACAGGTTGAGCTCCGGCGAGCGATCGACCAGCCACAGCAGGAAATCCCCCACCTTGGCCGGTCCCTCGGTCGCATCGTGGTCGAGCACGATCCGTGCGTCGAAATCCCAGCCGATCAGCATCACGCGGTGGGTCGCTTCCAGCAGCGCCTCACGCGCCGTCGCGAAATAGCGCGCCGCGTCGACGATCACCGTCAGTTGTTCCGCGCGCACGATCGCACGGCAATTCTGGTCCACCCGCAGCATCATTCCCGCCCTAACCACATGATCGCGATTAGGCGAGACGACATGCGCGCCGACCGCACCACTGCGGGACGGAGCCGACGCGTCGCCGGTTCATTCGGGGATCGTGTTCTCGTCGGCAATGCCCGCTTCGAACGACTTGGACGAATCGCTCCCGTCGGGCTGATGCGCGCCCTTGCCCTGGTCGACCGGCTTGGATCGGGTAGTGGGCGTGCTGCCGCGGAGCGTCAGCAGGGCTGCCGCCGCGGCGCCGGCAGCGGCGACGCCGCCCGCGATCGCTGCCAGTCCCCATTTGCCGCCGACCTTGTCGCCCGCCTTGTCGACGGCGGAGCGCGCCGCGCTGGTTGCCGCGCCGACCTTGCCGGTCGTCTTGCGCGCCGCCGGGCGAGGCGTTGCTCGCTTGGTTGACCGCGGCTTGACGGTCTTCGCGGCTGCGCTCGCCTTGGGCTTCGCCGCTGCAGCGGTGGTGTCCGCCTGCTCCTCGGTCGACTTGGCCGGCTTGCGCGGCGCCGCTGCCTTGCGCGGCGCGGCGCGGGGCGCCCGGCGGCGCGTCGCGGCGGGTTTGTCGGCGTCGGGCTTGGGCGTGTCGGGCGTGTCGGCCATCATGGGGCTCCCTGGAATGATACGGTACCGTAACGCGTCACGACCGGTTGGTTTCCGGATCAGCGAAACGGCGGCTCGTCGAACGCGCGCAACTTGCGACTGTGGAGTTTCTCGCCCTCGAGGCGCAGCTGCTCGCAGGCCTCGATGCCGATGCGCATATGTTCGCTGATCGCGCGCTCGTAGAAGCGGTTCGCCTGACCCGGCAGCTTCAGTTCGCCGTGCAACGGCTTGTCGGACACGCATAGCAGCGTCCCATAGGGCACGCGGAAGCGATAGCCCTGCGCGGCGATCGTCGCCGATTCCATGTCGATGCCTACCGCGCGGGACAGCGAGAAGCGCAGCGCCGAGGCCGAATAGCGCAGCTCCCAGTTGCGGTCGTCGGTCGTGACGATGGTGCCCGTGCGCAGCCGCCGCTTGAGTTCCTCGCCCGACTGGCCCGACACGATCTCCGCGGCTTTCGCGAGCGCGACCTGCACTTCCGCGATCGCCGGAACCGGGATCTCGGGGGGCAGCACGTCGTCGAGCACGTGATCGTCGCGCAGATAGGCGTGCGCCAGGACATAGTCGCCGATCCGCTGCGACGGCCGCAAACCGCCGCAATGCCCGATCATCAGCCATGCCTCGGGCCGCAGCACCGCGAGGTGATCGCAGATCGTCTTCGCGTTCGACGGGCCGACGCCGATGTTGACGAGCGTGATGCCGGTGCGATCGTCGGCCATCAGGTGATAGGCGGGCATCTGGTGACGCCGCCAGGCGCTGTCGGTGACGAGCTTGTCCGGATCCTCGCCGGCGGTCACGACCACGTTGCCGGCGCCCGAGACCGCGGTGTAGCGGCTGGGATTGCCGTCTGCGTCGGGGCCGAGCTGGGTCACCGCCCAGCGCACGAACTCGTCGACATAGCGGTGGTAGTTGGTGAACAGGACGAAGCGCTGCGCGTGCTCCGACGGCGTCCCCATATAGTGCCGCAGCCGCGCCAGCGAAAAATCGGTGCGCAGCGCATCGAACAGGGCGAGCGGCCGCGCTTCCTCGCTGACCCACAGCCCGTCCGCGATCTCGTCGCCGATATGCGCGAGCTCGGTCGCCGGGAAATAGCGCGCGAGTTCGATCGCGGAAACCTGGTCGAGGCTCAGCGCATGCCCCGGATCGAGGACGTACGGGAAGGGGATTTCCTGGCGGCCGGGCACCGCCTCGACGACGACGTCGTAATCCTCGATCAGCAAGGTCAGCTGCTCGGTCAGATAGTCCGCGAAATGCCCCGGCTTGGTGACGCTGATCCGGTAGTCGCCCGGAGTCACCAGCCGCCCGAACGAACGCAGCGGGGTCGGGCGGTCGTCGCCGCCAAGATAGACCAGCCGGATTTCGGGATAGGCGAACGAGCCGTCGGTGCGCGAGACAGGGTCGGGCGCGATCCCGTCGGTCAGATAGACGGTGAGGGCGGCCTGGAGACGTTCGACGGATGCGCGGTAAAGCCGGTCGAGTTCGGCTACGATAGCGGAAGCTTTGGACATCGGGCAGCGTTACGCGGCGACCGTGACACTGGCAAGATGCGGGGCCTCACCCAGGCCCGTCATCCGGGCGAACGCCGGGACCCAGAGCCACCAATGCAAACGCCTGAGGCTCTGGGTTCCGGCGTTCGCCGGAATGACAATGTCTACCGCAACGAAGCGGCCGCTCAGATCTCGTTCAGCAGATACTCCGCCGAACTCACCTTGAACTCGCCCGGCGCTTCGACGTGAAGCTGCTCGACCACCCCGTCGTTGACGATCATCGAATAACGCTGGCTGCGCGTACCCATCCCGAACTTGGAACCGTCCATCGTCAGGCCGAGCGCGGTGGCGAACGCACCGTTGCCGTCTGCGAGCATCGTGATGCCCTCGGCCTCGGCCGACTTGCTCCACGCGCCCAGCACGAACGCATCGTTGACCGCGGTGCACGCGATCTCGTCGATGCCCTTGCCCTCGAACTCCGCGCGCTTCTCGACAAAGCCGGGAAGGTGCTTGACCGAGCAGGTCGGGGTGAAGGCGCCCGGCACTGCGAACAGCGCGACCTTGCGGCCCGCGAAGAACGCGTCGCTGTCGATCTGCTCGGGTCCGGCGTCGGTCACCTTCACGAGGGTCGATGTGGGAAGCTTGTCTCCGACGCTGATCGTCATCTGCTAATCCTTCATGGCTCGCCGCAAACCGCGGGTCGCCGCCTACCTCGTGCAGCGCGGCGCCGAATTCAAGCATGGCGACGGCCTCACCTGCGCGGTATGGTCGGGGCATGACCGAGATCTCGTTTCTTTCCGGACAGTTCCTGCTCGCCATGCCGGGAATGCACGATCCGCGGTTCGAACATGCGGTGATCGCAATGTGTTCGCATGACGAGGATGGCGCCGTCGGCATCGGCCTTGGCGCGGTGATCCAGGGGCTGACGCTCCATGATGTCCTCGACCAGTTCGAGATCGCGCACGGCACCGCGCCCGATGCGCCGATCCACTTCGGCGGCCCGGTAGAGACGCGCCGCGGCTTCGTCGTCCATTCGCCCGACTGGGGCGGGCAGGACACCATCGATGTCGCCGGCCGCTGGGCGTTGTCGAGCACGATCGACGTGCTGCGCGCGATCGCCGAGGGCAGCGGGCCGAGCCGCTGGGTGGTCGCGCTCGGCTATGCCGGGTGGGGTGCCGGCCAGCTCGAGGACGAGCTCGCGAGCCCGGGCTGGGTCACCGTCACCGGCGACGACGCGCTGCTCTACGATGTGCCCGCACCGTCGCGCTGGGCGCGCGCGTTCAGCGCCGCCGGGATCGACCCGCGGCTGCTCGTCAGTGACGTGGGCAACGCCTGACCAGACATATAAAGATATCTTTATATTTGATTTGAGGTGGTCGACGGCCTATGTCGCGGGCCATCCGGCACGGGCATGCGGCTCGCCGAAAAATTAGAATCAGGAGAATTCGCGTGGCCACTGCACTCGCCGCCGAGACCGTCGACTATGTCGTGAAGGACATCTCGCTTGCCGCCTTTGGTCGCAAGGAGATCGACATCGCCGAGACCGAGATGCCCGGCCTGATGGCGCTGCGCGACGAATTCGGCACGACCAAGCCGCTGAAGGGCGCGCGGATCACCGGCTCGCTCCACATGACGATCCAGACCGCGGTGCTGATCGAGACGCTGACCGCGCTCGGCGCCGACGTCCGCTGGGCGACCTGCAACATCTTCTCGACCCAGGACCATGCCGCCGCCGCGATCGCCGCGACCGGCGTGCCGGTGTTCGCGGTGAAGGGCGAGAGCCTGGCCGAATATTGGGACTATGTCGGCGACATCTTCAACTGGGGTGCGGGCACCACCGGTGAGACCGCGAACATCATCCTCGACGATGGTGGCGACGCGACGATGTTCGCGCTCTGGGGCGCCAAGCTCGAGGCCGGCCACTCTCTCGGCGAGCCCGAGAACGACGAGGAGGTCGAGTTCCAGCGCGCGCTGAAGGCGTATATCGCCAAGTATCCGGGTTACTTGACCGACACCGTCAAGAACCTGAAGGGCGTCTCGGAAGAGACTACCACGGGCGTCCACCGGCTGTACGAGATCGCCAAGAAGGGCGAGCTGCCGTTCCCCGCGATCAACGTCAACGACAGCGTCACCAAGTCGAAGTTCGACAATCTCTACGGCTGCAAGGAATCGCTGGTCGACGCGATCCGTCGCGCCACCGACGTCATGCTGGCCGGCAAGGTCGCTTGCGTCGCCGGCTTCGGCGATGTCGGCAAGGGCTCGGCACAGTCGCTCCGCAACGGCGGCGCGCGCGTGATGGTCACCGAAGTCGATCCGATCTGCGCCCTGCAGGCGGCGATGGAGGGCTTCGAGGTCGTGACGATGGAAGAAGCCGTCGAGCGTGCCGACATCTTCTGCACCGCGACCGGCAATGCCGATGTCATCACCGCCGATCACATGAAGGCGATGAAGCCGATGGCGATCGTCTGCAACATCGGCCATTTCGATAGCGAGATTCAGATCGCCGCATTGTCCAACTACAAGTGGACCGAAGTGAAGCCGCAGGTCGATCTGGTGGAGTTCCCGGACGGCAAGAAGATCAT
>DATLME010000342.1:0-3037 GCA_035537395.1 Sphingomonas sp. | reverse complement strand
GTTGCATTCTTGACTTCACCTTCGACAACCGACCCGGCCGGGTGCTTCTCGGCAAAGGCCTCCCACGGGTTCGCCTGAGCCTGCTTGAGGCCGAGCGAAATGCGACGCTTGTCCTCGTCGACCTCGAGCACCAGCACGTCGACCTCCTGCGAGGTAGACACGATCTTGCCAGGATGGACGTTCTTCTTGGTCCAGCTCATCTCGCTGACATGGACCAGGCCTTCGATGCCGGCCTCCAGCTCGACAAACGCACCATATTCGGTGATGTTCGTGACACGGCCCGACAGCTTGGCACCGACCGGATACTTGACGCCCGCACCATCCCACGGATCGGACTCGAGCTGCTTCATGCCCAGCGAGATCCGCTGCGTGTCCTTGTTGATGCGGATGATCTGCACCTTCACCGTGTCGCCGATGTTGATCATCTCGGACGGGTGATTGACGCGCTTGTAGCTGAGGTCGGTGACGTGAAGCAGGCCGTCGATGCCGCCGAGGTCGACGAACGCACCGTAATCGGTGATGTTCTTGACGACGCCGTCGATGATCTGGTCCTCGTGGAGCGACTGGATCAGGCCCGAACGCTGCTCGGCGCGGGTTTCTTCGAGGACCGCGCGACGCGACACGACGATGTTGCCGCGCTTGCGGTCCATCTTCAGAATCTGGAACGGCTGCGGAATGTCCATCAGCGGGGTGACGTCGCGGACCGGGCGGATATCGACCTGCGAGCCGGGCAGGAACGCCACGGCGCCGCTGAGGTCGACAGTGAAGCCGCCCTTCACGCGGCCGAAGATCACGCCTTCGACGCGTGCGGTCTTGGCGAATTCGGTTTCCAGCTTGTCCCAGGCGGCTTCGCGACGGGCGCGATCGCGCGACAGCATCGCTTCGCCGTGCATGTTCTCGACGCGGTCGACATAGACTTCGACTTCGTCGCCGACCTTCAGCTCGGCCTTCTGACCCGGAGCGGCGAATTCGCGGAGCGGCACGCGGCCTTCGGACTTGAGCCCGACGTCGATGACGGCGAGATCGTTCTCGATGGCGGTAACGGTGCCGTGGACGACGCGGCCTTCGAAGCTGTCGGCGCCGCCGAACATCTCGTCGAGCATCGCGGCGAAATCGTCACGGGTGGGAAGGGGCTGGGTAGCCATATAAAGCAGGTTTCCTGTACGTATTTCCGGCCAGCCGGTTGAATCCGGCGGTCTTGGCCAACACGTCGCGACGGCCGAATACCGTGCGCGACACCCGGACGAACCGGTGAGCGGAGGATCTAGACGCTGATTGCGAAAAGGGCGCGTGAGGCCGAACCTCCGCGCCTTCCTCCGCGAGCACCAACCCGCCGGACGGGCGGCCCATAGCCGGAGGCACGGCGGAAAGCAAGATGGCACCGGGGGATTACCCCGTCTGGTACCAGGGCAGACGACGGCGTAAAACAAGCGAGCGCCACGCCCATTCGACCGGTGCGATCGCAAGATGCCGCAGATACACGGTAGCCGCCAGCAGCAGCGCCGCATCGATCGCCAGCGCGAGCAGCATCAATCGTGCCCAGCCCAATTCCCCGTAGAGCGCAAACCCGAATGGCGGGAAGATCACCCAGAGGCAGATTACCGACTGAAGGATGTAGATCGTCAGCGCCGCGCGCCCCGCCGCGGCGAACGGGTGCAACAGCCGCGCGCCGATCGCCGTGGTGACGATCAGGTTGATCAGCGCGACGTGCCCAAGCGTCATCGCCAGCCGCGCGGTCTCGTAGGTCGCCCAGCGTGACTGCCACGCGCCGTCGAAGCGCGTGATCTCCACTGCCCCGATCGCACGCAGCGTCAGGCCGATCGCATAGCCGGCGAGCATCGCGACGAGATAGAAGCGTCGCGGGCGCTGCCCCTGCAGGATGCCCAGCTTGAACAGCGCCGCGCCGATCAGCATCACGCTCGCCGCCTCCCAGATCACGCCGATTTCGGCGCCGCTGGTCTGAAACCTCGCGAAGTAATGCCATGCAGCCCCCGCCCAGTCGAGCGCCGAGCCCGTGCGTGCCGCATCCTCGCGGACGATCTCCTCCGCCACGTCGCGGAGCGCGGCGACCGACGCCCCGGCGCGCGGGGACGAGCTCGGCAGCGCCGTGGCGAGCTGCGCGAGCGCGGCGAACAGCCCGATCGCGAGCAGCCAGCGCGGCTCGAGCCGCCGGAACAGGAACGCCACGATTGCCGCGATCCCGTAGCTGTGGAGGATATCTCCTGGCCAGAGCAGCACGAAGACGTGGACGACGCCGAACCCGGCGAGGATGAGGTTGCGGCGGACATAGCCCCGCATCAGCTCGCCCTCTTCCGCCCAGCTCCCGGCCGCCGCCGCGGCGCGTTCGGTAAGAATGACCATGCCCGCCCCGAACAGCATCTCGAGCAGTGCGCGAGCGGTGCCGCTCGCGAACAGCTCGCGCACCCACCAGGCGGCCCGGTCCGCCGCGGTCCAGCCGAGATGGCGGATGTCGACCGACGAGGCGAGGATCGACTGGCCCATGTCGTTGATGTTCATGAACAGGATGCCGAGGATCGCGATCCCGCGGAGAATGTCGAGCACGGGCAGGCGGGGCTGGGACGCCTCGGCTGCTTCGGCTGTTCTCTCCATCCGTTCGTCCTGCGTAGGAATCGAGTAGCCGCGTTAGCGGCGTATCGAGAGCCCGTACCGAAGGACAGGTTGGCGCGCGGAACCTGTGCTTCGATACGAGCCCTCGATACGCTCCCTGGCGGGAGCTACTCGGTCTCTACTCAGCACGAACGGAAAACTTTTTACCGGATCGCTGAATAGCGGGACCCCGGACCAAGTCCGGGGTGACGGGAATGGGAGGTCTAGAGACGTCCCGTCGTCACGCCTTTTCGAGCGTGCATTGCAGCGGGTGCTGGTTCTGGCGGGCGAAGTCGATGACCTGGCCGACCTTGGTCTCCGCGACCTCGTAGCTGAACACGCCGCACACCCCGACCCCCTTCTGGTGGACGTGGAGCATGACGCGGGTCGCGGCCTCCATGTCCATGCGGAAGAAGCGCTGTAGGCAGAG
>DATLME010000341.1:0-4016 GCA_035537395.1 Sphingomonas sp. | reverse complement strand
TACGCGGCGGCGAAATCGGGGATCCATGGCTTCACCAAGGCGCTGGCCCAGGAAGGCGCCAAGGTCGGGGTGACGGTCAATGCGATCGCGCCGGGCTATATCGATACCGACATGGTCGCCGCGGTGCCCGCCGACGTGCTGGAGAAGATCGTTGCCAAGATCCCGGTAGGGCGCCTTGGTCAAGCATCCGAGATCGCGCGCGGCGTCGCATTCCTGTGTTCCGACGAGGCAGGGTTCGTGACCGGATCGACACTGAGCATCAACGGCGGCCAGCACATGTACTGATCCTCAGGTCCCCGTCCGGTCCGGATGGCGAGCGCGGAAACGGAATTCGCCGAACAAAAAGAAGGGCCGGCTCTCGCGAGCCGACCCTTCTACCCTCGATACGCAACCGGAGGGCTCTAGCACTGCCGCAGCGTTAGCGGCGGCAGTATCCGCGATTGTCTGAACGATCGATCGCGCGGCCGGCGAGTGCGCCACCACCGGCACCGATGACGGTGCCCAGCAGCTTGTCGCCGCGACCCGCAACGGTGTTGCCGAGCAGACCGCCTGCGATCGCCCCGATCACCGTGCCGCCGTCGCCATTGTCGCAGCGCTGCTGGCGACCGCGATAGTTGCGGCGGTCATAGCGGCGATCGTCGCGACGATCATTGTAGCGGCGGTCGTTGTAGCTGCGGTCGTAGCGATCGCCATAATAGCCGCCGCCGCGCTGGGCCGTGGCTGTCGCCGGAACCAGTGAGGTCGCGCCCATGGCGAGAACGGCACCTGCGAGGGTCAGTTTCTTGAACATGGGTCTTCTCCCTTCGAAATCCGTGGCGGTGTGGCTGCCGATTGGCCGCCCGGTCACTGCCGATGGATTGCTTTTGGCCGAGTCGCATTGAGCCGAGCCTGAATGCCTTCGTTATCGTGGGTTCAGGGTTCCGCCGCGTGGCGCGCGGGCTATGAGGCGGCGTGCGCATCCTCTTCGTCGTCTTAGCCGTGCTGTTGATCGTTCCCGGCTGGGCCGGCGAGGAACCGGTGCGGGTTTATCCGCCCGCGATGACCGTCACTACGGCGCGCGTGACGCTCGCGCCGGGCGATCCGACTCGGAAACGCGTTGGCGCCCTGCGCTTTCTCGGTGGCTTGTCGCTCGCGAGCCGGGCGAGCGGCTTTGGCGGCTTCTCCGCGCTCGCGATCGATGGTGACCGCTTCGTGTTGCTCGGCGACAATGGCCAGTTGCTGCGTTTCCGGCTCGGGCGCGACTGGCGGATTAGCGCGCTCGAGGCAGGCGCGCTGCCGGGCGGCCCGGGACCGGGGTGGGACAAGCGCGACCGCGACAGCGAATCGCTCGCGGTCGACGCTGCGGACGACCGCGCATGGGTCGGGTTCGAAAACGACAATGCGATCTGGCGTTACTCGGCGGACTTGCGCCGTGTCGAACGATCGACCCGGCCGGCGGCGATGCGGCGCTGGTACAGCAATGGTGGCGCGGAAACGCTGGCGCCGCTTGCCGACGGGCGCTTCGTCGTGATCAGCGAGGAAACGCCGGTACCGGCGCAACGGTGGCGGGGCAGCCCAGCGACGCGCAAGCGTACGCGCGACCTTCTGATCTTCCCGCAGGATCCCACCGCGGGCGCCGCGCCGGCGCGATCGGCCTATGTCGTCCAGGGGCGCTTCGATGTCGTCGACGCGACCGAGTCGGCGAATGGCGACTTGCTCGTGCTGGAGCGCGCCTTCTACCTGCCCTATCGATTCGCGACGCGGCTGATGCGGATCCAGGCGCGCGATCTGGCGCCCGGACGGGTAATCCGTCCCGAGCACCTTGCCACGCTAGATCGCCCGCTGATCCACGACAATTTCGAAGGGATCGCGACCACGCGCGAGGGCGGCGCGACGATCGTCTGGCTGGTATCCGACGACAATCAGTCGCGGCTGCAGCGCACGCTGCTGCTCAAGTTCCGGCTCGACGGCTAGCCGGCGCCACAAACGCGTCCGGCCCACCGCTCGTGGGAGCGGCGGGCCGGCCAACGCGTCGACACCACCTTATGCGGCGGCGAGCGTGCGCTTCTTGACGATGTCGCGCTTCAGGCGGCGGCAACGCAGCGACAGCTTGTCGTCGCTGGTCTTCACCAACCAATTGTCGAGACCGCCATTATGCTCGACGGAGCGCAGCCCATGGGTCGAAACCCGCAGCCGCACGCTCGTCTCGAGCGAATCGGAGATCAGCGTGACATTCTGCAGATTGGGCAGAAAGGTCCGCTTGGTCTTGTTATTGGCGTGGGAAACATTGTGACCCACCTGCCGGCCCTTGCCGGTCAGCTCGCAAATGCGCGACATGCGTTTGATCCTGAATTTCGGTTGCCCGGAAAGTGGGCGCCGATAACGACTGACCCGCCCGCCGTCAACCTCCGCCTCACTGGCGTCGGGTGCAACCGCGTGGGCGTCGCGGCGTTGTTACGTTCACGAATCGGTTTCGCAAAGGGGAATATCAACATGCGCACGCTTCTCGCCCTGCTCGGGCTGGCTGCCCTCGTCATTGTCGGACTGATGCAGTTCGGCATGATCGGGATCGACCAGACCAGCCCCGGCGTCGTCCAGGCGCCGACCTTCAAGGCCGATGTCGCGCGCGTCAGCGTCGGTACCGAGGACAAGACCGTGTCGGTCCCCACCGTCAACGTGGAACGCCCCGCCAACGGCCAATAGGCTTTACGCCGCCGTCCGGCAGCGGCAGGGCGGCGGCATGTTCTCGCTTCCGAACCCGATGCGCGTCGCGCTCGACGTCGCCCGCGAGGCGGCGGCGGCGGGGGAGGTGCCGGTCGGAGCCGTGCTCGTCCACCACGGACGCATCGTGGCGAGCGCGGGCAATGCGCCGCGCGGCCTGCACGATCCCACCGCCCATGCCGAGATGCGGGTGATTCGCGCGGCGGCTGCGACGCTCGAGCGCGAGCGGCTGGAGGATTGCGATCTGTGGGTCACGCTCGAGCCCTGCGCGATGTGCGCAGGGGCGATAGCGCATGCCCGCATCGCACGAGTCTATTACGCCGCGCCCGATCCGAAGGGCGGCGCCGTCGAGCATGGCGCGCGGGTGTTCGCGCAGCCGACCTGCCATCACCGCCCCGAAGTCTATGCGGGGATCGGTGAAGGCGAGGCCGCCGCCCTGTTGCGCGAATTCTTCGCCGGGCGGCGAGCGTGACGGCCGGGCGACAATTGCGCCCGGCCTGACGGAGGGCGTCAGCCGCGCACGTCGTTCTGCGTGATCGGCACGATCTTGACCTCGACCCGCCGATTCGCCGCGCGTCCGGCGTCGGTGTCGTTCGACGCGATCGGCTGGGTCTTGCCATAGCCACGGGTGCCGATCCGGGCGGTCTGGACGCCGCGGCCTGACAGGTAATCGGCGACCGCGGTCGCGCGGCGCTCGGACAGGGTCTGGTTGTAGGCGTCGCTGCCGGTGGCATCGGTATGGCCGTACACGTCGATATAGGTCTGGTTGTAGTCGGACAGCGTGCTCGCGACCTGGTCCAGCGTGCGCTGGAACTGCGGCTGCACCTCGGCGCTGTCATAGGCGAAGGTGATGCCCGACGGGATGTTGAGAACGAGGTTGTCGCCCTCGCGAATCACCTGCACGTCGGTGCCCGCGGTGCGGGCGCGCAGGTCGCGCTCCTGCTTGTCCATGTACGCGCCGATGCCCGCTCCCGCGAGCCCGCCGATCCCCGCGCCGAGAATCTTCTCGGTCCGGTCCCGGCGTCCGCCGACGAGATCCCCGAGCAGATAGCCACCCAGCGCGCCGCCGATACCACCGATCGCGGCCTTCGAGATCCGCCGTTCGCCGGTTTGCGGATCGGTGGTGCAGGCGCTCGTCGTGACCAGCGCGCCGAGCGCCGCGGTAGCGAGGATCCTCGAGTGGAATGTCATCAATGTCCCTTTCGTTTGCGGCGGTGAAAACCCGCAGTGCGCGCCGGTTGTTCCGCCTGCGCACTGAACCGCCGCTGACTGCCCGGCCGACGACTTTTGCGGGTACAGGCGACAGAGTTGTTGTC
>DATLME010000340.1:0-4249 GCA_035537395.1 Sphingomonas sp. | reverse complement strand
GCGACCATCGAGATCCGCCCGCTCGCACGGTTGACGAGCAAGGCGAGGTAGAATTCCTTGGCGATGTCGACGCCGTCGGTGACGTAGAGGCGGTTGACCTGCTTGCCCGCATCGCCGGTCTGGATCGTCACCAGCGTGTTGCCGAGCATGTCGGTCGCCGCCGCGCGGACCTCGTCCTCGGTCTTCGCCAGCCGCACGCCACCCTTGGCGTCGGGGCCGAGTTCCTTGAACTTGCCCTTGCCGCGGCCGCCGGCGTGGATCTGCGCCTTCACGACGTAGAGCGGCCCCGGCAGCTGCTTCGAGGCCGCGACGGCTTCGTCGACGGTCAGCGCCGCAAAGCCCGCGGGCACGGGCACGCCGAACTTGGCGAGCAATTCCTTCGCCTGATATTCGTGGATATTCATGGGGCCACGCGCCTCTCGTAAAAGATCGGGAATGCCTCGCCTAAAGCACGTCGCGGCTCGCCTTTGCAAGGGCGCACACCTATATGCGGCGGATGTCCTGGTCTGTCGGCATCCCGTTGTTCCTCCTCACGCTCTGCCTGATGGAAGGCTTTGCCTATGCGGCGCACCGCTGGATCATGCACGGCCCGGGCTGGTTTCTCCACGAAAGCCACCACCGCGAGCGGCACGGCGCCTGGGAGCTCAACGACCTGTACGCCGCCATTTTCGCGGTGCCGTCGTTCCTGCTGATCTTCGGCGGGCTGCAACTCGGCTGGTGGCCGGGGCTGGTGTGGATCGGCGCGGGGATCGCGGCATATGGCGCGATCTATTTCGGTTTCCACGACATCATCGTCCACCGGCGGATCCCGACCCGGTATTTGCCCAAGGCGGCCTATATGAAGCGGATCGTCCAGGCGCACCGGCTGCACCACGTCGTCGAGACCCGCGAGGGCAATGTCAGCTTCGGCTTCCTGGTCGCGCCCAGGCCCGAAGACCTGAAGGCCGAACTGAAGCGCCGCGATCGCCGCGGGGTACGCGCGCCGCAATCCGCAAGCGCGGGCGAAAGCCAGCGCGCTGAAGCATTTACCGAACGCTAACCACTGCCGTGCCAAGCCGGCGGGCATGGAACAGCCGACGTTCACGCCACCCTTCGACGCAATCGACGACGATGCCCGTCGGGCGCTGCGCAAGTCGGTCAAGATGCGCGCGCACCTGCGCGATCGCGGTCAGACCCGCTTCGAGATCGAGGTCACCGACCTGTCGATGTCGGGCTTCCGCGCCGAGACCAGCTTCACATTATGGCCGGGGACGATCGTGTGGCTGACACTGCCGGGTCTGGCGGCGCTGGAGGCGGTGGTCGCGTGGCGCGACAAGTATAAGTACGGCTGCGCCTTCGCCAAGCCGCTGCACCCCGCGGTGTTCGAGCATATCGTGGCGCTCTCGATGCGCTGACCCTTTACGTCGTCATGCCGGACTCGGTCCGGCATCCACGTCTCCGCTCATCGCACGGTTGCATTCCGCCGCGCCGTGGGCCCCGGAACAGGTCCGGGGTGACGGCGCCCGTTAGTCGAACAAACTCGACACGCTCGTCTCGTCGGCGATCCGCTTCACCGCCTCGCCCAACAGCGGCGCGATCGGCAGATGGCGGATCTTGCCGCTGGCGCCGATCGACTCATGGTTGCCGATCGAGTCGGTGATCACCAGTTCGCGCAGTTCCGATCCCTCGACCCGCGCGACCGCGCCGCCCGACAAGACGCCGTGAGTGACATAGGCGACGACGTCCTCGGCCCCCGCTTCGCGCAGCGCCGCGGCGGCGTTACACAGCGTCCCCGCCGAATCGACGATATCGTCGACCAGGATGCAGAACCGCCCCTCGACCTCGCCGATGATGTTCATCACCTCCGATTCGCCGGCGCGTTCGCGGCGCTTGTCGACGATCGCGAGCGGCGCATTGTCGAGTCGCTTCGCCAGCACCCGGGCGCGGACGACGCCGCCGACATCGGGCGACACCACCATCAGGTTGCGCCCGCGGAACCGCGCATTGATGTCCGCCGACATCACCGGCGCGGCGTAGAGATTGTCGGTCGGGATATCGAAGAAGCCCTGGATCTGCCCGGCATGAAGATCCACCGACAGCACCCGATCCGCACCTGCGACCGTGATCAGATTGGCGACCAGCTTGGCCGAGATCGGGGTACGCGGCCCGGGTTTCCGGTCCTGCCGCGCATAACCCATATAGGGGATGACCGCGGTGATGCGCTTGGCCGATGCGCGCTTCAGCGCATCGATCATGATCAGCAATTCCATGAGGTTGTCGTTCGCCGGATAGCCGGTCGACTGCAGCACGAAGACGTCCTCGCCGCGGACATTCTCCTGGATCTCGACGAAGATCTCCTCGTCGGCGAAGCGCCGGACCAGCGCCTCGGTCAGCGGAATCTCGAGATAGCGCGCGATCGCCTGCGCCAGGGGCAGGTTCGAATTGCCGGTTATCAACTTCATGCGCGTCGTTCCCTCCCCGGTCGCGGGACCGTGCCTTAGTCCTGGCATCGAGGGAGCGGAAGAGGCTTGCCGCCCGCCGACGGTCGCCTATGCGCATCGGCATGACGACCATCACCCGCTTCGCGCCGTCGCCGACC
Source organism: Sphingomonas sp. (assembly GCA_035537395.1). GTDB lineage: Bacteria > Pseudomonadota > Alphaproteobacteria > Sphingomonadales > Sphingomonadaceae > Sphingomonas. Next base: position 1,671 of record DATLME010000340.1, on the reverse strand, counting down.
GGCAATCTGCACGTCGGCAACATCCGCGCCGCGCTCCACAATTGGCTATTCGCGCGCAAGACGGGCGGAAGGTTCGTACTGCGGATCGACGACACCGACGCCGAACGGAGCGAGGAACGCTATGTCGACGCGATCCGCGCCGATCTCGCATGGCTCGGCCTGGTGCCCGACGCGGAGGTTCGCCAGTCCGGGCGCGGCGCGCTGTACGAACGCCAGTTCGACAGGCTGCGCGCGGCCGGACGGATCTATCCTGCCTATGAAACTGCCGAGGAACTCGCGCTCAAGCGCAAGGTGCTGCTCGGGCGCGGGCTGCCCCCGGTCTACGATCGCGCCGCGCTCGCGCTGAACGACGCCGACCGCGACCGGCTCGAATCGGAGGGTGTCCGCCCGCACTGGCGCTTCAAGCTCGATCGCGACGCGCCGATCGCGTGGGACGATCTGGTGCGCGGTCCCCAGCATTTCGACGCGGCGACGATGAGCGATCCGGTGGTGCGGCGTGCCGACGGCTCCTGGCTGTACATGCTGCCCTCCGCGATCGACGACGTCGATCTGGGCATCAGCCATGTCGTGCGCGGGGAGGATCACGTTTCCAACACCGCGCTGCAGATCCAGATGTTCGCGGCGATGGGCGCGACGCCCCCCGCCTTCGCGCACGCCGCCTTGCTGACCGGCGCGGAGGGCAAATTGTCGAAGCGGCTTGGTTCGCTCGGCGTCGAGCATTTCCGCGACGCAGGCATCGAGCCAGAGGCGCTGCGTGCCTTGCTCGCGCGGATCGGCACCAGCGATCCGGTCGAGCCGCTGGCGGACGCGGCCCCGCTGATCGAGACGTTCGACTTCGCACGGTTCGGACGCGCCCCGGCGCGGTTCGACGAAACCGAGCTCGCCCAGGTCAACGCGCGGATCGTCCACCAGCTCGAGCATGACCGCGTCAAGGATCGGTTGCCCACCGGCATGGGCGCGCCGGAATGGGCGGCGGTCCGGCCCAACCTCTCGGTGGTGACCGATGCTGCGGATTGGTGGCACGTCATCGAAGGGCCGATCGCAGCGACCCCGCTCGACGACGAAACCCGCGCCTACCTCGCCCAGGCGCGCGACATCGCTGCGGCGATCGAGTGGGGCAGCGATCCCTGGCACGCGCTCACCGCGGGTCTGAAAGCAGCCACGGGGCGTAGCGGCAAGACCCTGTTCCTGCCGCTCCGCCGCGCGCTGACCGGCCGTGATCACGGCCCCGACATGGCCGCGCTACTGCCGCTGATCGGCCGCGACCGCGCGCTCGCCCGGCTGGGCTGAACGACACCCACGCACCCCCCGTCATCCCGGCGAATGCCGGGACCCGGAGCGAAGCAGCGCAACGATCGTGACTCTGGATCCCGGCCTCCGCCGGGATGACGGTGAAAAGCGCTACGCGTGCCCACAGCGCTCCGCGGGGCCAACCAACACCCACCCCACCCCCGTCATCCTGACGAAGGTCAGGACCCAGAGCCAAGCAGCGCAGCGATCGCGGCCCTGGGTCCCGGCGTCCACCGGTATGACGGGAGGGGCTCGCTGACACGTACCCGCACCACCGGCCCTACGACGCCCACCCATCCCCCCGTCATCCTGACGAAAGTCAGGACCCAGAGCCAAGCAGGGACGCGATCGCGGCCCTGGGTCCCGGCGTCCACCGGGATG
>DATLME010000339.1:0-4242 GCA_035537395.1 Sphingomonas sp. | reverse complement strand
CCGGAGAAGACGCCGTCGGGGCGGCGCTAGCCCTCTTCCCACCGCCACGACGCAATCCGCCTACTCCCGCGACCGTCACGACCCATCACCGTCGACACGCTCCGCCCGCGATTTCCCTCGCATGCCTCGCTCGCGCCGGCTCTCTGCCCCGCCCGTGTCGATCACCGGCGGGTGCCGCCACGGGTGGCGATCCTCCGCGCCCAGCACCGTCGTCACCCGGCCGGCAGCAAGGCTGATCGCTACGCCTCCGGTCTCGCGCAGCACCGCACGGTCGAGCCGCAGCCAGCGTGGCGTGCAGCGGCGAGGCAGCCGGCGTTCGCTCACCACCAGGTCGGCGTCACGACACGCCGCGAGGAGCGCCGGCATCGGCACGGCATAGCCGCTGCGAAGCGCCAGCACGCGCCACCGCCGGTCGCTCCGGACGAGATCGACCAGGCAGAGGTCGCGGCTGCAGCGCGCGTCGGGTTGCTCGGCGAGTAGCAACGGCTCGCCGTCCGCACCGCCATTTTCCGCCAGCATCGAGCGCGTATAGTCGCCCGCACGATCGCGCAGGATCGCGAGCCCCGCCGCGGTACGTACGGCGACATGACGGCCATCGCCGGTAACCAGGATGTCCGGCGCCGGGGTCAGCAGCGCCCACAGCGCGCCCGCAGCGAGCGGCACCACGCCGGCGCGTCGCCAGCGCGTCCGCCATAGCGCCAGCCATAGCCCGCCCGCGACCATCGCGGCGAAGGCGCTGCCGGGCATCGCGGGCAGCGCCGCCACCGATCCGGGCGCCGCCGCCACGAGGTGCGCGAGCGCCAGCAACAGCGCGATCGCGTGCTCCGTCAGCCACCACAAGGGCGCCCCCATGCCGGCCAGGTCCAGCGCGAGCGCCGCGGCCTCCAATGGCATGATGACGAACGTGGTGAGCGGGATCGCGACGATGTTCGCGGCGGCGCCGTAGATCCCCGCCTTGTGGAAATGAAACACCGCGATCGGCATCAACGCTACTTCGACCACGACCCCGGTAAGCAGCAGCGCTGCGACGCCGCGCAGCAGCCGTCGCGACCAGACTTCGTCGTGGGGCGCGAACAACGCCTTGATCCGGGGATGATCGTGGATCGCGACGATCGCGGTGATGGCGGCGAACGAGAGCTGGAAGCTGGGCCCGGCCAGTGCCTCCGGCCACGCGACGAGCACGACGATCGCGCCGACCGCGACCAGCCGCAGCGTCATTGCCTCGCGGCCGAGCGCCAGCGCGGCGAGTACCAGCAGCGCCGCCACGCACGAACGGATCGTCGGCACTTCGCTGCCGGTGAGCAGCGTATAGCCGATCGCCGCGCCCGCTCCCGCCAGCGCGGCGACGAACGGCAGCCGTGCGTTGAGCGCGAGCCAGGGGCTGAGCGCCAGCAGCCGCGTGACCACCAGCATCGTCGCGGCCACCGCCGCGGTGATGTGCAGCCCGCTCACCGACAGCAGGTGGGCGAGCCCGGCGCGTCGCATCGCTTCCGCATCGGCTTCGGCGATCGCGCCGTCGTCGCCGGTGGCGAGCGCGCCGGCGATCCCGCCCTCGCTACCGTCGATCCTGCGATTGATATGTGCGGTCAACCTCGCCCGCACGCCCCTGTCGTCCGATCCGCCCGCGACCAGCGTCACCGGCGCGAACCCGCGCCCGGTGGCGCCGATACCCGCGAACCAAGCGACCCGCGCGAAATCATAGGCGCCGGGAACGCCGGGTTGCGGCGGCGGCACCAGCCGCCCGCGGAGGCTTACCGTCGCGCCCGGCGCGAGCCGCGCGGGAACGTCGGCAGTGGCGAGGTTGAGCCGAACGCGCGTCGGCAGCGCGGTGCCTGCGACGGGCGCGAGCGTCAGCCGCACCAGATCGCGCGCCGCCAGCGGCTCGACGCGTTCCACCCTGGCGGCGAAGCGGACGATGGCGGGCCCGGCAAGTACCGGCGCGGCGACCTGTTCCGCCCGCCACCAGATCAGCGCCAGCCCTGCTGCTGCGGTGAGCGCGAGGAGCATCACGGCCTGCCTGAGCCGGGTTCCCGGACGAACCGCCGCCGCCGCTGCCGCACAGCCGAGTGCCGCCAGCAACGCTGCCGACCAGGCGAACGCGTCGGGCAGGACGAACCAGGCCGCGATGCCGGCGCCGAACGCCACCGGCAGCCATAGCGCGAGCTGGTCGCGCTCGGCTTCGAGCACCCGCTCGGTTGCGGCGAGGCCGCCTGCCCACCAGCGGGTTTGTCGCCGCCGGGGGTGCGTGCTACGGGCCTCGGCGGCTGCATCGGCCAACATGATCGAACTTTGGGAGCACGCTCGGTTGGGCGCAACGAATGATCGCGGCATAGGTATTAGCCCTATGTCGACCGCCAACGTCGTGACCCGGTTCGCACCGTCGCCGACCGGCTATCTGCATCTGGGCGGCGCGCGTACCGCGTTGTTCAACTGGCTGTACGCGCGGCATCACGGCGGCAAATTCCTGCTCCGCATCGAGGATACCGATCGCAAGCGCTCGACCCAGCCGGCGATCGACGCGATCCTGCAGGGAATGGCGTGGCTCGGCCTCGATTCGGACGAGCCGCCGGTGTTCCAGTTCGAGCGCGCGGCGCGCCATGCCGAGGTCGCGCACGAGATGGTCGCGCGCGGGCACGCCTATCGCTGCTACATGACCCCCGACGAGATCGCGGCGATGCGTGCCGAGGCAGAGGCGGCGAAGCGCCCGCTGCGGATCCGCAGCCCGTGGCGCGACCGCACGGAGGACGCGTCCGAACTCCCCTATGTGGTCCGGCTGAAGGCACCGCTCGAGGGCGCGACGACGATCGAGGATCGCGTCCAGGGTAGCGTCACCGTCCAGAACAGCGAGCTCGACGACCTCATCCTGCTGCGCTCCGACGGCACGCCCACCTATATGCTCGCGGTCGTCGTGGACGATCACGACATGGGCGTGACCCATGTGATCCGCGGCGACGATCACCTCAACAACGCGTTCCGCCAGCTGCCGATCATCCGCGCGATGGACTGGCCCGAGCCGGTCTATGCGCATGTGCCGATGATCCACGGCGCGGATGGCGGCAAGCTGTCGAAGCGGCATGGCGCGGTCGGCGTCGAGGCGTATCGCGACGAAATGGGCATCCTGCCCGAGGCGATGGACAATTACCTGCTCCGGCTCGGCTGGGGGCATGGCGACGACGAGATCATCACCCGCGAACAGGCGGTCGAATGGTTCGATCTCGCTGGCGTGGGCAAGTCGCCGTCGCGGTTCGATCTCAAGAAGCTCGAGAACCTCAACGGCCATTATATCCGCGAAGCCGACGATGCCCGGCTCGCCGCGCTGGTCGCCAGCATTGGCGGGTATGGCGACGAGGCGCTCGCGTTGCTGCAGCGCGCCATGCCGTTCCTGAAGCCGCGCGCGGCGAATCTCAACGAGCTGGCGGAGGGCGCAGGCTTCCTCTTCCGGGCGCGGCCCCTCGCGCTCGACCCCGCTGCGGCGGATCTGCTCGGCGGCGAGGCACCCGCCATTCTCGCCGCGGCGCACGCCGCGCTTGACGCGGTGCACCACTGGGATACGGAAGCGCTCGAAGCAGCGGTACGGCAGGTCGCCGAGGAGCGGAGCGTCAAGCTCGGCCAGGTCGCCCAGCCGCTCCGCGCCGCACTCACCGGGCGCAAGACCTCGCCCGGCATCTTCGACGTCCTCGTGCTGCTCGGGCGCGAGGAAAGCCTCGGTCGGATCGCCGACCGCATGGCCGCCTGACAGGAAGGACGATTGACATGAGCGACGCCGCGAAACTCTCCCTGGGCGGTAAGGATTTCGACTATCCGGTGATGTCCGGCACGGTCGGACCCGATGTCGTCGACATCCGCAAGATGTATGCGCAGACCGACGCGTTCACCTATGATCCGGGCTTCACCTCGACCGCGAGCTGCCAGTCCAAGCTCACCTATATCGACGGCGACGAGGGCGTGCTGCTCCACCGCGGCTACGCCATCGGCGAACTCGCCGAGCGATCGAGCTTCATGGAGGTCGCGCATCTGCTGCTCAACGGCGAGCTGCCGACTCAGGCGGAGCTCGACACCTTCACCTACACGATCAGCCGCCACACGATGGTGCACGAGCAACTCGCGACCTTCTATCGCGGCTTCCGGCGCGACGCGCATCCGATGGCGATCCTGTGCGGCGTGGTCGGCGCGCTGTCGGCCTTCTATCACGATTCGACCGATATCCACGATCCGGTCCAGCGCACGATCGCATCGCATCGC
>DATLME010000338.1:0-3715 GCA_035537395.1 Sphingomonas sp. | reverse complement strand
CGGTTCGATCAACAACGCGCCGCTGACGCTCTACTCGTTTCTTGTGTCGCTGGTGGGCGCAGTGATCCTGCTCGCGATCGTCAACCTCGTTCGCCGCGGCAGCGTCCGCTAAGCGAACCGGAGTTCGTCACGAGGAAGGGCCGTCGGGGCAACCCGGCGGCCTTTTTCTCGTCTTGAGTTAGGAGCGAACCGACTTCCGCCCGCCTCAATTCAGCAGGAAGCGTACCGATAACGTCGCGGTGACGTCCTTCTCGCCGGGCACCACCTCGGTCTTGGCGTCCGCCATCTGCGCGCGCGCCGCGAACACCGGGCGTGGTCCGCCGCCGCTATTCTCGCCGGCTTCGGCGATCGAGATCATCCGGCTTACCTTCATCCCTGCCGCCGTGGCGTAGAGCTCGGCACGCGCGCGTGCGCGTTTGATCGCATCGCCGCGCGCTTCGTCGAGCGCAGCATCGGCGCGGTCGATCGACAATTCGGGGCCGTCGATCTGGTTGGCACCCTGCGCGACCAGTGCATCAAGGATCGATCCGGACTTGCCGACGTCGCGGAAGCGGATCGTGACCCCGTTGGTTGCCTGGTAACCGGTGATGACCGGCGGGACGTTTTCTCCATAGCGATATTGCGGCGCCAGCCCCACCGTCGAGGTCGCAACGTCGCGCGCCGCCACCCCGGCCCGGCGAAGCGCTGCCAGTACCCGCGTCATTCTCGCGGCATTGTCGGCGAGCGCGCCGGCCGCGGTAGGCGCCTGCGCGACTACCCCCGCCCGGATCGTCGCGAGATCGGGCACGCGAGTCGTCCGTCCTTCAGCAGTGACGTCGAGGATCGTTCCCGCTGCCGGGACGAGCGGTTCGACGGTCGGGCTGGTCTGCGGAAACGCCGGCGTGGCGATCGTCGCCCCCGCGATCACGATCAATGTGTTCCGGACAGTCGCTCGCATCGTCATTCTCCTGTTGTCGCGTCTTAGCCGCCGTGCGGTCTGGCCGCGTGCAGCTCAACGCAAGATGAATATCCGGGAAACATCAATGTGGTCTTCCCTTTACTTGCGATAGGAAGGGTATTCGCGCATGACACGTCCACGCGCCCGCCGGGGGGCTTGAGCGCAGTGACCTATTCATATAACACAGCCGATAACGTGCGACGGCGGCGGCCGGGTTGGGGACAGAGTGGCATGAATTACGACACCGGAGCGATCGGGCACGAAGAGCGGCTGGCGCTGCCAGGCGTCGACGAATCGCGCCCCGGGCGCGGCCGCCTCATCGCGATCGTGCTTGTCCTGGTACTCGTCGCCGCAGCGATCGGGTGGGCGATGTTCGGGCGCAGCAAGGCGGCGCCCGCGCCGCGCGCCGCGCCGCCGCCCAACGTGTCGGTCATCGTGCCCGGGCGCAAAGGCGTCGATCGCGTCCTGTCGGCCACGGGCACGCTGGCCGCGCGCCGTGAGATGCCGGTCGGCGTCGCGGGCGAGGGTGGCATGATCACACGCGTTCTCGTCGAGCCGGGGCAGTGGGTCGCGGCGGGCCAGGTGCTCGCGACGGTCGACCGTTCGGTGCAAAGCCAGACCGCGCAGTCGCTTGCCGCACAGGTTGCGGTGTCGCGCTCGGATCAGGTGATCGCGCAGGCCGAACTCGACCGTGCGCAGGCGCTGGTCGATCGCGGATTCATCTCGAAGGCGGACCTCCAGCGCAAGGCTGCGACCCGCGACGCTGCGGCGGCGCGGGTCAAGGTCGCGCAGGCGACCTTGCGCGAGGCGCAGGCGCGGAACGGCCGGCTCGATATCCGCGCGCCAGCGGCCGGACTGGTCCTGACCCGCGGGGTCGAGCCCGGGCAGATCGTCGGTTCGGGCAGCGGCGTGCTGTTCCGGATGGCGATGAACGGCCAGATCGAACTGCGTGCCGCACTCGCCGAGGCGGATCTCGCCGGGCTGCGGGCTGGCGCGCGCGCCACCGTCACACCGGTCGGGCAGACCCGCACCTTCGCGGGCGAGGTTTGGCAGGTGTCGCCGGTGATCGACGCGCAGAGCCGGCAGGGGGTCGCGCGGATCGCGCTTGCCTATGACCCGGCGTTGCGGCCGGGCGGGTTCGCGGCGGCGACGATCGTGGCGGGCGCCAGTGTCGCGCCGTTGCTCCCCGACTCTGCATTGCAGAGCGACGAAAAGGGCAATTTCGTGTACATCGTCGGCGCCGACGACAAGGTCGCGCGGCGCGATATCCGGATCGGGCAAGTCTCCGACGCCGGGGTGGTCGTGCTCGCGGGGCTCGACGGCAACGAGCGGGTCGTCCAGTCGGCGGGCGGGTTCCTCGCGCCGGGACAGAAGGTCAAGCCGATCGTAAAGAAGGCGAGCTGATCCCATGAACTTCCGCAACATCTCGGCCTGGGCGATCCGCAATCCGGTTCCGCCGCTCGTCCTGTTCATCGCGCTGACGCTCGCCGGGATCGTGTCGTTCATGCGGATGGACGTTAACGACAGCCCGGATATCGACTTCCCGGTCGCGATCGTGGTGATCAACCAGCCGGGCGCGGCGCCAACCGAGCTCGAGACCCAGGTCACCCAGCGGGTCGAGGCCGCGGTACGCTCGCTCCAGGGCATCGACGAGATCAGCTCGACGATCACCGAGGGCCAATCGCAGACCGTGATCCAGCTCGCGATCGGCACGCCGATCGACCGTGCCGTCACCGACGTTCGCGACGCCATCACCCAGATCCGCAGCGACCTGCCGGAGGGCATTCTCGAGCCGCAGGTGTTCCGCGCCAACACCACCGACGAGGATCTGGCGAGCTATTCCGCGATCGCCGACGACATGACGGTGGAACAGCTCAGCTGGTATATCGACAATAACGTCACCAAGGCGCTGCTGTCGGTGCCGGGCATGGCGGGAGTACAGCGCAACGGCGGGGTAAGCCGCGAGATCCGCGTGATCCTCGATCCGGTGAAGCTGCAGAGCCAAGGGCTCACCGCGAGCCAGGTCAACCAGCAGCTCCGCCTGATCAATCTCAACGCCGCGGGCGGGCGTGCCGAAATCGCGGGTTCCGAACAATCGGTGCGGGTGCTCGGCAACGCCAAGAACGCGCTCGATCTCGGTCAGACCCAGATCAACGTCGGCAACGGCCGCACCGTGCGCCTCGCCGATATCGCGCAGGTCCGCGATCTCTACGCTGAACAGCGTAGCCGGGCCGCGGTCGACGGCCGCCAGGCGATCTCGTTCGATTTTCAGCGCGCTAAGGGCGCCTCCGACGTGACGGTGTTCCGCGAAGCGATCAAACAGCTCGAAGCACTGGAGAAGCGCAATCCGGGCGTCCGCTTCGTGCTGCGCCAGAACAGCGTCAAATACACCGAGATGCAATATGAGAGCGCGATCCACGCGATGCTCGAAGGCGCGGTGCTCGCGGTCATCGTCGTGTTCCTGTTCCTGCGCGACTGGCGCGCGACGGTGATCTCGGCGTTGGCGATCCCGCTCTCGGCGATCCCCGCCTTCTGGTTCATGGATCTGCTCGGCTTCAACCTCAACCAGATGACGCTGCTCGCGCTCAGCCTGGTCGCGGGCGTGCTGGTCGATGATGCAATCGTCGAGATCGAGAATATCGTCCGGCACATGCGGATGGGCAAGTCCGCCTACCAGGCATCGATCGACGCCGCCGACGAGATCGGTCTCGCGGTGCTCGCGACGACGATGGCGATCGTCGCGGTGTTCCTGCCGGTCGGGTTGATGCCCGGCGTGTC
>DATLME010000337.1:0-2055 GCA_035537395.1 Sphingomonas sp. | reverse complement strand
CGCCATCGGGTCGGGGAGCCGCTCCTGATACGGGATCGAGGTCGCCAGCCGGAGTATCTCGGCATTGTAGAGCGGCGTATTCATGGCGTGCGCTCCGTAGCAGGCGCGGGCGATCGGCTGCCGAACACCGGCAGCCCGCGGCGGCGGCGATCGACGAAATCGGCGATGCTCGCGGACGTCGCGTTGAGTAGCGGGTAAGTCCGCGAGGTGACCATCCAGGCCGGACGCTGCGCGCGGCCGCCCTTGGCGGTGTCGATCACCAGCGTCGCCAGCAGGAAGCCGAGGCTGGCCAATATGAGGCCCTTTACCGCGCCGAAGCCAAAGCCGAGCGCGCGATCGACCGGCCCGAGAATGGAGGTGCGGGTGCGCTTGCCGATCGCGTTCGCGACGAGCCGGCCGCCGATATAGGTGACGCCGGCGATCAGGGCGAAGGCCGCGACCGCTGCTCCGGAAACGGTACCGACCATCTCGCTGAGCGCCGCCGCCACCGGCACATGGAACAGCTTCAGCGCGGCCACGATCGCGATCCACGCGAACAGCGACAGCACCTCGGTGACGAAGCCGCGCACCAGGCCCAGCACGGCGGCGCCCCCGACCAGGAGGAGAACGATCATGTCGAGCGCGGTAAGGTTCATGCAAGCTGGAATAGGGACGCCGACGCCGATCCGCTAGCCTTCGTCATGCCGCGCGGGTGCGGTGCGCTTGCGCGAGGGGCGGATCCCCGAACATGTCCGCAATGACGGTAGCTGATCCCTATCCGCGCCCGAGCATGTGATCGACGAACGCCCCGAGCGTCTTGAACCCCGCCAGTGCCAGCGCCCCCTGGTCCTTCGCCATGGCGCTCGGCACCAGCGCGCGCTCGAAGCCGAGCTTGCCCGATTCCTTCAGCCGTAGCGCGCCGTGCGCGACCGGCCGGATCTCGCCCGACAGCGCGACCTCGCCGAATACCACCGCATCGACCGGCACCGGGCGCTCGGACAGTGCCGAGACCAGCGCCGCCGCCACCGCGAGATCGGCGGCTGGATCCTGCACGCGGTAGCCCCCCGCGATGTTGAGATAGACCTCGCAGCTCGAAAAGCTCAGACCGCAGCGTGCCTCCAGCACCGCAAGGATCATCGCGAGCCGCCCTGCATCCCAACCGACGACCGCCCGGCGCGGGGTGGCGCCGGACGCGAGCCGCACCGTGAGAGCCTGGATCTCGACCAGCACCGGCCGCGTCCCCTCGAGTGCGGGAAACACGGTGGTGCCCGTCACCCCTTCGTCGCGGTGCGTCAGGAACAACGCCGACGGATTGGCCACTTCCGCGAGTCCCTCGGTCTCCATCGAGAACACGCCGATCTCGTCCGTCCCACCGAAGCGGTTCTTCACCGCGCGCAGGATCCGGTACTGGTGGCTGCGCTCGCCTTCGAAGCTCAGCACGGTGTCGACCATGTGTTCGAGCACGCGCGGTCCCGCGATCGCGCCGTCCTTGGTGACGTGGCCGACCAGCACCACCGCGGTGCCGCGTTCCTTTGCGAAGCGGATCAGCTCCTGCGCCGACGCACGCACCTGGCTCACCGTTCCCGGTGCGCCCTCGATCAGGTCGGAATGCATCGTCTGGATCGAGTCGATCACCAGCAGCGCCGGCGCGCGCCCCTGCCCCAGCGTCGTCAGGATGTCGCGCGTCGAGCTTGCCGCGGCGAGCTGGACCGGGGCGTTGCCGAGGCCGAGCCGCCGCGCGCGCAGCCGCACCTGATCGGCGGCCTCCTCACCCGAGACATAGGCGACCGGCAGGCCGGCGAGTGCCATCTTCGCCGCCGCCTGGAGCAGCAGCGTCGACTTCCCGATCCCGGGATCCCCGCCGATCAGCGTCGCCGAGCCCTCGACGAACCCGCCCCCGAGCGCGCGGTCGAACTCGGCGATGCCGGTCGCCAGGCGATCCGGCAGCGCGATCTCGGTATCCAGCCCGACGAGCTGGAGCGCACGGCCTCCGGTCTGGAGATTGTGCTTGGCCTGGAACGGCGTGACCGTCGCCCCCGCCTCCTCGACAAGCGTGTTCCACTCGGCACAGTCGGC
>DATLME010000336.1:0-8199 GCA_035537395.1 Sphingomonas sp. | reverse complement strand
TCATCGACGGCGACTTCCCGCACGCGCCGTTCCGCGCGCTCGGCTATCGTCACATCGTCATACACGGGCAGCGCATGCATCATGGCGTCGCGATCCTGAGCCGCGTGCCGATCGAGGAGGACGACCGCTTCGACTGGCAGGCCAATCAGGAGGCCCGCCATGTCGGGGTCCGGCTGCCCGGCGGCGTCCGGCTCGAGAATGTCTACGTGCCCGCGGGCGGCGACGTCCCCGATCGCGAGGTGAACCCGAAGTTCGGCCAGAAGCTCGATTTCGTCGAACGGATGACGCGATGGTCGGAGGCGCTCACCGTTCCGACCATCCTCACCGGCGACTTCAACATCGCGCCGCTCGAATCGGACGTGTGGAGCCACAAGCAGCTGCTCGACGTCGTCAGCCACACGCCGATCGAGGTCGAGGCGCTGACCCGGCTTCAGGCGAGCCATAATTGGGTGGACCTCGGCCGCCATTTCCACCCCGCGCCGGAACGACTGTTCACCTGGTGGAGCTACCGCGCCAAGGATTGGGAAACCTCCGATCGCGGGCGCCGCCTCGATCACATGTGGGCGACTCCCGACGTCGCGCGCACCGCCACTGCCCACCGCGTGTTCGAGCCGTGCCGCAGCTGGCTCAAGCCATCCGACCACGTCCCGATCATGACCGAGTTCGCGATGTGACCGCGTCGCCGTCGCGCAACGCCGCGCGCGCGATCGACGCGCTGCGCCGCGGCTGGCCGATCGCGATCGACGGCATCGCGCTGCTCGCGGTAGAGACCGCGGTCGCGGCCCAGCTCGCGGCGTTCGATCCGGCACAGTCCGCGGGCGTCCTGATCTCCGCAGGGCGAGGCGCGACGCTCAACCTCGCCAACCAACTCGCCGCCGCGGATCCCGATTCGCCGGTGCTGGTCGAGCGTGCGCCGTGGCTCGATCTCGACGCCGCCGTCGCGCTCGCGGATCCGCAGCGCGATCTCGCGACGCCGCTCAAGGGGCCGTTCCGTACCGTCCCGATCGACCGCCCCGCCAGTGCGGCGGCCGCCCTGCGCCTCGCCCGGCTCGCAGGATTGCTCCCTGCGTTCTTCGTCGGCGTCGGCGGCGCCGGTGCCGAGGCCGGCTGCGAGGTAAGTCTCACCGCGGCCGACATCGATGCGCATGACGATGCGGCGCGGCTCACGCTCGCAGCACGCGCGCGGCTTCCGGTGGACGGCGCGGAGCGGGCCGAGATCGTCGCCTTCCGGTCCCCCGATGCGACCGACGAACATGTCGCGCTGCTCATCGGCGCGCCCGACGGACATCCCCCGCTGGTCCGCCTGCACAGCGAATGCCTGACCGGTGACGTGCTCGGCAGCCTCAAATGCGATTGCGGACCCCAGCTCGACGCAGCGATCGCCGCGATCGCCGCGAGCGGCTGGGGCATCCTGCTCTATCTCCGTCAGGAGGGGCGCGGCATCGGGCTGGTCAACAAGCTGCGCGCCTATGCCCTGCAGGATCAGGGCTTCGACACCGTCGACGCTAACACCCGGCTCGGCTTCGCGGTCGATTCCCGGGATTTCGGGGTCGCCGCGCGGATGCTGGTGCTGCTCGGCCAGGACCGGATCCGGCTGTTGACCAACAATCCGGCCAAGGTCGCCGCGCTTGAGGCCGCCGGCGTCGCGGTCGTCGAGCGCGTTCCCCACCGGCTCCCGCCGAACCCGCACAACGAGCGCTATCTCGCGACCAAGCGCGACCGTACCGGACACCAGCTCTGACCGCGCCGGCGGGCACCGGCCGGCGGCTGATCGTCGTCTTCGGCGCTGCGGTCCGCGCCGACGGGCGCCCTAGCCCGACGCTCGCACGCAGGATCGGCTATGCCGCGACCACTGCCGAGCGCGATCCCGACACCGACCTGTTCTGCTCGGGCGCGATCGGCCGCGAGGGTCCTTCCGAAGCATCGGTGATGGCGCGGGCACTCGCCCCTACTATCGCCGCGTCGCGCATCACCCTCGACGAGGACAGTGCCGATACGCTGCAAAGCGTCGCCGCCGCCGCCGCGTTCGCGCGGGCGCACGGCTATCGTTCGTGCCTCAGCTGCACCGATAGCTACCACCAGCCCCGCGTGTTGATGCTGTTCGCGATGTTCGGCGTCCGCTGTCGCCCGATCCGCTTCATCCGCGACGGCAGCAACCGCTACCAGGCGCGGATGTGGGCGCGCGAGATCGCCGCGCTGCCCTATGACCTGATCGCAGGCGCCGGCTTCCGGTTGCGGCGCCGCTAGCGCAGCAACGCGGCGATCTCGGCGAAGTCGTGCGCGATCGCGGCGACACCGATCTCGCGAAGTCGTGCGGCATGATCGATCCCGCAATGCGTGCCGCCGCAAAAGCCGATCACATAGCCGCCGCTCGCCACCGCGCCGGTAGCGCCCACCGGCGAATCCTCGATGATGCCGCAACGCTCGATCGCGACGCCGAGGCGTTCGGCGCCGAACAGGTACAGGTCGGGGGCGGGCTTGCCGCGCTCGACATGCTCGCGCCCGCTATACACATGCTCGCCGAAGTCGGCGTCGAGCCCGACATGCGCGAGATGGCGGCGAATCCAGGCGGTCGAGCTCGACGACACCACCGCCTTGGGTAGCGTCGCGGGCAGGCTGCGGACGAACGCGACGGCGCCGATCACGGCGTCGATCCCCTCGGCCATCACCCGTGCATCCTCCGCTGCGCGGGCGTCATGGAAATCGTCCGGGATCGGGCGACCGATATGCGCCTCGATCCGCGCCAGGAAGTCGGCGCCGGAATAGCCCATGAACTGCGCCATCGCCTCCTCGGGCGTGGTCGGGTGGCCCGCCGCGCTCAGCCAGGCGGCGAGCTGGCGATTGCCGGCATATTCGCTCTCGATCAGCACGCCGTCGAAGTCGAACAGGAGCGCTTCGACCTTCATGCGCGCGCGCCGAAGAGCGCGCTGCCGACGCGGACATGCGTTGCCCCGATCGTCACCGCCGTCTCGAAGTCGGCCGACATCCCCATGCTCAGCCCGCGCAGGCCGTGATCGCGCGCCAGCTTCGCCAGCAGCGCGAAATAAGGCGCCGGCTCGATCAGCGCCGGCGGGATGCACATCAGCCCTGCGACCGGCAGCCCGGCGGTTCGCGCGGCGGCGAGCAACCCGGGCAGGTCGGCGATCGTGCAGCCGCCCTTCTGGGCTTCGTCGCCGATATTGACCTGGAGGAAACAATCGGGCCGACGGCCGCTGCGGTCCATCGCCTTGGCGAGCGCCGCAACCAGCGACGCGCGGTCGACGACGTGGATCGCATCGAACAATGCGACAGCCTCCTCGGCCTTGTTCGATTGCAGCTGGCCGATGCAATGCAGTGCGACGTCGGCGTGGCGCTCGCGCAACGCAGGCCATTTCGCCGATGCCTCCTGCACGCGGTTTTCGCCGAAGACCCGGTGTCCGGCGGCAAGCAGCGGCTCGATCGCGTCGGCGGGTTGGGTCTTCGACACCGCGATCAGGGTCACGGCATCGTCGCGCCCCGCGATCGCCGCGGCGCGCGCGATCCGGGCCTCGATTTCGTTCAACTGGGTGTCGGCTGTCATGCGCGCCGCTATAGCGCGCCGATGCACGACCGAAAGCCTTGCGAGCGATGGCTGATGACCGACGAACGGATCGATGACGATCTGTTCGCGGCGTTGCGGCGCCTGCCGCCCGGCTCGGGAATCGTCTTTCGCCATCTTCGCACGCCACGCGCGGAGCGCGATGCGCTGCTCCGCCGCGTGCGCCGTATCGCGGTCGCGCGGCGGCTGAAGCTGACCGTGGTCGACGCCTCGCGCGATAGTCCCGCGCATGGTGGTCCACGCGCGGTGTCCGCACCGGCGCACACCCGGCGCGAGGCGATTGCAGGGGCGCGGGCGGGCGCGGTCTACCTGTTCGTGTCGCCGATCAACCCGACCCGCACCCATCCCGGCGCGCGTGCACTTGGCCTGCGTCGCGCAATGCCGATCACGCGCGGGCTGCGCGTGTCGACCGTCGCACTGGGCGGGATGTCCGAACGCCGCTGGAGGCCCGTGGCACGCTACGGCTTCGATGGTTGGGCGGCGATCGATGCCTGGTTGGTGCGATAACGCGGATTGAAGCCACCACCGCTTCCGTCATCCAACGCTGAACCAGCGACTGAGAGCCACAGGCGCCACCGCTCGATCACGCCAGGTAGATGAACACGCTGATCGATGGAGCCCTCGCGGGCGAACCACGGTTAGAAACGGAACGCCGTTCCGACATAAACCGCTTGGCTGTCGCGGCGATCGTCCTTCAGCTGTGCCAGACGCTCGCGATCCGATTGATAGCGCAGGCCGGCAGTCACATCGAGGTTGCGAGTCAGCGAATACGAGCTGCTCATGTCGACCGAATAGCTCGGCACGTCTTCGACCAGCTTGGCGCTGCCCGCCAGCGGGCGATCCGCTGCCGCGACCAGCCGGCTGCTCAGGCGACCGGCATTGTACGACACCGCGAGATCCGCAGCCTCGCGGCTGCCGGGGCGCGTGGCGAGATCGACCTTGGCCACGCTGCCTGAAACCGCGAACCGCTTCCACCCGACCGCGACGCCCAGATTATACGCGATCGGCGCCATGCCGACGGTCGCAGCGCTGCCGGTGGCGATTCGCGCGGTATCGAACGCAGCCGTCGCGCCGTTGGTGGAGCGGGCGCGCACGGCCACCGTCACCGCGCGCTTGTCGCGACGCGACTCGGCGGGGGTGAAGCGGAACCCGCCGACCCCGAGCCCGCTGCGGGCGAACGCGGCGGCCAGCCGCGGGTCAGCGGCAGCCGGGGTGAACGATCCCGAAAAGCGTGATGGCGCAGTCGCTTGCGACGGCCGTGGTGCCCGTGCCTGCTCGGTTGCTCCGAAGGCGGGCGCGACGATGGCACCGGTGGTGGCAAGCACCCCGGCAACGATCGCAGCGATGGCACGCCTTGGAATCACGAACAGCCCCTTCGACTCTCAGCAACGCGCCTAACATGAATCCGCACCCCGCAAACCCGCGGGACGACTCGCATTCTCCGGTTTCTCGACAGGTGTTGCAATAGGCACACAGATTCGCCCGCTGCCGACAGTCTCAAGCGCTGCTTGCGGGGGCTGCGGCGCGTCTGTAGAGGCTGGAGATGCCCTTTTCCTGCCGGGATATGACCCACATGATCCGCCGTACGCGTACCGCTCTTCTGGTCGCCGCCATCGCTCTGCCGCTCGTTGCGTGCGGCGGCGGCCGCGATGGCACCATGCGTGCCGATCTCGCCGCGTCCAAGGTCACCACGATCGGGGTTAACGCCTATCTGTGGCGTGCCAGCCTCGACACGCTCAGCTTCATGCCGCTGGTGCAGACCGATTCCAACGGCGGCGTCATCGTCACCGACTGGTACGTCAATCCGCAGGTACCGACCGAGCGGATGAAGGTCACGGTGACGATTCTCGATCAGGATCTGCGCGCCGATGCGTTGCGCGTCGTCGCGATCCGCGAAGTCAACGCGACCGGCCAGTGGGTTTCCGCGCCGGTCCAGGCCGCGACCACCCAGAAGCTCGAGGATATCATCCTCACCAAGGCTCGCGATCTCCGCCGCGCCTCGATCGCCGGATAGAACACGATGGCATCGCGCTTCAATGCGCTGAAGGCGGATGCCGCCTGGCAACGGGCATGGGACGACGCCCAGACCTTCGCTGCGCGGGATAATACCGGCAAGCCGCAAAGCTACGTGCTCGAGATGTTTCCCTATCCATCGGGGCGCATCCACATGGGGCATGTCCGCAACTACACCATGGGCGACGTTCTCGCCCGGTACCTGCGGATGCGCGGCAACGAAGTGCTCCACCCGATGGGCTGGGATGCTTTCGGTATGCCTGCTGAAAACGCGGCGATGGAAAAGGGCGTCCATCCCGGTAGCTGGACGCGCCAGAACATCGCGACGATGAAGGCGCAGCTCAAGCGGCTGGGTTTCGCGCTCGACTGGAGCCGCGAACTCGCCACCTGCGACGCCGATTACTACGGCCACGAACAGTCGCTGTTCCTCGATCTGTTCGCGGCCGGCCTCGTCTACCGCAAGGAATCATCGGTCAACTGGGATCCGGTCGACATGACCGTGCTCGCCAACGAACAGGTGATCGACGGCCGTGGCTGGCGATCGGGCGCGCTCGTCGAAAAGCGCAAGCTAAGCCAGTGGTTTCTCAAGATCACGCAGTTCGCCGACGAATTGCTGGCCGGGCTCGATGCGCTCGATCAATGGCCCGACAAGGTCAAGCTGATGCAGGAGAACTGGATCGGCAAGAGCCAGGGTCTCAAGTTCAGCTTTGCCTTGTCGGACGGCGGCAGCGTGGAGGTCTTCACCACCCGTCCCGATACGATCTTCGGATCGAGCTTCGTGGCGGTCGCTGCGGATCACCCGATCGCGCAGGCTGCGGCGGCCGGGGATCCTGCCGCGGCGGATTTCATCGCCTTGTGCAAGCGCGGCGGCACTACCGCGGCCGAGATCGAAACCGGCGAAAAACTCGGCTTCGACACCGGGATCACCGCTCGCCACCCGTTCGACGCGACGCTCGATCTGCCGGTCTACATCGCCAACTTCGTGTTGATGGAATATGGCACCGGTGCGGTATTCGGCGTCCCCGCGCACGACCAGCGCGACCTCGATTTCGCGCGCAAATACGCGTTGCCGGTCCGCCGCGTCGTGTCCGAAGGCGAGCAGGACGATCCCCTTTTCCGCGGCGACGTGGCCTATACCGGCCCCGGCACGCTCGTGAACTCGCACTTTCTCGACGGCATGGACATCGAGGATGCCAAGCGCACCGTGATCACTCGCGCCGAAGCCGGCGGCTGGGGTACCGGCTCGACGGTGTTCCGGTTGCGCGACTGGGGCGTGTCGCGGCAGCGTTACTGGGGCACGCCGATCCCGATCGTGCATTGCGACGGCTGCGGCGCGGTTCCGGTGCCGAAGTCGGCGTTGCCGATCGTGCTGCCCGAGGATGTCAGCTTCGCCGTCCCGGGCAATCCGCTCGATCGCCACCCGACCTGGAAGCATGTCGACTGCCCCGCTTGCGGTGCGGCGGCGGTCCGCGAGACCGACACGCTCGACACGTTCGCGGATTCATCCTGGTATTTCATTCGCTTCGCCAGCCAGCCCAAGGATCGGCCGTTCGATCGTGCCGTCGCGGAAAGCTGGCTGCCGGTCGGCCAGTATATCGGCGGGGTCGAGCACGCGATCCTGCATCTTCTCTACGCCCGGTTCTGGACGCGCGCGCTCAAGCATGTCGGCCTGCTCGACGTGACCGAGCCGTTCACGGGGCTGTTCACCCAGGGCATGGTGACGCACGAGACCTACAAGTCCGCCGAAGGCCGCTGGCTCGGCCTCGACGAGGTCCGCGACGGCGTCGAGATCGCGACCGGGCAGCCGGTGGCGGTCGGTCGCATCGAGAAGATGTCGAAGTCCAAGAAGAACACCGTCGATCCCGAGCCGATCGTCGATCAATATGGCGCCGACGCGACGCGCTGGTTCATGCTGTCGGATTCACCGCCCGAGCGCGACCTGCCGTGGAGCGAGGCCGGTATCGAGGGTGCGTGGCGCTTCGTCCAGCGCCTGTGGCGCCTGATCGAGACCACCGGCGACACCGCCGCGCAGGGCGACGACGCCGCGCTCGACCGCAAGCTTCACCAGACCATCGCCGGCGTCGGCGCGGACATCGAGGCGCTGTCGTTCAACAAGGCGGTCGCCAAGATCTACGAGCTCGTCACCGCGATCGAACGCGCCGCACCCTCGCGCTCGCGGTCCGACGCGGTCCGCAGCCTCACGCTGCTGGTCGCGCCGATGGTGCCGCACGTCGCCGAGGAAGCCTGGGCGACCGGCGGCAATGACGGCCTGATCGCCGACGCCGCCTGGCCCGAGGTCGACGCCGCGATGCTCGTCGCCGACGAGGTTACCTACGCGATCCAGGTCAACGGCAAGCTCCGCGACACGCTGATCCTCGCCAA
Source organism: Sphingomonas sp. (assembly GCA_035537395.1). GTDB lineage: Bacteria > Pseudomonadota > Alphaproteobacteria > Sphingomonadales > Sphingomonadaceae > Sphingomonas. Next base: position 227 of record DATLME010000336.1, on the reverse strand, counting down.
GGGCCTCCCCCGCGACGAAGTCGAGGCGGCGGCGCTCGCCAGCGAGAAGATCGGCCGCGCGCTCGAGGGCAGGGCACCGCGCAAGATCGTGGTGGTGCCCGACCGCCTCGTGAATCTCGTCGCATGACGCGCCTGCTGCTCGCCTGCTGCATGCTACTCGCCGGGTGCGGGTTGCGGCCGCTCTATGCCGGTGGCGCAGGCGGCCCGGTGTCGTCGACGCTGCGCCA
>DATLME010000335.1:0-16195 GCA_035537395.1 Sphingomonas sp. | reverse complement strand
CTGCTTCGGCTGTTCTCTCCATCCGTTCGTCCTGCGTAGGAATCAAGTAGCCGCGTTAGCGGCGTATCGAGAGCCCGTATCGAAGCACAGATTGGCGCGCGGAACCTGTACTTCGATACGAGCCCTCGATACGCGCCTGCGGCGCCACTCGGTCTCTACTCAGCACGAACGGATGTGGGTTGAAGCGCACGCTGCCGCACTCGATCCTCGACCAGCGCGACCGCGCGCTGGACCGAGGCCTCGATCGACAGGAAGCTCGTGTCGAGCAGTGCCGCATCGGCGGCCATCACCAGCGGTGCCGCGGAGCGGCCGCTGTCGCGGGCGTCGCGCGCGCGGATGTCGGCAAGGACCTTGTCGAAGCTTAGCGTCGAGCCCGCGGCACGCACTTCGGCGTGGCGGCGACGGGCACGGATCTGCGGCGTCGCCTTCACGAACAGCTTGGCGTCGGCGCCCGGCGCGATCACCGTCCCGATGTCGCGGCCGTCGAGCACCGCGCCGCCGGGCTGGTTGGCGAAGCGTTTCTGACGATGCATCAGCGCAGCCCGGACCAGCGGGTGCGCCGACACGATCGAGGCGAGCTGCCCGGTCTCGTCGTCGCGCAACGACGGATCCGCGAGCAGCAGATCGTCGAAGCCGCACGCGGCGACCGCATCCGCTTCCTTCGACGGGTCGAGTTCCATGCGCCGAACCGTCGCTGCTACCGCACGGTAGAGCAGGCCGGTGTCGAGATGCGGGAGCTGGTAATGGCGTGCGAGCGCCCGGGCGATGGTGCCCTTGCCGCTCGCGGCGGGGCCGTCGACTGCGATGATCACGTTACGCTTCTACCCCTGTCAGCGCATCGAGCGACCGAAAAAACGCCGGGTAGCTGGTCGCTACGGGCCCGATGTCGTCGATCGTGACGGGGGCACGCGCGTGAAGTCCAGCGACGGCGAGGCTCATTGCGATACGATGGTCGAGTTTCGAGGCGATCCGAGCACCGCCGGCGATCGGCTCGCCGCCGGAGCCGGTGATCGCCATGCCGTCCTCGAACTCTTCGCACGCAACGCCGCAGGCCGCCAACGCCGCGTGCATCGCCGCGATCCGATCCGATTCCTTCACGCGCAGCTCGTGCGCGCCGCGCGCGACCGTCGTTCCCCGGGCGAATGCCGCAGCGACGAACAGCACGGGATATTCGTCGATCATGCTCGGCGCGAGCTCCGGGGGAACCTCGATCGCGGTGAGCGGGGCATGGCGCACGTGAAGGTCGGCAACCGGCTCGCCACCGACCTCGCGCGGATCGAGCTCGACGATGTCGGCGCCCATCATCCTCAGCGCAGCGATCAGGCCGGTCCGCGTCGGATTGAGTCCCACATTGGCGACCACCACGTCCGAGCCGGGAACGACCGATGCCGCGACCAGCCAGAAGGCGGCGGAGGAAGGATCGCCGGGCACGACGATCGATTGCGGCCGAAGTTCGGCCTCGCCGGTGATCGAGATCACCCTGCCATGCGGCCCGGCGTCGACCGACAGCGTCGCGCCGAAGCCGCGCAGCATGCGTTCGCTGTGATCGCGGGTCGCGACCGGCTCGACGACGCGGGTAGTGCCCGGGGTGTTCAGCCCCGCGAGCAGGATCGCGGACTTGACCTGCGCCGACGCGACCGGGAGCGTGTAGTCGATCGGAACCGCAGGGCAGATGCCGCGAACCATCAGCGGCAGCCTTCCGCCCGGGCTTGCGGATATATCCGCACCCATCAGGCCGAGCGGCTCGATCACCCGCCCCATCGGCCGCGCCGACAGAGACGCGTCGCCAACGAAGGTAGCGGTGATCGCATGGCTTGCGATCAGCCCCATCAGCAGCCGCGTCGAGGTCCCCGAATTGCCCATGTCGAGCGCAGTCGCGGGCTGGAGCAGCCCGCCGACGCCGACGCCGTGCACGCGCCACACCCCGTCGTCGGCGCGGACGATGTCGGCGCCCATCGCCCGCATCGCTGCCGCGGTCGCAAGCACGTCCTCACCCTCGAGCAGACCCTCGATCCGGCTTTCGCCGACCGCGAGCGCCGACAGCATCAGCGCACGGTGGCTGATCGACTTGTCGCCGGGCACCGCGACCCGGCCGCGAAGTGGGCCGCGCGGGGCGACGTCGAAGGGCTGGGAAGGAGCGTGCGGCATCGCGGCGGGGCTTTGACAGCCGGGTTGCGCTATGGCAAGGCGCCCCCCACGTCGCAGGTCAGGGGTTCCCCTGCACTGGCGATAACCAATTCCGAAAGGCACGACACGGCATGATCAAGCCGGAATGGGGCACGAAGCGTACGTGCCCGAAATGCGCGACGCGTTTCTACGACCTCGAAAAGGATGACCCGGTCGCCTGCATCAGCTGCGGCTATGCGTGGCAGCCCGAACCCATCCTGAAGTCCAAGCAGCCGCTGCCGTTCGAGGTCGCCAAGCCGGACAAGGAGCCGGACGCCGATCTGGAAGGCGAGGACGAGGATCTGCAGGTCCCGGCCGAGGACGAAGAGCCGTCGGCCGACGACGAGGTCGATCTCGGCGGTGACGACGATCTCGGCGTCGAGACGTCGAACGACGAAGACGAGCATTGATCGTTTTCGAATGATTGTACCGGGGTAAGGCAGGTGGCGTCCGCGCCGCTTGCCAAGCCCGGCGCGCCTCGCTAGGGGACGCGCCTTCCCGGGAAGGTTGGGGGCCGTAGCTCAGCTGGGAGAGCGCTGCAATGGCATTGCAGAGGTCAGGGGTTCGATCCCCCTCGGCTCCACCATCCCGATAACGCTGTCGAGACGGCGGGAAATGCCAATATATTCGGGCATCCGGCAGGCGGCTGTCACATTTGTGACAGCAGTGCCCGCGGCGATGGAAGCGGCTCCGGAGACTGTCCGAACGTTGATCGGAACCAAGCGTCGCCTGCAGGGGTTAGCCTCGCAAGCGGGACGCATGGAGTTACGACTATGACGCGGAACGACTTCCTGGCTTCACTGAACCTGAGTACCTTGGTGATCGTAGCGCTCGTCGTTGCGGTCGCATTCGCGTATTTTCTGCGCAAGCGGTCTAACCGCCACCCCCTCGAGGGCCGGCAGGAGCGCAACGTCGCCGCCGACCTGGATGCTGGTCGGGAGGCACCCGATCATTCGCCGCGGCTTTGATCTAACGGATAAGCCGTCGGTCGGTTAGCGTGTAGCATCTTGCTGGCTGACCATCTGCGGCGCGTTAATATTATCACGTACGTCGCCGCGCGGCCTCCAGGCCGGGTGACTGGACGACGGCACGCTGCCTATCCGGTGCACACCAGATTCGTCCGGACGGGACGCGGACACCTGTCAAGGTTGTGGCTGGGGCCGTAACAATCGGCGCGGCCCCCGTGTCAAACTCGGTGTACACCGATTGGTGTAACTCGGGCTTGGCTTCGGCCGACAATCCGGCATATGTTCGGCGGTGCCCAGCGTTCACGCCCTTGCCAATCCTGCCCGCTTTCTCAAGATCACGCGACCGATGACGCCGCTGCTGCTGTGGACGGGAATCGCGCTGATCGCGGTTGGGGTGTGGGCCGGCCTGACGCAGACGCCGGCCGATTATCTGCAGGGCGAGAGTGTCCGGATACTCTACATCCATGTGCCGACCGCTTGGCTCGGCACCGGCGGGTGGACGGGCATTGCGTTGTCTAGCATCGCCTATCTGGTCTGGCGACATCCATTGGCGAAGATCGCTGCACGCGCGATTGCGCTGCCGGGCGCTCTGTTCGCGGGGCTGTGCCTCGCGACGGGGGCGATCTGGGGCCGCCCGACATGGGGAACCTGGTGGCAGTGGGACGGGCGACTGACGTCGATGCTGCTGCTGTTCTTCGTCTATCTTGCCTATATCGCGCTCGCCCGTGCCGACGCCGAGCGCGGCGGCGACGGCCGCATTCCGGCGCTGTTCGGTATCGCCGGCAGCGCGTTGCTGCCGGTCATCCGCTATTCGGTGCTGTGGTGGAGTACGCTCCACCAGGGCCCGAGCATCACCCTGACGAAGTCGAGCATCGATGCCGCGTTGTTGTGGCCCCTCTGGTGGACGCTGGCGGGGTTCACCGCGCTGTTCGCGAGCATCGTGCTGATGCGGATGCGCACGTTGCTCGCGATGTCGCGTGTCGAGGCGCGGATGCGGCGGTTGGCGATCGGATGAACGCCTGGCCGTTCATAACCGCGGCCTATGTCTTGACCTTGGGCGCAAGCGCCGTGGTTGCGGTCGCCGCGCAGGTCGCGATGTGGCGTGCCGAGCGCGCCGCCGACAAGAACCGTCGTTCGTGAAGGCCAAGCATCAGCGGCTGACCCTGGCGTCGTTGGCGGTGGCCTCGATCATCGGCGCGGCGTTGCTGGCGATGTCGGCGCTGAAGGATCAGGCCGCATTCTTCTACGCGCCGAGCGACCTCGCCAAGGCGCAACTCGTGCCCGGCACGGCGATCCGGCTGGGCGGGATGGTTGCACGCGGATCGATCAGGAAGCTCGCCGACGGCGTCACCACCAGTTTCGTCGTCACGGACAATCTGGCGACGACCACCGTCGCCTATCGCGGGATCCTGCCCGATCTGTTCAAGGAAGGCTCCGGCGTGGTCGCGCAAGGGCGGATCGGCGCGGGCGGGGGGTTCGTTGCCGAGACCATCCTGGCCAAGCACGACGAGCGCTACATGCCGCCGCAGGTCGCCGGCAAGATGCACAAGACGAGCACGGTCGCACGGTGATCGGATCCGCCGTCGCCGCATGGGCCTCGTTCTCGCCGGTCGCGACGGTGGTACCGTGATTGCCGAAGCCGGCCTTGCGGCGATCTGGCTTGCGGGCGCGCTGGCGCTGTTGCAACTCGCGATCGCGACCGTCGGGATCGTGCGCGGCTCGGCGGAGGCGGCACGCGCGGTCCGCGCCGTTGCGGTCGTGCAGGGGATGCTCGCCGCCTTGGCGATGGCCCTGCTGATCGCGGTTTTCCTCCGTTCCGACATGAGCGTGCGGCTGGTTGCCGAGAACAGCCACTCGGCGAAACCCTGGCTCTACAAACTCGCGGGCGCCTGGGGGAACCACGAGGGCTCGATGTTGCTCTGGGTGACCGTGCTCGGCGTGGCGGGCGCCGCCGTCGCACTGTTCGAACGACGCCTTGCGCTCGCGACCTTGACGGCGACGCTCGGCGCGCAGGCGGCAATCGCGCTGGGCTTCTACGCCTTCCTGCTCTTCGCCTCGAACCCGTTCGCGCGGATCGATCCGGCGCCTGCGGACGGCAACGGACTCAATCCGCTGCTTCAGGATCCCGGCCTCGCGTTCCATCCGCCGACGCTCTACCTCGGCTATGTCGGGATTTCGATCGCCTTCAGCTTCGCGGTCGGCGCGATGGTGACAAGGGACGTCGGGCCGGCATTCGCGCGCGCGATGCGGCCCTGGGTGCTCGGCGCCTGGGTTTTCCTGACGCTCGGGATCACCGCGGGCAGTTACTGGGCATATTACGAGCTCGGCTGGGGCGGCTGGTGGTTCTGGGATCCGGTCGAGAATGCCTCGCTGATGCCGTGGCTCGCAGCGACGGCGCTGCTCCATTCGGTTACCGTGCTGGCGACGCGTGATGGCCTGCGGGCGTGGACGGTGATGCTGGCGGTGGTCGCGTTCAGCATGTCGATGCTGGGCACGTTCCTGGTCCGATCGGGGATCCTGACGAGCGTCCATTCCTTTGCGGTCGATCCGCAGCGCGGTGCATTCATCCTGGCATTGCTGGTGATCTACATCGGCGGCGCACTGGCGCTGTTCGCGGCGCGGGTCGGTACCGTTCGCGTCGGCACGACGTTCGAGGCGGTGAGCCGCGAGGGCGCGCTCGTGATCAACAATCTGTTGCTGACGGTGATCCTCGCGGTCGTGTTGATCGGCACGTTGTACCCGATCGTCGCGGCGTCGTTCGACGTGCAGCTGTCGGTCGGCCCGCCGTTCTTCAATCGCGCGGCCGGGCCGATCGCGCTGTTGCTGGTGGCGATGCTGGCGATCGGACCGCTGCTGCGCTGGCGCCGCGACACCGTGCGCGCGGCACTGGGTCGCGGGGCGATCGGCGCCGCCGCGCTGGTGGCCGTCGTTCTGGCCGGGGTACTGATCCTCGCACCCGAGATCGGCGTGTTGCCGACGCTGGGGCTGGCGCTCGCCGTCGGGGTCGCGGTGGCGAGCGTCGCGCCGTTGTGGGGCCGCGCCCTGAGCCGAACGCCGCTGTTCACCTGGGGCATGGTGATCGGGCATCTCGGGATCGCGGTGAGCCTGTTCGGCATGGCCTGCGACAGCGCCTTCACCAAGGAGACGCTGGTCGCCACGCGGATCGACGAGGTGCAGCGCGTCGGGCCGTTCGGCGTCACGCTGCGCGAGGTGGTCCCGACGGCGGGCGACAACTGGTCCGCGCTCGAGGCGAGGTTGAGCGTCCGGCGCGGCGCCGGCGCAGCGTTCGATCTGCACCCGCAGTCCCGCTTTTTTGCCAACCCGACGATGGTGACCAGCGAGTCGGCGATCGCGACCCGGCTCGATGGGCAACTCTACGCCGTGCTCGGCCAGCAGGACGCGAGCGGGCGATGGCAGCTGCGGCTATGGTGGAAACCGTTCGTGACGTTGATCTGGCTTGGCGGCGTCCTGATCGCGCTGGGTGGCGCGCTGTCTTTGCTTGGTCGATTGCGGCGCGAGCGGCGCGGCGTGCAGCGTGTCGAGCTGGCGACGTCGTGAAGACGATCGCGATGATCGTCGGGCTGGTGCTGGCGGGCACAGGGTGGTCCGCCCCGGCGCTGGCGCAATCCACGCTGCCGCCGGCCCGCTACGCCAATACCCAGATCGCCGATCCGGCAAAGGAGGCGAACGCGCGCAAGCTGATGGAAACGCTCCGCTGCCTCGTCTGCCAGGGTCAGTCGATCGCCGACAGCGACGCCGAAATGGCCGGGGATATGCGGTCGCTGGTGCGGACGCGGATCGCGGCGGGGGAAAGTCCGGCCAGCGTCAGGCGCTCGCTGATCCGCAGCTACGGCGACTATGTCACCTACGATCCGCCGCTCAGCGCGGTCACCGCCCCGCTATGGATTGCGCCGTTGCTGTTGCTGGCAGTCGGCGGGCTCGTCGTGGCACGCAGTTTCAAGAGGAAGAGCCGCTGATCGGCTGGGTCCTCCTCGGCATGATCGGCATCGGCGCGTTCATCGGCCTGCGCCTGATCGGCCTGCCGCGCGCCTATGCCTGGTTGGCCGGCGCCGCGCTGTTGCTGGGAGGCGGCGGCTATGCGGTGCAGCAGCATGCCGGACTGCCGGGCTCTCCGGTCAGCGCGCAGGCGCGGGCGATCGACGTCGATCCCGGGCTGGTCGCTTTCCGCGCGATGATCATGCCCGGCACGGTTGCGAGCCGCAGCGTGCTGGCCACCGCGGACCGGCAATTGCAGCGTGGCGACACGACCGCTGCGGTGGAGACGCTGGTTCGGGCGGTCCGCGCCGCCCCGAACGATGCGACGTTGTGGACGGGGCTGGGCGGAGCGCTTGCAGCGCATGACGGCGGACAGATGTCGCCGGCGGCGCGGTTCGCGTTCCGCCGCGCGTGGCAGCTTGCGCCGGCCGCCCCCGGGCCGCCGTTCTTCCTCGGCATGGCGCTGCTACAAGCCGGCGACCTGCCTGCGGCGAAGACCGCCTGGCTGCGCGCGCTGGCGCTGGCGCCACCCGAGGCGCCGTACCGCGTCGACATCGCCGAACGGCTGGTAATGATCGATCAGTTCCAGGCAATGCTCGCCGCGCAACCCAAACGCTGAGCGATCACCCGAACGGCCGATTGAGCCTGACGATCGCCCAGTTCAGCCACGTCGCGAAGCTCACCCAGAGCAGATAGGGCAGGATCAACAGGCTCGCCAGGTGCGAGATGGGCCACAGCCCGACCACCAGCGCGACCAGCGACCCCCAGAGAAACACGACTTCGATCAGCGCCCAGTCGGGTCGACGCAGCCGGAAGAACAACGGGCTCCACAGCGCATGGGCCACGGCATTCGTCACGAACAGGATGACGACGCTGGTTCGTTCCTGCCCATCTGACGCCGCGTTCCAGGCGATCACCGCCGACCATGCGGCAAGCCCGAGGATGATCGTCCATGCCGGGCCGAACAGCCAGTCTGGCGGCTGCAGCGAAGGCTTGCGCAGGTTGCGGTACCACGGGCCGATCGGCGTCATCAGCCCGCCGAACGCGCCGAGAAAGATGGCGACGGCTACCGCAATGATGATCGGTGTCGAGGGCAAGGCATCGTCCGGCTTGTAGAGTGTCCAACCGATGATACACATAGGCCGTGCGCGTGTCCTTTCCCTTTTCCGCAATCGTCGGTCAGGACGAGATGAAGCGCGCGCTGACGATCGCGGCGGTCGATGCGCGTATCGGCGGCGTCATGGTGTTCGGCGATCGCGGGACCGGCAAGTCGACCGCGGTGCGCGCACTCGCCGCGTTGCTGCCGCCGATCGCTGCGGCCGATGCGGGATATCAGGACGGCAGCCCGCGCAAGGGCAACGTCCCGGTGCCGTTCGTCGACCTGCCGCTGGGCGCGACCGAGGACCGGGTGGTGGGCGCGCTCGATCTCGAGCGGGCACTGGGCGCGGGCGTGAAGGCGTTCGAGCCGGGGCTGCTCGCGCGCGCCAATGGCGGGTTCCTGTACATCGACGAGGTGAACCTGCTGGAGGATCATATCGTCGACCTGCTGCTCGACGTCGCCGCGTCGGGCGAAAATGTCGTCGAGCGCGAGGGGCTGAGCGTGCGGCACCCGGCCCGCTTCGTGCTGATCGGCAGCGGCAATCCCGAGGAGGGGGAGCTGCGACCGCAATTGCTCGACCGGTTCGGCCTGTCGGTAGAGGTGCGGACGCCGCAGGTGTTGGAACAGCGCGTCGAAATCCTCAAACGGTGTGACGCTTTCGAACGCGAACCCGCTGCGTTCGCCGACACGTGGCAGCGCGCGGAGCGCAAGACCTTGAAGCGCATCGCGCGCGGGCGGGCCGGGCTGGCCGGCGTGGTCGTTCCGGACGCGGTGCTGATCTTCGCCTCGCGGCTGTGCATGGCGGTGGGCGCCGATGGCCTGCGCGGCGAATTGACGCTGATGCGCGCGGCGCGCGCGCTGGCGGCGCTGGATGGCGTCGGGGTTGCGACGGTCGACCACATCGCCACGGTCGCACCGATGGCGCTGCGCCACCGCCTCCGCCGCAACGTCCTGGACGAAACCGGATCGACCGTGAGGGTCGAGCGTGCGTTGGAGGAATTGGGCCTGGACCAGGCGGCGTGATCGCGCCTGATGGGCATGCGCCTGATGCTTTCGCCGACGCGCTGATCGCGGCCCGCCTGTGCGCCATCGATCCCGGGCTTGGCGGCATGATCCTGCGCGGTGGCGACTACTCGCGCGACATGGTGATCGGTGCGCTGCGTGATGGCTTGCCGACTGATGCACCGCTGCGACGGATGCCGGCGCATATCGACGACGACCGCCTGCTCGGTGGGATTGACCTGACCGCGACGCTGGCGCTTGGGCGCGCGGTGACTCGTACCGGGCTGCTGGCCGAAGCTGATGGTGGGGTCCTGGTGGTGCCGATGGCGGAAAGATTGTCCGACGCACTTGCCGGGCGGCTGGCGGCGGTGATCGACACGGGCGAACTGGTGGTCGAGCGCGACGGCGCGGCGCTGCGTGCGGGCGCGCGGTTCGTAACGGTAGCATTGGACGACGGCGCCGAACCCGACGAGCGCGCGCCGCCGGCCCTGGCCGAGCGCCTGGCATTCTGGATCGATCTTTCTCGATCTTCCTCCGCACGGGAAAGGGGCGCGCCCAACGGTCGAGCGGGCGAGGCGCAGCCGATGTCGTCCGAGGAGAGCCCTCTCCACCAGCCCGTGACCGGAGCTCTACTCCGTGCCGGTGAGGACGTGTTGACCGCGCTCGCCGCAACCGCCGCTGCGTTGGGTATCGACTCGATCCGCGCTCCCCTGTTCGCGATGCGGGCAGCGCGGGCTGCCGCGCGCGCCGCCGGTCGCGACGCGATTGGCGAAGAGGACATGACCTTGGCAGCGCGACTGGTCCTGGGGCCGCGCGCCACGCGCATCCCGGCGCAGGCTGAAGAGCCCGCAGCGGAACAGGATCCACCCCCGCCGCCGGACTCGGACGGGGGCGACGACGAGCGCAGCGAGCCGGGACCGCTCGAGGATGTCGTGCTTGCGGCGGCGCTCGCGACCCTACCCAAGGACGTGCTGGCGCGGATCGCCGCCGGTCGCGGCCGCAAGATCACGCGGGCAAGCGGCGCGGGTGAGCGGCGTAAGTCGGCAGCGCGCGGCCGACCGATGGGCGCGCGCGCCGGCGTGCCCGGCGGCGGGCTGCGGCTGAGCCTGATCGACACACTGCGCGCGGCGGCCCCGTGGCAGAAGCTGCGCGGCGGCGATGGCCGGGTGAGCATCCGTCGCGACGACCTGCGCATCCGCCGGTTCGAATCGCGCGCCGAAGCGGTGACGATCTTCGCCGTGGATGCGTCGGGTTCCTCGGCGCTGGCCCGGCTTGCCGAGGCGAAGGGTGCGGTAGAGCTGCTGCTTGCCGAAGCCTATGTGAAGCGGGCGCAGGTCGCGCTCGTGGCATTTCGCGGAAGCTCGGCCGAGCTGCTGCTGCCGCCGACAAGGTCGCTGGCGCGGGCGCGGCGGTCGCTTGCCGAACTGCCCGGCGGCGGCGGTACCCCGCTCGCGGCGGGGTTGAACGCCGCGCGCGAACTGGCAGAATCCGCACGCGGGCGCGGGCGTACGCCGTTCATCGTCATGCTGACCGATGGACGCGGCAACATCGCCGCCGACGGCAGCGCCGTACGCGCACGAGCCGAGGCAGACGCTTTCGCCGCCGCCAAGGCGATCGGCGAGGCGGGAATCGCCGCTGCGTTTGTCGACATATCGGCGCGACCCCGCCCCGAAGGCGCGGCGCTCGCAAGCGCCATGCGCGCCCGCTATCTGGCGCTACCGCGTGCCGACGCGGCGGCGATGCATGCCGCCGTCAGCGCAGTGCAGCGCGGGTGACGTCGGCGGCGCGCTGGTCGGTGGAGGGCCGCGACTGGCCCAATCGCGAGCACAGCCGCTTCGTCGATGCCGATGGCCTTCGCTGGCATGTGCAGGTGATGGGAACCGGCCCGGTGCTGCTGCTGCTACACGGCACGGGCGCCGCGACGCATAGCTGGCGGGCGCTGGCGCCATTGCTCGCGCAGACCTTCACGATCGTCGCGCCCGACCTGCCCGGCCACGGCTTCACGACCGGGCGTCCGGCGGGCGGGATGGCGATGCCCGCCATGGCGCGCGCGGTGGGCGGATTGATCCGCACGCTCGACGTACACCCGCGCGGCATCGTCGGGCATTCGGCAGGAGCGGCGATCGGCGCGCGAATGGTGCTGGACGGCGTGGCCGACCCCGGTGCGTTGATCGGACTTTCGGCGGCGCTGTTGCCCTTTCCAGGGTTGGGCGCGAAGCTGTTTCCGTCACTTGCCCGGCTGTTGTTCGTCAATCCGCTCGCGCCGCATCTGTTCGCGCGGCTCGCTCGAACGCCGGGAGAGACGGCTCGCTTCCTGGCGCGCAGCACGGGATCGCGGATCGATGCGGAGGGCGCGCGTTATTACCAGACGCTGTTCGCGAGATCGGGGCATTGCGCGGGTGCGATCACGATGATGGCAGCGTGGGACCTGGACGTGCTGAAGCGCGACCTGCCGCGGCTGCGCGTTCCGCTGCTGCTGATCCACGGCGACGCTGATGCGGCAATTCCACTCGCCAACGCACGGGAGGCGGCCTTGACGGTCCGAGGTGCAACAGTGTCGCCGCTGGCCGGACTCGGTCATCTGGCGCATGAGGAGCAACCTGGCCCGGTAGCAGCAGCGATCCGCGCCTTCATGGAGGATCGAACGTGAGCGGCAGCCTGTTCAGTCTGCTGGACCTTGCGATCGCGGGCATTCCGGCGCTCGCGTTCGGTATCTGGCAGCTCGTCTCGATCAATCGCGAGATAGCGCGGGACAAGGCCGCGAAGGCCGATTCACCAGAAGGCCCGCGGCATTCGGTAGGGGAGCATCGACTGGACGATCGGTGAGCGGAAACGCCCGAGCGACAGGCTTTCATGGACCGCTTGGCACTCCTCGCCGAACAGCCGTGTCGCCAGTGCCGTGCGCGCGTAGAACGGCGCGTCGATCCACGTCTTGATGACGCGCGGAGCATGGCCTGCATCGGCGCGGGTCGCGCGCTTCACCAGCCAGCCGGTGCGCGGCAGCTTCGCCGGTGCGGGCTGCACGACGTCGTGCCAGCGCCCCTGCCGGTCGAACTTCAGCGCCAGATCGAACGGCGCGCCGTCGCGTCGACGCCCTTCGTACAGCACCGCGACGTCGGTCTTCAGATGCGCGCGCGACCAGTGCCAGTCGTCGAACCCGTCCTCGAGCGGCTCGTCGCCGAAATTCGAATCGAAATAGCCGTCCCCCGACCATGCGACACCGGGGTGCGTCATCGCCACCTCGACCCGCGCGCGGGGTGCGACCGGGTGCCAGCGGTGGCGTCCCGCCGGATCGAGCGCGAACGCGGTGGTGCCGATCATCTCCGGCGTTACGCGCACCGTTCCACGTACCTTGTACGGCAGCGGCGCGGAAATTTCGGCGATGTCGATCACCAGCGAGTCGCCGTCCCATCGCATCGCACTCGGGCCGACCGCGAAATGGTCGCGACCCCGATCGACGCGGGCGGCGCCGCGCTCGGTCATCGCCCAGGCGCTGCCGCGCGGGCCGCTGAGCGACACGTTGATCGCGCAGTGATTGTCGGGGCGTCGGCGACCGCTCAGCTTGTAGTAGGGCGAAAACACGCTGCCGACGAAGGCGATGATCGTCAGCCCGTAAGCGCCGTCCGCGCTGGTCGCGTCGATATACCACCAGGCATAGCCGTTCGGCTGAACCATGACGTCGAAGCGCGGTCCTTGAGCAGGCAATCGACGGCTAGCCGGCCGGAAAGCGCCGCCATCGGGACGCCCGCGCCTGGGTGCGTGCTCCCGCCCGCGCAGTAGAGCCCAGGGATCGCTGTCCGGCTGCCTTGCCGGCGGAAGGCGGCCGCCCACCCGTGCGAGACCGGTCCATAAAGGGCTCCACCCGTCGACGGAAAGAGACGTTCGAAGTCGTTCGGCGTCGTCAGCATCGTCGAGGGCGCCATCTCGAGCGAAAGTCCCGCCCGCGAAACGCTGTCCAGCATATGCTCCCTGCATGTGTCGATCTCCGCTGAGCTAAGGGGGGTGCCGTCGCCGTCGGCGGGCGCGTTGACGATGATCTGCAACCGTTCGTGGCCAGCGGGAGCGACGCCGCCGTCGTCCCGATCCTGCGCGCAGACATAGACGCTGGGTCCGGCGGCAAGCCGACCGGCGGCGAGCGCGGCGAACTCTGCGGGATAGTCCTGCGAGAAGAACACGTTGTGGCGGCCGAGCGGAAAGCCGGTGACCTTGGCACGCGCGGTCCACACCATCGCGCTCAGCGACCGCCGTGCCGCCGGCATCGGGGCGACCGCTCGGCGGACCGCGGGGCCGAACCTGCCCGAAGCGACGGCCGCGGGATCGGCATTACACACCACCGACGTCGCCGCCAGGCGCTCTCCGGTGGCAAGCACCACGCCTGCTGCCCGGCCGCGCTCGACCAGGATCTCGGCAACGGGCGCGTGATAGCGAAACTGCACGCCACAGCGACCAGCGAGTGCTTCGAGCGCGACCGCAAGCCGGTGCATGCCGCCATCGATCAGCCACACCCCGCTCGCCTCGACATGCGCGATCAGCATCAGCGTCGCGGGGCAGGCGAAGGGCGAGGAGCCGCCATAGGTTGCGTAGCGACCGAATAATTGCTGCAGCCGCGGATCGTTGAAATAGCCGCCGAGCGCGCGCCACATCGAGGTATAGGCGCCAAGGTTCAGATAGTCGGGCAACCGCCGTGCGCCCATGCGCCAGCCCAGCGTGATCGGGTCGGTCTTCGAATTGCGGAGGAATGGCCGGTCCAGCGCTTCGAACAGCCGCCGTGCTTCAGCGCGGAAGGCACGATATCCGCGCGCCTCACCCGGGCCGGCGAATTCGCCGATCGCGGCCTCGCTCGCCGCCGGATCCGCGAACAGGTCGAGGCGGTCGGCGCCCCAGGCATGGCGGGCGAGCGTCACCGCGGGGCGCATCGTCAGGTGATCGCTCAGGCTGCTTCCGCACGCGGCGAAGATGTCGTCGAACACGTCGCGCATCGTGAAAACGGTCGGCCCGCCATCGATCGCCTCGCCATCGACCATCACCGCGCGCAGCTTGCCACCGGGACCTGCTGCCGCCTCGACCAGCGTGACGTCGCAACCGCGCGCGGCGAGCAGGGCGGCGCTGACGAGCCCGCCAACCCCCGCCCCGATCACCACCACGCGCTCGTCCCGCATCCGCGCCCCCCGCTCGTTCGATTGACCTCACACTAGCATGTGTCCACTAAACTGGACGCATGATTTTGTCCAAGCACACCGAATTCGGATTGAGGGGGCGATGGATCGGCTTCCGAAACCGCTTATTGTCGTCTCCCCGCTTCCAAAGGATGGCGGTGCGCTTCCCGCCATCGCGCCGGATCGCGCATCGCCACGCACGGGCGTTGTTCGATCTTGTCGCCGGCTTCACCTATTCGCAGATCCTGGCTGCATGCGTCGAAACCGGGCTCTTCGAGGTGCTCGCCGACGGCCCGCAGCAAGCTGCCGAGATCGCGGCGCGGATCGATCTGCCGGTTGCCGGTGCCGAGCGTCTGTTGCGGGCGGCGGCGAGCCTGGGTCTCGTCGAGACGCTGGGAGCCCATTGGGTGCTGGATGTCGGCGGCGCCGCCCTGCGCGGCAATCGCGGGCTGGCCGAGTTGGTCGCGCACCACCGCCTGCTCTATGCCGATCTTGCCGATCCGGTTGCGCTGCTCCGGCGCGGCGGGGGCGGTGGGGCGCTGTCAGGATTGTGGCGCTATGCCGAGGCGGGCGGCACGGGCGACGCCGCGGCGGTCGCCGATTATTCGACGCTGATGGCAGCCTCCCAGCCAATGATCGCCACCCAGGCGATCGATGCCTATCGGTTCGAGCGACACCGCCGACTGCTCGACGTCGGCGGCGGGGAGGGGGCGTTCCTGACGGCGCTGGGCACTCGTCACCCGTCGATCGAGCTCGCCCTGTTCGATCTGCCCGCCGTCGCGGAACGGGCGCGCAAGCGGTTCGACTCGCTGGGACTCGGCGGTAGAGCGACGACATTCGGCGGCGATTTCCTGGCCGACTCGCTGCCGTGCGGCTTCGACATCATCTCGCTGGTCCGGGTCCTGCACGACCATGACGATGCTCCGGCATTGGCATTGCTGCGCAATATCCACGACGCATTGCCGCCTGGCGGCACCGTGTTCATCGCCGAGCCGATGGCGGAAACACGTGGCGCCGAGCCGGTCGGTCACGCCTATTTCGGTTTCTATCTGCTGGCGATGGGATCGGGCCGGCCCCGCAGCGGCGCCGACATAGAGGCGATGCTGCGCGAAGCAGGGTTCGTGCGGATACGGCGCTTGCGCACGGGCATGCCGATAACAACTAGCGTGATCGTTGCGAAACGACGGCCACTGTCCAAACAAGTTGACAACAATTGATGTCAACCTAATGTGACGACTGCGACGTACCAGTGGATCGGTCGCGGAGGTAACGGATGTGAGCGCGGTAGCGGTCTTGTTGGAGGCGCCGGAACGGCTATCGCTACGATCGCTCACGCTCTTTCCCATGACCGACGACGATGTCGCGATCGACATCGATTGGAGCGGCATTTCCTCGGGCACCGAAAAGCTGCTGTGGACCGGCCGCATGCCGAGCTTTCCCGGCATGGGTTACCCGCTGGTCCCGGGATATGAATCGATCGGCCGGATCGTCGATGCCGGCGTCAATGCACGGGGGCGGATCGGCGAATGGGTGTTCGTGCCCGGCGCCACTTGCTTCGCAGACGCCCGTGGCCTGTTCGGCGGTACCGCGCGGCGCGTTCACTTGCCGCAAGCGCGCGCGATCCCGATCAGCGAAACGCTCGGGCGTGACGGCATCCTGCTCGCGCTCGCCGCCACGGCGCACCACGCGATTGCGGCCGGCGGCGTGCCCGACCTGGTTATCGGCCACGGCATCCTGGGGCGCCTGATCGCGCGGATCGCGGTTGCAACCGGCGGGGGCCCTCCGGTGGTATGGGAGACCAACCCAGC
>DATLME010000334.1:0-4545 GCA_035537395.1 Sphingomonas sp. | reverse complement strand
TTCGGCACCGCGTTCCTCGACGCCAAGCTGGTGACCGCGCGTTTCTTTGCGGAGCGGATCATCCCCGAGACCGGCGCGCTGCGCCGCAAGATCGAGGGCGGCGCGGAGTCGCTGATGGCGCTGCCGCCGGAGATGTTTTTGGCGGGTTGAGGTTGGGGGGGTAGTTCACGCTTCCTGCCGAACACCCGCTAGCCCGGGCGAAGGCCGGGTCCCAGTCGGGATAGCGGATGTAACCGCGCGCGGTCGCCAGTCAGTCGGGGTTGCCCAGCTGGGCCCCGGCCTTCGCCGGGGTAGTAGACACAGGCGGGCTGATCTTTGATGGTGAGGCAGTGGCGGGTTTCGCAGTGCCGCCGCTCCCTGGTGCCGCGCGCCGGACCCCGCCCAGATCTGCCGGCGCGCCCGGCCCCGCGACCGGCACCGCCGCCGTCGGCGCCGCGGTCACGAACACTTGGACCTTCATGCACTGCGCCGGATCGCGCCGTTTGATCTGCTGGCAGTTCCACAGCGCCTTCTGATAGCCGATCGTACGATCGCGCAGGTAGCTGAACGTCATCGACGCGATCTGCGCCGGTTCAAGCGGCAACGTGACCGGGGTCTTGGCGCGGTCGCTCCACGCAGAGAATTTGCACAACGGTCGATCGCCGCACGCCTCGTCGGCAAGCCTGGGGAAATTTTCGGCGATCTCGTTCGCAGGCAGGGTCACGAGAAAGCTGTTGGGGTCGCTCGCGAGCGCAGGGGCCTCCTCGCCGGTGGCCAGCGCCGCCGCGGCAAGCGCCGCATCGGCTTCGCCCAGCGCCGCGCCCATCCGGTGCGCGTCGGAGATCGAGGCAAGCTGCGCGATCACCGGTTCGCTCGGGGTCCAGCGGCGATCGAATGCGGGCGGCGTGCCCCACCAGCCCGACCAGCGGAAGAACAGATGCGTGTGGACCGCGGCGACCTTTTCGAGGCTCGACTGCCAATAGGGCACCACCCAATCGGTATGATAGTGGGTCGCGTGGCCGACCGGCTTGTAGACTGAACCCGAAAGCGCCGCGGTCGCGATCTCGCGCGCGCGGCGCCACCCCGCCTCCGACGGCTTCCACCGCGCCACCGCGCCGTCGCAGGTGAAGCTGAACTGGCAGCCGGTCGATCGCTCCGAGCCTTCGAACACGACGCCGCATACCGTCTTGGGAAAGGCAGGGTGTCGCAGCCGGTTGAGCACCACCTGCGCCACCGCGCGTTCGCCGCGCGCGTCGTCGCCCGCTTCGTAGAGCACCGCCGCGGCGAGACAGTCGGTTGCGCGGGTGCGGTCCTCGAGGCCGCCGGCGAAGCGAAGCGGTCGTGCCGCCGGGTTGGGCTCGGTCGAGAACGGTACCGCGTCGTTGTAGCTGCGTGCATCGGTCGGCGAGAGCGCGACGAACTCGACCGGTTCGACCGGCGGCAGTTCCGCCTGCGGGACGATCCGCCGGTGTAGCTGCGGGATGCGCACCTGATGCGGCACGGCCGGCGCGTGGGTGACGACGAATGCCGGCAGCGCGACCGCGACGCCGGCGATACCGAAGAGGATCGCGCGCAGGCCCCCCGGGATGCGCGCCTTGGCGAGATCGTTCACTGTTCGGGCAGGAAGTCCGGGACCGAGAGATACCGCTCGCCGGTGTCGTAGTTGAAGCCCAGCACCCGGACATTGTCGGGCAGGTCGGGCAGCTTCTGCAGGATCGCGGCGAGCGTCGCGCCCGAGCTGATGCCGACGAGGATCCCCTCCTCGGTCGCGGACCGGCGTGCCATGTCCTTCGCCACCGCAGCGTCGACCTCGATCACCCCATCGAGCGCTTGGGTGTGGAGATTGCGGGGGATGAACCCGGCGCCGATTCCCTGGATCGGGTGCGGCCCCGGCTGGCCGCCCGCGATCACCGGCGAGGCGGCGGGCTCGACCGCGAACACCTGCAGCGAGGGCCAGGTCTGCTTGAGGGTTTCGGCGACTCCGGTGATATGGCCGCCCGTGCCCACCCCGGTGATCAGCACGTCGATCGGCGTATCCGCGAAGTCGGCGAGGATTTCCTGTGCAGTGGTACGGACATGGACCTCGATGTTCGCAGGGTTCTCGAACTGTTGCGGCATCCAGCTGTTCGGGGTCTGCTCGACCAGCTCGAGCGCGCGTTCGATCGACCCCTTCATGCCCTTCTCGCGCGGGGTCAGGTCGAAGGTCGCGCCATAGGCGAGCATAAGGCGGCGGCGTTCGAGCGACATGCTTTCGGGCATCACCAGCACCAGCTTGTAGCCCTTGACCGCCGCGACCATCGCCAGCCCGACTCCGGTGTTGCCGCTGGTCGGCTCGATGATCGTGCCGCCGGGCTTGAGGCTGCCGTCCCTTTCCGCCGCCTCGATCATGGCGAGCGCGATGCGATCCTTGATCGACCCGCCGGGGTTGGCGCGCTCGGATTTCACCCAGACTTCCGAATCCGGAAACAGCCGGGACAGCCGGATGTGCGGCGTGTTGCCGATCGTATCGAGGATGGTGCTGGCTTTCATCGTGCGGTCTCCGGTTGCTGGGGCGCAGGGTCGATCAACGTTGCAGGCGGGTCGAAGCTCCGGGCGCGGCGGATCGAGGGGAACAGGAAGGTCCATAATATGGTGACGATCACCGCGCCGCCACCACCGATCAGGACGGCACCGACCGGCCCGAACCCCGCGGCGAGGAAGCCCGACTCGGCCTCGCCGAGTTCGTTGGAGGCCGAGATCGTCAGCTGCGATACCGCGCCGACCCGTCCGCGCATCTCGTCGGGTGTGTGAAGCTGGATCAGCGACTGACGGATATAGACCGAGAACATGTCCGCCGCCCCGGCGATCGCGAGCGCGATCAGGCTCAGCGGCATCGAGGTCGACAGTCCGAAGGCGATCGTCGCGCCGCCGTAGATCAGCACCGACACCAGCATCTTGGGCCCGACATTGTGCTTGAGCGGCCGAAACGCGAACAGCAGCGCGACGAGCGCCGCGCCGACCGCGGGCGCGGCGGCGAGTTCGCTGAGCCCGGTCGGGCCGACCTTCAGAATGTCGTGCGCGTAGATCGGCAGCAGCGCGCTGGTGCCGGCGAGGAACACCGCGAACAGATCCAGCGTGATCGTGCCCAGCACCAGCTTGTTCTGCCACACATAGGCCATGCCGTCCGCGATCGCGCGCAACGGCTTCGCCCGGCCGACCGGGTTCGCGCGCGGCACCTTGCCGATCAGAAACAGCGCAAGCAATGCGACCACGAACAGTGCGGTCGCGACGAAATACGCGGCCGAGGGCGTCTGCGCATAGGCATAGCCGCCGACCGCGGGACCGATGATCGTCCCGACCTGCCACGATATCGACGACAGCGCGATCGCCGTCGGCAAGACCTCCGGCGGGACCAGGTTCGGCGCCAGTGCCGAAAACGCCGGCCCTGAGAAAGCGCGAGCGATCCCGAGCAACACCGCGATCGAGAACAGCACCGGCAGCGTCATCGCGCCCGCCTGCGTCACCAACGCCAGCGTGAGCGCGCATGCGACCTGCAGCGCGACCGTCAGCCGCGCGATCCAGCGCCGGTCGAACCGGTCGGCGACCAGCCCCGTGACCGGCGTCGTCAGGAACAGCGGCACGAACTGGAGCAGACCGATCAGCCCGAGCTGCGCCGCCGCCGCGCTCGGCGACATCGTCTGGCGCGCGATCGTATAGGTCTGCCAGCCGATGACGATGATCATCGCGTTCTGCGCCAGCGTCATCGCGAAGCGGGCGGCGAAATAAGCGCGGAAATTGGCGATCCGGAAGGGATGCTGGTGCTTGTCCATCGTTCGCGCCTTTAGTCGGGCACGAGGCAACAGGGCAACAAGCCTTGCTTGGGGGCGACGAAGCGCGGTGCTCCAGCTAGAACAATTGATGTTCGCGCCCTTGCGGGCCTATAGGCAGCGCTCCTCCCCAGGACCTTCGAGGTTTATTCGTGGCCAAAGCCCCCGCTACCATCGCCGAGCCCCCCATTCCCAATCGCGAACGGCCGTCCGAGCCCAAGCCCTATCAGGCGACCCGCGACGAACTGATCGACTTCTACAAGGAGATGCTGCTGATCCGCCGCTTCGAGGAGAAGGCGGGCCAGCTCTACGGCCTCGGCCTGATCGGCGGCTTCTGCCATCTCTATATCGGCCAGGAAGCGGTCGCGGTCGGCCTGCACTCGGCGCTGTCGGACAAGGACAGCGTGATCACCGGCTATCGCGATCACGGCCACATGCTGCTGTGCGGGATCCCGCCCAAGGACGTGATGGCCGAGCTTACCGGGCGTGCGGCCGGCATCTCGAAGGGCAAGGGCGGCTCGATGCACATGTTCAGCGTCGAGCATAAATTCTACGGCGGGCACGGCATCGTCGGCGCGCAGGTGTCGCTCGGCACCGGGCTCGGCTTCAGCCACAAGTACAAGGGCGACGGCGGAGTCTGCCTCGCCTATTTCGGCGACGGCGCGTCGAACCAGGGCCAGGTCTACGAAAGCTTCAATATGGCCGAGCTGTGGAAGCTGCCGGTGATCTACGTGATCGAGAACAATCAGTACGCGATGGG
>DATLME010000333.1:0-19340 GCA_035537395.1 Sphingomonas sp. | reverse complement strand
CCGGTCGTAGAAGTCGAACACCACCTCATTGAGCGGCAGCTCGTAGGTTGCCTGCGCCCGCCCGCCCACATAGGTCAGGTTCTTCTGGATCCCGCGCCGATCCTGGCAGAGCTTCAGGATCGAGCCGAGATACTCGTCGGGCACGTAGATCGTCGCCTCGATCCAGGGCTCCGCGATCGACGTGATCGCGTTGGGATCGGGCATGTCCGCAGGGTTGTGCAGCTCGATATGGCCGTTCGCGTGCGCCAGTTCGATCTGGTACACCACCGACGGTGCGGTGGTGATCAGGTCGAGGTCATATTCGCGGGTCAGCCGCTCCTGGATGATCTCGAGGTGAAGCAGCCCGAGAAACCCGCAGCGGAACCCGAACCCGAGCGCCGCGGAGGTTTCCATCTCGAACGAGAAGCTGGCATCGTTCAGCCTGAGCTTGCTGATCGACTCGCGCAGCTTCTCGAAGTCGTTGGCGTCGACCGGGAACAGCCCGCAGAACACCACCGGCTGGACCTCCTTGAAGCCCTCCAGTGCCTGTAGCGCCGGCCGCCTCGCGTCGGTCAGCGTGTCGCCGACCCGCGCCTGCGCGACGTCCTTGATCTGCGCGGTGATGAAGCCGATCTCGCCCGGGCCGAGATCGTTGAGCTGCTCGATCTTGGGGCGGAAACAGCCGACGCGGTCGACGAGATGCGTCGTGCCCGCGTTCATGAACTTGATCTGCTGTCCCTTCTTCATCACCCCGTCGATGACGCGGACGAGAATGACGACGCCGAGGTACGGATCGTACCAGCTGTCGACCAGCATCGCCTTCAGCGGCGCATCGATGTCGCCCTTCGGCGCTGGGATCTTGGTGACGATGGCTTCCAGGATCTCGGCGATCCCGATCCCCGCTTTTGCGCTCGCCAGCACCGCGCCCGACGCGTCGATCCCGATCACGTCCTCGATTTCCTTGCGCACCTTTTCGGGCTCCGCGGCGGGCAGATCGATCTTGTTGATCACCGGCACGATCTCGTGATCATGCTCGATCGACTGGTAGACGTTCGCGAGCGTCTGCGCCTCCACACCCTGCGCGGCGTCGACCACCAGGAGCGCGCCCTCGCATGCCGCGAGGCTGCGCGACACTTCGTACGCGAAATCGACATGCCCCGGCGTGTCCATCAGGTTGAGCACGTAATCGAGCCCGTCATCCGCCTTGTAGGCGAGGCGCACGGTCTGCGCCTTGATGGTGATCCCGCGCTCCTTCTCGATGTCCATGTTGTCGAGCACCTGCTCGGACATTTCGCGTTCGGTCAGCCCGCCGGTCTGCTGGATCAGCCGGTCGGCGAGGGTCGACTTTCCATGGTCGATATGGGCGATGATGGAGAAATTGCGGATGCGATCGAGCGGCGTCATTCGCGCGCCCTAGCAGTGCAAGCGTGCGATGCCAAAGGGGGCACCATAGATCGTCGTCGTCCCGGACTCGTTCCGGGATCCACCAGGCGGCTTCCGTCACCGCTCGGCATGGCGGACGATCACGCGGCATAGTGGACCCCGGATCCAGTCCGGGGCGCCGGAGAAAAAAACGACGCATCGGTCCTATCCCTGTCATCTCCACCTGATCTACGTTGGACGAAATCGACATACGGGGGGCCCCAAGCATGAACTACACCGCACTCTTCGCCACGATGGGGCTCCTCGCCGCGGCGTCGCCGACCGCCGCCAGCGCGCAGGCTCGCCCCTCCAAGGGCCAGCAGATGCAGCAGCAGGCCGTCGCCGACGTGCCGAAATGCACCCGCAAGCTCGGCACGCTGTCGATCGCGGACGGCGACGATCCGTCGGGCTGGACCCAGAACAGCCTCGCGCCACCGCAGAAGCTGCTCCGTGTCCTCGTCCAGCGCTCGGGCTGTTTCAATCTCGTCGATCGCGGCACCGGCCTCAACGCCGCGCAGCTCGAACGCAACATCGGCGGCAATCTCGGGCTCCAGCGCCGTTCCAACGTCGGCCAGAACCAGATCAAGGCCGCCGACTATGTGCTCGTCGCCGAGATCCAGGGCGCCAACAGCAACGTCAGTGGCTCGGGCGCGGCCGCGGGGATCGGCGGACTGGTCGGCGGCCGCTTCGGCGGGCTGCTCGGCGGCCTCAAGAGCAAGAAGATGGAGGCGAACACCCTCCTCTCGCTCACCAATGTGCGCACCACCGAGACGATCGCGGTCGAGGAAGGCTATGCCGCCAAGAGCAACCTCAGCTTTGGCGGCGGCGGCTTCCTCGCGGTCGGCGGCGCGGTCGGCGGCGGCTATGACAACACCGATATCGGCCGGATCGTGACGCTGTCCTTCATCCAGGCCTATGCCAAGATGGTCGACAGCCTCGGCCTGGTCCGCCCCGGCGACGCCGGCACCGCGCAGGCGGCCCCCACCAAGAGCTTCACCGCGCAGGGTCCGGTCGCAATGCGCGCCACCGCGGCGGCGGGCGGCAAGATCATCCGCACGCTGCCGGCGGGCTCGATCGTGTTCCCGACCGACAAGAAGACCGGCCTGTGGTGGGAGGTCGCCGACGAGAACGACAATGTCGGCTGGGTCCTCAACACCAGGCTCGCGCCGTCGCAGTGATGCCGCGTTCCGCAGGAACGGCACCGTCGACTCGGCTCAGGCCGAGTCGATCGCGGCCAGCACCGCCATCCACCGCGCGTCGCCCTCGCCGCTGATCAGCCGCCAGGGCACCCCGCGCCGCTCGAGTTCGGACCGCGACAGCTCGAAAAAGCGTCGGCGGTCCGCCTCGCTGCCGAACATCCGCGTTCCGTCATCCTCCCAGGGCAGGTCGATGTCGAACAACAGATAGAGGTCGGCGGTATCGTTCCAGTGCGCGAACCACGGGTCGCGGCGGCCGAACAGCATGTCGGCCCACACCGCGGTCATCAGCGGATCGGTGTCGAGGATCACCGGGTAGTTCCGGTCCGCCAGCGCGGCCTTGACCTTGGCGTCGTGCGACCGCGCGATCGCGACGAGGTCCGCCATCGCCAGATCGGTGCCGAACGCCTCGCAATAGGTCCGGCCGAACTCCGCGATGCAGGTGCTGTCGAAATGCTTGGCGAGCTGCGGCGCGATCGTCGACTTGCCGGTGCTTTCCGGGCCGTGGAGGCAGATCGAGCGCAGCATCACGCCGCCACCGGCCGCTGCCGCGCCCGCGTCGCGCGCCAGTCCACCAAACCCCAGATCGCCAGTATCAGGAACACGCCGTAGAGCACCATTGTCAGCCACAATCCCTTTGCCGCGTACAAGCCGATCGACGCGACATCGACCCCGATCCACAGGATCCAGTTCTCCAGCTTGCGCCGGGCGAGAAGGATCTGCGCCACGACGCTGGTCACCGCGATCCCCGCATCCCACCACGGCAGCGAAGCGTCCGTGAAACGAGCCATCGTCGCACCCCAGCCGAGCGCGCCGACCAGGCACATCGTCGCCCAGCCGCTCCGCGCTGCCGGCGACATCGTTTCCACGACGATGTCGCCCGCATCCGCCCGCGCCGCGGTCCAGAGCCGCCACCCGTAGAGATTGACGACGAAGAAGAACCCCTGGAGCAGCGTGTCGCTGTACAGGCGCGCATCCCAGAATACCGCCGCGTAGAGCGACACCATCGCAAGCGCGAACGGATAGTTCCAGACGCTGCGCCGGACCACGAGCGTCACGTTGATCACGCCGAGTGCGAAGGCGAACGCTTCAATCCAAGCCACGCCGCGCGCCTAGCAGGACTGGCGCGGCGGTAAAGCCCGCAGAACGCCGCGGGGCTTTCACGCCGCTCCGCCCCCGCCTATCGTCCGCCGCGATACAGGAGAGCATCGATGCGCCACGTCGCGGTGATCGGGTCGGGCCCGGCGGGATACTACACCGCGGAAGGGTGTCAGAAGCAGTTCGGCGACGGCGTCCGGATCGATATCGTCGATCGCCTGCCGGTGCCTTACGGCCTGATCCGCACCGGGGTCGCCCCCGATCACCAGTCGATCAAGGGCGTCAGCCGCCGCTACGAAGCGACCGCGCTGAGCGACAATGTCCGGTTCGTCGGCAACGTCACGGTCGGCACCGACGTGACCATTCCCGAGCTGCTCGACCTGTACGACGCGGTGGTCCTCGCGACCGGCGCGCCGCACGATCGCGCGCTCGGCGTCCCTGGCGATGATCTGCCCGGCGTGATCGGATCGGCAGCCTTCGTCGGCTGGTATAACGGCCATCCCGATTTCGCCGGCCTCGCGCCGCCGCTCCACGGTCCGGGCGCAGTCGTCGTCGGCGCCGGCAACGTCGCGCTCGACGTCGCCCGCATCCTCGCCAAGACCGGCGCCGAATTCACCGGCTCCGACATCGTCGGCCACGCGCTGACGCACCTCGACGATCACCGGATCGATACCGTCACCGTGCTCGCACGGCGCGGCCCGCACGAGATCGCGATGACGCCCAAGGAACTCGGCGAACTGGCGCATCTCGCGCGCGCCACCCCCCGCGTCGATCCCGCCGACCTGCCGCCGATCGAGCTCGACGCCACGCTGGATCCCGGACTGCGCAAGTCGGTCGCGCTGCTCCGCGGGTTTGCAGCGGCGCCCGCCGACAAGCCGATCAGGATCGAATTCGATTTCTTCGCCATGCCGGTCCGCATCGAAGGCGACGGCAGGGTCGAACGCGTGATCGTCGAGCGCACCCGGATCGAGGACGGTCGCGCGATCGGCACCGGCGAGACCTACGCCATCCCGGCGGGGCTGGTGGTCAGTTGCATCGGCTACCGCACGCCCCCGCTCGACGAAGTGCCCTATGACGATCGGCTCGGCCGGTTCGCCAATGTCGACGGCCGCATCGGGCCCGGGCTCTATGCGGTCGGCTGGGCGCGGCGGGGCCCGACCGGCACGATCGGCACCAATCGGCCAGACGGTTTTCTGATCGCCGAGCATATCGCCAGCGATACCGCCACAGGCTCGTCGAAGCGCGGCCGCGCGGGCCTGGATGCGTTGTTCGCGGCACGGAGCGTCGATGTGGTGACGTTTCGCGATTGGCAGCGGATCGACGAGGCCGAGGTCGCGCACGCCCGCACCGGCGCGCCGCGCGAGAAGTTCACCGCGATCGACGCGATGCTCGCCGCCCGCACCCCGGTCTGATTTCACGCAACGGCCGATCGCGCATCGTGCGGGTTTTTCCTTGATCGGGGCTCGGGGCGCCGCTAGGCGCAGCACCGGCAATGTGTCGGGGCGTGGCGCAGTCTGGTAGCGCACTGGTCTCGGGGTCCAGGGGTCGTAGGTTCGAATCCTATCGCCCCGACCATTGCCGTAAACCTGATCGTCGCGCGGCGTTTCGCGCGAATCATCGTTGCCGGCCGCGGCGCGATCCTTTCGACCGCCTGTAATTCGTCTTCGGGGCCACGTGTGTCCGCGGAGGGTAACAGCGCGTGTTGGCAAATGGGGCTTGGCGGTCGGGGCGGTCGGGGCGGCGCGGTTGCGGGCATCTGATCGCCTGGGTCGGGACGAAGCTCGACTCCTTCTTCTCGCTCGGCACGCTCGATCCGCTGTCCGACACCGCCTCCGACCAGGACGAAGCGCTGCTGGCCGAGGTCGAGACCGTGCTCGCGTTGAGCAATTACGGGTCCAGGTTCAGCGCGCTGATCGAACACCGATTCCAGCAATCGACCGCGCGCCCACGGCAACGCCTGTTCGTGCGCTGCGCCCTCGCCGGCACGCTGATCTACGATCTGTTCCTGTTCGTCGACATGGTCGTCGTTCCCGATGTCCTGTGGCTCGCGCTGCCGCTCCAGCTCGGCATCGTCACGCCGGCGATCCTTGCGGCGATCGTCGCCATCCGCCGCTTCGACTTCGATGCCGAAATCGCCAGCCTGCTCTGCCTGTTGCTGATGGTCGCGGTCACGATCACGATGTTCTTGGCCTCGCGATCGCCCGGCGTTGGCATGTTCGCCTGCGTGTTCGTGCTGTTCCTGATGTCCGGGAACGTCGCGCTCGCGATGGGCTTCGCGACCTCGCTCGTCTTCACCCTGCTCCATCTCGCTGCCGCATCCACCGCGATCATGATCCATCCGCTGCTCGACATGCCGGACCGCATCTTTGCGATCGCGCTGCTTTTGGCGACAGCGCTGCGCTCTACGAGGCCAAGCGCGCCGGTCGCAACCGCGTCGGCATCTCGGGCATGCGCCTGGCGCTGCCGGACATGCCAGATCCATCGACGGTCGCGGATCGGACCGCGACCCGGGGCTGATCCGCGATTGACTTGGCTGCAGCGACGGGGTCGGGTCGCAAGCGATCATGTCCACCGACGCCGACCCGACCTTGCCGCCTGCTCCGGAGCCCGTGCACCCCGGGCCGCAGCGCAAGATCATCCATATCGACATGGACGCCTTCTATGCGTCGGTCGAGCAACGCGACGATCCGTCGTTGCGTGGCCGGCCGCTCGCGGTCGGCGGATCGAAGGCCCGGGGGGTGGTCGCGGCGGCGAGCTACGAGGCGCGCGCGTTCGGGGTGCGATCGGCGATGCCGTCGGTCACCGCGCAACGGCGCTGCCCCGACCTCGTCTTCGTGCCACCCCGCTTCGACGTCTATCGCGAGGTATCGCGGCAGATCCACACGATCTTCGCGGACTACACCGATCTGATCGAGCCGTTGTCGCTCGACGAGGCCTATCTGGACGTCACGGTGGACCGGC
Organism: Sphingomonas sp.; assembly: GCA_035537395.1. GTDB lineage: Bacteria > Pseudomonadota > Alphaproteobacteria > Sphingomonadales > Sphingomonadaceae > Sphingomonas. The sequence continues at coordinate 12,684 of DATLME010000333.1, read as the reverse complement.
GCCGCCTCGGCTCGGCCCGCGCCGTGGCCGACGAGATTCGCGCCCGCATCAAGGCGGAGACGGGTCTCACCGCATCCGCCGGGGTCAGCTACAACAAGTTCATTGCCAAGCTCGCCTCGGACCAGAACAAGCCCGACGGTGTGTGCGTGATCACGCCGCGGTCGGGGCCGGCCTTCGTCGCGTCGCTGCCGGTCAAGCGCTTCCACGGCGTCGGGCCGGTCACCGCCAGGCGGATGGAGGCGCTCGGCATTCTCACCGGCGCAGACCTGCGCGATCGCCCGCTTGCATTCCTCCAGGCGCATTTCGGCAGCCACGCCGCCTATTTGTTCGGCGCTGCGCGCGGCGAGGATCACCGGCCGGTCCGCCCCGACCGACCGACCCGCTCGGTCGGCGCGGAACGCACGTTCGATACCGACCTCAGCGAGGCGGCGGCCCTGCACTCCGCGATGGCGCGGGTCGCCGATGCCGCCTGGGTGCGGATCGACCGGCACCGGGCGTGCGGGCGTACCGTCACGCTCAAGCTGCGCTTCTCCGATTTCCACACGATCACGCGGGCACGGTCGTTTGCAACGCCGATCCCCGATTACGCCGCCTTTCTCGCTGCAGGCACGACTCTGCTCGACGCCCAGCTGCCGGTGGCCGCCGGAGTCCGGCTGATCGGGCTGACCCTGTCCGGGATCGTCGAGACCGCGGATCGGGAAGACCTGCAGCCGACGCTGCCGCTCTGATCGCGCTCAGGCAGCGATCCGCAAGCCATCCGCGCGCGGCGGCGAACGCAGCGTCAACGTCGCGGTCGCGCCAAGGCCGACGCCGTCGCTGGTGACCGCCAGCGAACCCTGCATCGCGTTCATCGAGTTCGCGCACCAATGCAGCCCGAGCCCGCCGGATTTCTGCTCGCGGGTCGAGAAGCCGCGCTGGAACAATGCCGGCGCCGCATCGGCGCTGAAGCCTTCGCCATCGTCCTGGATCGCGACGATGGTCATGTCGGGTCCCGCGCTAACCGTCACGGCGATCATCCCGCTGTCGCGACCGCTGGCGGCGATCGCCTCCGCGGCATTGCCGATCAGGTTGCCGACGACCTGACTGAGGATCAGCCGGTTGGCGAGAACCCGGTGCGGCTCGCCCGGGAAGCTGAACGCGATCGATACGTCGTGCGAATAGCGCGCGATGGTCGCATTGTGCGCGACGATCTCGCTGATGTCGCACGGTTCCAATAGCGGACGTTCATGCGCCTGGGCCTGTTGCTGGCCGATGATCTCGAGCACGTGCGCCATCGCCCCGCGACCGATCTGAAGCTCGCGGCGCATCGCCTCGCGCGCGGTAGTCTCCGCCGACACTGCTGCCTCGACGAACGTCGCAAGCCGCGCGCGCCGATCTGGCGCGACCCCTTCCTGCTGGAGTTCGCCGAGCGCCCGATCGACCAGCTGGCGATCGACCGGCGGTGCCTGTGCGATCCCCTGGCTGAGGATGGTGGAGATCGGGCTCAGCGCGTTGCGCACGTTGTGCATCACCGCGACCGCGCTTTCGCTGCGCCCGAGCGCGAACGATTGGACCTCGATCTGTTCACGCAGGTCCTGAAGTTGGCGCAGCATCGCGTTGAAACTGCGGCCAAGGGAGCCGAATTCGTCGCGCCGGCCATCATCCTCGAGCGGGCCCAGCGAGCCCGATGCGCGGACGTGCTGCATGTGTCGCTCGACGCGCCGCAACGGGCGCAGCACCACCAGTCCGATCATCCGGCGCAACACCATCAGGATCAGCAGCAGCAACAGCGTCGACCCTGCGACCGCGAGCAACAGCATCCGCCGACCCAGCAGCGACACGTCGCGCGGGATCGCGAACCGGATCGTCGCAAGCGGCCGTGCGTCGGCGCCGCGGATCGGCACCGCAAGCGCGATACTTGCGCGGGTGGTCGCCGCGGTCGGCTGGTCGCCCGGTGCCGCCAGCGCGATCTTCGCGTCGAGCTGCAGCAGGTCGGCGATCTGGCGCGAGTCGATCGTCCGCGCCATGACGACATAGCCCCGCGGCGTCCCGGTGCCGTCCGACGCGCGAACCCGCGCGACGCCGATCGCCGCGATCTCGTTGCCGAGCCGCGCGTAGAAGGTGGCCGAACTGCGCGCCCCGACGGTCGCGGCGAGGTCGGTTCGGCGGATCATCGCCATGAAGGCGGCGCGCAGGTCGTCCCGCGCGCGATACGTCGCCGGATCGAGCCAGCGCGCGAGGTGGATCGTGCGGCGTGGCGAGACGAACGCCATGCCCTGGATGTCGTGGTTGGCCATCGACCGTGGCGACAGGGTCTCGCGCTCGAACAGCGCGTCGGGCGCCGCGAGATAGCGATAGGTTTCGCTGGAATCGCCATAGAAACGGACCGCCCTGTCGACCCTGGCGGCGTAGGCCGCGAGCGCCGCGTCGGCGCGATCGACGAAGGTGCCGATCGATCGGCGTTCAAGCCCGTTGAAGCTGGGCGTGATCACGCTCGCGAGCAGCAGCGTGATGCCGAGCGCGCCGGCCAGTCCGACCGCCGTCAACACCAGCACGAGCTTGGCACCGAGCGACACCGGCGCCGACGCGCCGCGCCGGATCATCCAAGCGTTCCGGTGCCCGGCTGGTACGACACGTCGTCCTGCCCGCCGATGAAGCGCTCCGTCGCAAGTTCGCACGCATGATCGGCAGTCACCGGCCGCGAGAAGAAATACCCCTGCAAGTGGCTGGCGCCCGCAAGCCGCAAGGCCTGGACCTGAACCTCGGTCTCGACGCCCTCCGCGATGATCTCCAGCCCCAGCGCGCGGCCGAGATGGATGATCGAATGCACGATCGCGGCGCTCTCGCGCTCGCGTCCCATGCCGTCGATGAAGCTGCGGTCGATCTTCAGGCTGTCGAGCGCGAACTTGCGGATGTTGTAGAGGCTCGAATAGCCGGTCCCGAAATCGTCGAGCGCGATCCGGAAACCCATCTGGCGCAGCTTGTACAGCGTCTCGGCGGCACGTTCGGCATCGTCGAAGATCGCGGTCTCGGTGATCTCGATCTGCAACCGCGCTGGCACGATGCCGGCCCGCTGTACGCTTTCCATGATATGGCCGACGAAGTTCTGCCGGCGGAACTGGCGCGGCGAGAAGTTGACCGACACATATTGCCCCGGCCACCGCTTCATCACCTGCAATGCTTCGGTGAGGATCCAGTCGCCGAGTTCGTGGATGATGTTCGTCTCCTCGGCGATCGGGATGAACGTCGCCGGGCTGATCGGGCCATATTCCTCGGTGTTCCAGCGCACCAGCGCCTCGAACCCCACGATCTCGATCGAGTCGCGCGACACGATCGGCTGGTACACCAGGCTGAGCTCGCCCCGCCCGATCGCCTGGCCGAGCCCGTTCTCGATCCGGCGGCGGAAGCGGATGCCCTCGTCCATGCTTTCGTCGAACAGTCGCGCGACGCCGCGGCCGTTGCGCTTGGCGGCGTTGAGCGCGAGATCGGCGCGGCGCATCACGTCGATCGGGTCGCAACCGCTTGCCTCGACCACGACCAGCCCCGCCGACGCGGCGCTTTGCACGGTATGACCGAACACCTGGTGGGTTCCCGCGCATGCCGCCACGATGCGCTCGCCTGCCATCACCGCCGCCTGCTCGCCGGGCGTGTCGAACAGGATGCCGAATTCGTCGCCGCCGAGCCGCGCCACCAGCGCCTTCGCTGGCGCGGTCCGCATCAGGATCGAACACACGGTGCGCAGCAACGCGTCGCCGGCGAGGTGCCCGAGCGTGTCGTTGACCAGCTTGAACCGATCGAGATCGACCATTGCGACCGCAAAGGTGCCGCCGCGTTTCACGCGCTCGGCGAGCGCGCGGACGAAGGCGAGCCGGTTCGGCGCCTCGGTCAGCGAGTCGTGCGTCGCCATGTGCATCGCGCGGCTTTCGTTCGCGGCGAGTTCGGCGCCCTGCTCCTCGAGCTGGGTGACCTGCGCCGCCAGCGTCCGGCGGGCCGCGGCGAGCTCGCGATCGACCTCCCAGCGCTGGCTCAGCGCGGTCGCGGTCTGGACGATCTCGGCGACTTCGAACGGCTTGGCGATGTAGAAGATCTTGTCGGCCGGCCCTGCGACCTTGCTGATCTCGGCGGGCGAAAAGTCCGAGTAGCCGGTGACGATGACGAGGTTGATCTCGGGATCGACCAGCCGGATCCGACGCGCGGTCTCGCGGCCGTCGATGCCCGGCGGCATACGGATGTCGATGAACGCGACCGCATAGGGCGTTCCCGCCGCCAGCGCGCGCTCGACCTCGGCAACCGCGTCGAGCCCCTGGAGTTCATGCGTCAGCGCGAACAGCGTCGGTTCGTCGGGCTCGACCGCGACCGCGAGCTCGCCCCCGAACAGCTCGCTCGCCATCGCGTCCAGCGCGGTGCTGCCGACGCCGCGCGCGGGCGCGAAGCTGCGCGCATAGCTTTCATGCATTGCCGGCTCGTCGTCGACGATCAGGATTCGCTTCGCGTCGCCGATGCCGACCATGACCGGAATACCCCTCGAATAATCTTTCCAGGGCGTAAGCGCGGCTGGTTAACACCGCGTAAACGATGATCAGGCGAACCGCGCCGCCAGGGCCTGTTCGCCGAGCAAGATCGCGCCCAGCGGCCCGGCATTGTTGCCGAGTGCAGGCGGCACGACGAAGGTCTCGACCAGCCTGACTTCCGGCGGCGAGACGTAGCCGCCGAGACTCCTGGTCATCGCCGTCCTCACCCGCGGAAACAGGTGGCTGGTGCCGATCATCACGCCCCCGCCCATCACGATCCGCCGCGGCACTCCGGTGAGCACCAGGGTGTGGAGCAATTGCCCCAGCGCATGCGCCACTCCGTCCCAGGCCGGATGCTCGGCGGGCAGTTCCGCCGCGGGCTGCCCGGTGCGCGCCGCGATCGCGGGCCCGGCCGCGAGTCCCTCCAGGCACGCGCCGTGGAACGGACAGTTGCCGATCCAGTCGTCGCCGGGCAGCCGCGCCGGACGGATATGCCCGAGCTCGCTGTGGGTCAGCCCGTCGACCGGGCGCCCGCCTGCGATCAGCCCCACCCCGACCCCGGTACCCACCGTCACATAGGCGATGTCGTCGAGCCCCTTGGCGGCGCCCCAGCGCGCCTCCGCGAGCGCGGCACCGACCACGTCGGTATGGAAGCCGGTCGGCACGCCGGCGAACTGCTCGAGCCGCCGCGCGATGTCGGTGTTCGACCATCCAGGTTTGGTGGTCGAGGTGATGTACCCGTAATCGCCCGCGCTGCGATCGATCGAGACCGGGCCGAAGCTCGCGATCCCGAGCGCCGCGAAACCCTGCCAGCGTGCGAGCACCGCCTCGATCGCCGCCAGCGTATCGTCCGGACGCGTCGTGGGTATGCGGACCTCGTCCTCGATCGCGTCGGGGCCACGCGCGAGGATGCAGTTGATCTTGGTCCCACCGAGCTCGATCCCGGCAATCAGCGGCGCATCGTCCATCGTGGTCGGTCCTTCACTGCCGGTCGGCGCCGACTGGCTTCGGGTCGTCAAGCGGGCCGGCAGTCGATCTCGTCCCGTCCAAACCCGTTCCCGATCGAGCGCGACGCCGCACTCGCGTTATCCGGTGGCTCGCGCCGAAAGCCACCAAAAAGCGCCGCCGCACGCTGCCAGGGCGGGCGCCTCCCGATCGCTCCGGCCACGGCTCACCGAAAAAGGGTATATGATCATGACCTTACCGGTTGACGCGGATTAGGGCCCGCCCCTACGGCAGCCGCGCGACCCCGCCTGTGGTCGCCGCGGAAAGGGGGCGCGGACGATGGAAATGATCACCGACTCCGATCGCCGCCGCGTTGCGCTGCTGATCCTGGGCATCCACGCTGCGCGTCGCGACCAGTTCAAGGCCTATGCGGTGCTCGACCACCCGCTCGAGATCCTGCTCACCCTGTTCGTCGCGCATGCCGATCCGGGCTCGGTCGACCGCACGACGATCCTGACGATCGGCAACAGCAATCCTGCAGTGACCGCCCGCTGGCTGAGCCATCTAGAAGGCGTTTCGCATATCGGCATCGAAGGCGATCGAGTGAAGCTGCGCGCGCTAGGGCTGGCCGCCGTGAAGAGCTTCCTGGGCAAGGCGCTGCGCGATCTCGACGGCTATTGCGAGGAGCGCGCTGCCGAGCGTCGCTAGCCGCTGGTCTCGGCTACGCGGCTGGGGCAAGGCGCCGGTTGCGATCAGCGCAGGAGTAGATGATGAGCTTCACGATCTATGACGCCTCGGTTCCGGTCTTCGCCGATACGTTGCGCGACATGCGCGCGTGGCTGGACAAGGCGGCCGAGGCAAAGCCCGAGGCCGAGCTGATCGAAGCGCGCCTGGTCGCAGACATGCGCGCCTTGCCTGCGCAGTTCCAGATGGCGTCCGACAGCGCGAAGAACGGCGTGGCACGGCTATGCGGCATCGACGCCCCTGCGATGCCCGACACCGAAACCAGCTTTGCCGAGCTTCGCGACCGTTGCGATCGGACGATCGCTTTCGTCGAAGGCGTGGATCGCGCCGGCTTTGCCGACGCTGCCACCCGCCCGGTCACGCTGAGCTTTCCCAACGGCATGCGCTATGATTTTACCGGCGCATCGTATCTGACCGGCTTCGCTCTCCCCAATTTCTTCTTTCACGTCACCACCGCCTACGCGATCCTGCGCGCGGCGGGCGTGCCGCTCGGCAAGCCCGACTTTCTCCAGCATCTCGGCCCGCCGCATTCGTCATGAGGACGGTCTCCGACGATAGCTCGGTCCGGCTTTATCATCTCGACGACGGCGACGGCGGCGCGTCGACACTGATGTACGGTACGATGGCGCAGGCGCTGGCGATGGCGGCACAGCAAAGCGAGGACGTGCAGGCCGGGCTGTTCCTCCAGACCAGCAACGACGTCGTTCCCTATCTCGACCTGCTCGACGGTTAGATCAGCGCAAGCGGCCGGTGACGCAGAGCGCGGCGACACGGCGGACGCGCCGCACGAGCCGCCGTCAGATCACTCCACCGTGACCGACTTGGCGAGATTGCGCGGCTGATCCACGTCGGTGCCCTTCGCGACCGCGACATGGTACGCGAGCAGCTGGACTGGCACCGCATAGACCAGCGGGGCGATCAGCGGGTGCACCGCAGGCATCGCGATCGTCGCGATGCAGTTCTCGCCCGCCGCGCGGATCCCGTCCTCGTCGCTGATCAGCACCACCTTGCCGCCGCGCGCCTGCACCTCCTGCATGTTCGACACCGTCTTGTCGAACAGCGGCCCCGACGGCGCGATCACGATGACCGGCACATGTTCGTCGATCAGCGCGATCGGCCCGTGCTTCATCTCGCCCGCGGCATAGCCCTCGGCATGGATGTAGCTGATCTCCTTCAGCTTCAGCGCGCCTTCCAGCGCCAGCGGGTAATCGGTACCCCGGCCGAGATAGAGCACGTCGCGCGCGCCGGCGACGGTATGCGCCATCGCCTCGATCGCGTCGTCCTGCGCGAGTGCGGCATTCAACGCCGCGGGTGCCTCGGCGAGATGGCGGACGATCTCCCGCTCCTCGTCGGCGTCGAGCAGCCCCTTCGCCTTGGCGAGGTTGGCGGCAAGCGCCGCGAGCACCGCGAGCTGGCACGTGAATGCCTTGGTCGATGCCACCCCGATCTCGGGCCCGGCATGCGTCGGGAGCAGCAGGTCGGCTTCGCGCGCCATCGAGCTGGTCGGCACGTTGACGACCACCGCGATCGTCTGCGCTTCCGCCTTGGCGTGGCGCAGCGCCGCGAGCGTGTCCGCGGTTTCGCCCGATTGCGAGATGAACAGCGCAAGCCCGCCCGGCTCCATCACCGGCGCCCGGTACCGGAACTCGCTGGCGACATCGAGATCGACCGGCACGCGCGCGAACTGCTCGAACCAGTATTTCGCGACCATGCCGGCGTAGAAGCTGGTTCCGCAGGCGACGATCGTCACGCGCTTGATGACCGACAGGTCGAAATCCGGAATCGGCAGCGCGACCTGCTCGTCGAGTCTGCGGAGATAGGCGCCGAGCGTCTGTGCGACGACGATCGGCTGCTCGAAGATCTCCTTCTGCATGAAGTGGCGATGATTGCCCTTGTCGATCAGCGCGCCGGTCACCCCCGAGATCGTGATCGCGCGCTCCACCGGCTGGTTGTCGCGATCGAAGATCTCGGCGCGGTCGCGGGTGCAGACTACCCAGTCGCCTTCGTCGAGGTAGGCGATCCGCTGGGTCAGCGGCGCCAGCGCGAGTGCGTCGGAGCCGAGATAAGTCTCGCCCTCGCCATAGCCGACCACCAGCGGCGAGCCGAGCCGCGCGCCGATCAGAAGATCGGGATGGTCGCGAAACAGGATCGCGAGCGCGAAGGCGCCGTGCAGCTGTGGCAGCACCTCGCGCACCGCTTCCGCCGGTGTCGCGCCGGCTTCGACGCGCTCGCTGACGAGGTGCGCGACGACCTCGGTGTCGGTCTCGCTGGTGAACACCCGGCCGCGCTCGATCAACGCCGCACGAAGCGGCTTGAAGTTCTCGATGATGCCATTGTGCACCACCGCGACGTGATCGGTAGCGTGCGGATGGGCGTTGTTGGTGGTCGGCCCGCCATGGGTTGCCCAGCGGGTGTGCGCGATTCCTGTCCGCCCCGGCAGCGGATGCGCGGCGAGTTCGCGCGCGAGGTTGATCAGCTTGCCCGACGCGCGACGCCGCTCGATCCCGCCCTGATGGTCGGTGGCGATCCCGGCGGAATCATAGCCGCGATATTCCAGCCGCTTCAGCCCGTCGAGCAGCCGGTCGGCGACATCTTCCGCACCGACGATTCCGACAATTCCACACATACGCTATCTCTTGTTCTGGAGTTCGTCTCGTCGGATCGGGCACGCGCTCACGCCTGGCCGCCGGCCTTCTTGCGCGCGGACATCGCCTCGCGGAACCGCTTGGCCCAGCCTGCGCGCGCGCTCTGAGCGGGCCGGACGAGGGCAAGCGCGTCGGCGTCGACGTCGCTGGTGATCACCGATCCGGCCGCGATCATCGCGCCGGCACCGATCGTGACCGGCGCGACCAGCGCGCTGTTCGATCCGACGAAAGCGCCGGCGCCGATCACGGTACGGTATTTGAAAAACCCGTCATAGTTGCAGGTGATCGTGCCCGCGCCGATGTTGGCGCCGGCACCGATCTCCGCATCACCCAGATAGGTTAGGTGGCTCGCCTTGGCGCCCTCGCCCAGCGTGGCCTTCTTCATTTCGACGAAGTTGCCGACCTTGGCGTCGCGCCCGAGTATTGCGCCTGCGCGAAGCCGCGCGAACGGCCCGACCGAAGCGCCTGCGCCGATGGTCGCCCCCTCGACATGGCTGAACGCGTGGATCGTCGCTCCATCGGCTACGGTCGTGCCGGGGCCGAACACGACGTTGGGCTCGATCGTCACGTCGCGACCGATCACCGTGTCGTGCGCGAACCACACCGTCTCCGGCGCAACCAGCGACGCGCCCTCGGCCATCGCCCGGGCGCGCCGCGCGGCCTGCCACGCCGCCTCGACGCCTGCGAGTTCGGCACGGCTGTTGACCCCTGCGACTTCGGCTTCGGACGTCTCGATCACGGTCGACGGCAAACCGTCGCGGGCGGCGAGCATGACGATGTCGGGCAGATAATATTCGCCCGCTGCATTGGCATTGTCGACCCGCGCGAGCAGCGACCAGAGTCGGTCGCTGTGCACTGCCATCAACCCGGAATTGCACAACGTCTCGGCACGTTCCGCCGGGCTGGCGTCCTTGAACTCGACCATGGTCGCGATCCGGCCGTCGGCGTCGGCGATGATCCGGCCATAGGCGGCGGGATCGGCGGGACGGAAACCGAGCACCACCACCGCCGGCGCCGCCGGCGACTCGAGCGCCGCGATCATCCTTGCCATCGTGTCCGCACCGACGAGCGGCACGTCGCCGTACAGGACGAGCACGTTACCGGCGAATCCGGCGAGCGCTTCCTCCGCCTGCCGTACCGCATGCCCGGTGCCGAGCTGATCGGCCTGGAGGACGGTCTCGACGCCGAGCGGCGCGACCGCGCGCTCGACCTGGTCGCGGCCGGCGCCGGTGACGACGACGATCTTGGCCGGCGCCAATGCGCGGACGCTGTCGAGAAGGTGAAGCAGCATCGGCCGGCCGGCGATCGGATGAAGGACCTTGTGGCGATCGGACTTCATCCGCGTGCCCTTGCCGGCGGCCAGGATGATCACGGCTAGGGGGGTGGTCATCCGCGCCGCCTGCCACGAATGGATTGGCATTTCCAGAGCAGCGGTGGCAGGCGCCCGCACCATGCCCGATTTTCCCTTCGCCGTGGTCGGCTTCGACCTCGATGGCACGCTACTCGATACGAGCGGCGATCTCACCGCCGCGGTCAATCACGCGCTCGCCTCGGCGGGTCGCCCGACGCTCACGGTCGATCAGGTCAAACCGATGATCGGCGGCGGATCGCGGCACATGCTGGCGCAGGGGTTGGCGGCGACCGGTGGCTGCACCGACGCCGAGCTCGATGTCCTGCAGGCACGGCTGCTCGCTTTCTACGAAGCCAATATCGCGGTGCTGACGCGGCCTTATCCGGGCTGCCTCGACGTGCTCGACACGCTGGCGGCGCGGGGCGTTCGCATCGCGGTGATGACCAACAAGCTCGAGGCACTGGCGTTGCGGGTGCTGGGCGAACTGGCGTTGCTCGATCGCTTCGCATGCGTGGTCGGCGGCGACACGCTCGGGCCGGGCAACGCCAAGCCGTCGCCCGCCCCGATCCTGGCGATGGTGGAGCGGTCGGGCGGCGGGCGCGCGGCCTTCGTCGGCGATTCGATCTACGACGTGCAGGCAGGGCAGCGGGCGGGGCTGCCCGTCGTCGCGTGCAGCTTCGGCTTCATGATGCAGCCGGTCGAGACGCTGGGCGCCGACGCGATCATCGATCACTATGACGAGCTTCTGCCCACGCTCGAACGGCTCGGCTAGCGCCGCCGCCATTTCGTCCAGAGATGCCGGGCGAGCAGGCCGGGCGGCATCCGCAGCCAGTGCGATCGCACGTAGAAGGCGAGCCGGGTGCCCGGTCGGGTCGGCCTGCCCCAACCGTCGCGTGCGAGCAACCGCCGCTCGAACAAGCGATCGCCGGCATCCCGCCGCCGCCAGCTTGCCGGAATGTCGGTGCCGAACAGCCGGTGCGCCTGGCGCGCGGCCCGGCGCACCTGATCGTGGAGCCCGTGATGCCGGGCGCGTCGCTCCAGATCCGCGGTCCCGAACTCGTCGAGCAGGCAGTGGATGTCCCACAGGTTGCGCAGCCCGCCCGCGAGATCGCCGTCGGCGAACAGGTGCGCCGCTGCGTGGACGATCATGTCGGCCGGCGCGAGCACGTGCAGGCCGTTACCGAGCGCCTCGCTGCCCTCGATGAGCGCCGCCGGATCGGGGGTGATCCTGGCGGTCGGCGGCAGTATCGTGTGGTGGACGTCGATCATGCGATCGCGCTCGCGGTGGATCAGCGGCGGCAGTTCGTGCATGTGCGCCCGGTAATAGCCGTCGTCATAGGGGTCGGGCTTGACCCATTCCCACCCCGCCGCGAGCAGCGCCGCCTCGACCGCGTCCAGCGCCGCACCGGGCACCAGGATGTCGAGGTCGCCGATCGAGCGCCCCCGCCCCGCCAGCAATCCCGCCGCGACATACGCCGTGCCCTTCAGCAGGACGACCCGGCAGCCGAGCGGCGCCAGCGCGCGGCGTGCCATTTCCGCCTCCCACAAGGCTGCGCGGCGCCCGCTCTCCGCCCCCGACCGCGCATCGGCGAACAGCGCCGCGACGGTCTCGGGCAGCGGCAGTCCTTCGAGTCGATGGGCGAGCGTGCCCAGCAACTGCTCGGCCCGCGCGATCGTCACCAGCGCGGTCCAGTCGGTATCGAGCGCCAGCCCCGACGGATCCTTCAGCGCCTGCGCGAGGATGCGCGCGTCGCTCACAGCCCGTGCCACAGCGCCTCGACCTGCTCGATCGCCGCATCGCCGTCCGGGTAATCCACCGCTACCGCGGGCACCCCTGCGACGAGCCGCGTCAGCGTTCCGAAGCCGGCTTCCCCCAGGGCGACATAGTTGGTCGATGCCTGGGTGAGCCGGACGAACGCCTCGCTCGGTGCCACCGCGCGGATCGCGGGAGCGAAGCCGAAGCGCGGGAACAGGATCAGCGTCGGCACCGCCGGCTCGTCCATCGCCGCGATCGCGCGCGCGTCCGGAACCATGTGGCGGATGTCGCCCTTGGGAGTCGCCTTCAGCAACGGACCGAACCGCGCGGCGGGCCACCTCTGCCGCGTCGCCTCGATCGCCGCGTTCTTGAGGCTGATCGCGCGCGGAAACGCGTGCACCAGCCCGCTCGCGGGATCGATCAACGCGAACTCGTCGCCCATGAACCGCCATCCCGATGCGGCCAGCAGCGCCGCGAGCGTCGACTTGCCCGCCCCCGACTCGCCCGACATCAGCACCGCGCGCCCATCGCGCTCCACCGCCGAGGCGTGGAGCAGCAGATAGCGCCGGCCGCCGAGCGCGAGCTGGAGGTTCATCCCCATCTCGGCCGCGAGCAGACCCTGCGCCAGCGGCAGCGGCGCTGCCTCGGGAAGCATGTAGTCGCCGCCGATCGTCACCGCGGGACGGATCCAGCGGCGCCACGGCCGCGCCGCCTCCAGCCGAACGGTATAGTCGGGAACGTCGGGCACAGGAT
>DATLME010000332.1:0-3805 GCA_035537395.1 Sphingomonas sp. | reverse complement strand
TTCCCAAGCCGTACATCATGGCGATCGCGCCCTATATTCCCGGCCGTTCGACGACCGACGACGGCCGCAAGGTGGTCAAGCTGTCGTCGAACGAGAACCCGCTCGGCACCTCGCCCGCCGCCCGCGCCGCCTTTGCGGCCGCGCAGGGTGGCCTCGAACGCTATCCGGATGCCGGCTCCACCGACCTGCGCGAGGCGATCGCGGCCGCAAACGGGCTCGATCCCGACCGCGTCATCCAGGGCAATGGCTCGGACGAGATCCTGCACCTCGTCGCGGGCGCCTTTGCCGGCGTCGGCGACGAGATCGTCTTCGTCCGCTACGGTTTTGCGGTCTACGAGATCGCGACACGGCGGGTCGGTGCCACCCCGGTGATCGCTCCCGACCGCGATTACGCGACCGATGTCGATGCGGTGCTCGCCGCGGTGACCGACAAGACCCGGATCGTGTACATCGCCAACCCCAACAACCCGACCGGCACCTTCGCGCCTGCGAGCGAGATCGCGCGCCTCCATGCCGCGCTGCCCGGCAACGTGGTGCTGGTGCTCGACCAGGCCTATGCCGAGTATATCGATGCCGCCGACGACGATGGCGGCATGGCGCTCGCCCGCGATGCCGGCAACGTTCTCGTCACCCGCACCTTTTCCAAGATCCACGGCCTCGCGGCGGAGCGGATCGGCTGGGGCTATGCGCATCCCGCGATCATCGAGGCGATGCATCGCATCCGGCTCCCCTTCAACGTCACCATCGGCGGGCAGGCCGCGGGCATCGCGGCGCTCGCCGATACTGCGTTCGTCGAGCGCACCCGCAGCCACAATGCGCAGTGGCGCGCGTGGTTCGCCGAACAGATCGCGACGATGGGCAATGCCGGGCTGCGCGCGATCCCCAGCAAGGCCAATTTCGTGCTGGTGGTGTTCGAAGGCCGGCTGACCGCCGAGCAGGCCTATAAGGGCCTGATGGACGCTGGCTTCATCGTCCGCTGGCTGCCCGGACAAGGTTTGGCGCAGGGGCTGCGGATCACGATCGGCACCGAGGACGAGACCCGCGGGGTCGCCGCGGCGCTGCGCGATCTCGTCGCGACCGCCGCCTGATGCTGCCCTTCGCGCGGGTCACGATCGTCGGGCTCGGCCTGATCGGCTCGTCGATCGCGCGCGGGGTTCGCGAGGCAATGCCGACGGTGCGGCTCACGGGCTATGATGCCGATGCCGATGTCCGCGCGGTCGCGACCCGGATCGACCTGTGCGACGACGTCGCCGACACCGCGGGCGCGGCGGTGATCGATGCCGATCTCGTCATCCTCTGCGTGCCGGTCGGTGCGATGGGCGCGGTCGCCGCCGAATTTGCCGCCGATCTGCCCGCCGAGGCGATCGTCAGCGACGTTGGCAGCTGCAAGGCCGAGGTCGCCCGCGCGCTCGCCGCCGCGCTGCCCGGTGCCACCGTGATCCCGGCGCACCCGGTTGCCGGCACCGAGAAGAGCGGCCCCGAGGCCGGGTTCGCGACCCTGTTCCACCGCCGCTGGTGCATCGTCACCCCGCCCGAGGGTGCCGATCCGGTCGCGGTCGAGCGGCTCGCCATCTTCTGGCGGCGGCTCGGCGCCGAGGTCGAGTTGATGACCGCCGAGCATCACGATCGCGTCCTCGCCGTCACCAGCCACCTGCCGCATCTCATCGCCTATACGATCGTCGGCACCGCGAGCGATCTCGAGGAAGTCACCCAGGGCGAGGTGATCAAATATTCCGCCGGCGGGTTCCGCGATTTCACCCGCATCGCCGCGTCCGATCCGACGATGTGGCGCGACGTGTTCCTCACCAATCGCGAAGCCGTGCTCGAGATGCTCCAGCGGTTTTCCGAAGACCTGTCGCAGCTCCAGCGCGCGATCCGCTGGGGCAAGGGCGACGAGCTGTTCGATCTCTTCACCCGCACCCGCGCGATCCGCCGCTCGATCGTCGAACAAGGCCAGGACGACGACGCCGCCGACTTCGGCCGCACCCACGAATGACCTTTCGTCGTACCGGACCTGTTCCGGCATCCACGGCGCCACGAATCACCGGCCTGCGAATCTGCGGCCGAAGGATGCCGGAACGAGCCCCGACACGACGGACGAGCTAGCGCGCAACATCCAGTTCGTTGATCGCGGCATGCACCCGCGCGTCGATCTCGTCGCGCGGCAGCCCTGGCGGGATTGCTTCGCCGAATCGAAAGGTGATCGTGCCCGCGCGCTTTGCGCCGGATTTCGGCCACAGCACGCCGCTGTCGATCGCGACTGGCACCGTCACCATCCCCAGCGCGCGGTAGAGGCCGGCAAACCCAGATTTTAGCGGCGGCTGCTCGCCGGGCAGGACGCGTGTGCCTTCGGGGAAGATCAGCACCGACCGCCCCGCCTCCTTGGCGGCCTTGCCCTCGCGCATCATCTGCCGCAGCGCCTTGGCCGACGCCGCGCGATCGATCACGAGCGCGCCGTAACGCCGCGCCGCCCAGCCCCATGCTGGTATATTGGCGAGTTCCTCCTTCAGCACCATCGCGGGGCCGTCGAGCAGAGCCTGCAGCTCCAGCGTCTCGAACATCGCCTGGTGCTTGGCGGCGTAGAGCGCCGGCCCGGCCGGCCGGATGCCCTCGACGCGGACATTGATGCCGAGCAGCACCCGCGCCGCCCACCGATGGAACCGGGTCCACAGCGTCGCATGCGCGATCACCGCACGCTGCCCGAACAGCGCACTGATCGGCACCGACACCACGATCGGGACCGACAGCCCGTAGAAGACGATCCGGAAGATCGTCGTGCGGATCCACGCGATCATGCGCCGAGCCCGACCCATAGCGCGACCCTGCGCAGCAACAGCTTGTTGTATTCGTTAACGAGCGTACCGAGCCGCGGGCTGCCCGGTACGCCGTCGCCGAGGATGACGACCCCGCGACCGAGCGCCGCGCCGAGCTCCATCTTGGCGCGCGGCACGTGCCAGTCGGAGCTTACCAGCCGTACCGTGCGATAGCGGTGGGTCTTCACCCAGGCGGCGGTCTCCTCCGCGTTCGAGCGGGTATCGACCGCGTCGCTGCCCAGATCGATGCAGCACGCGAACAACGCGCGCGACGTGCGATATTCGCGCGCCAGATCGCCGGCGCTGACCCCCGGCGCGACGCCGGTGACGAGCATCCGCCGCGCTTGATGCCGCTCCAGCAGCACGATGCCGCGGTCGATGCGTCCCGCACCGCCGGTCGGCACCACGATCGCGTCGGTGGTGAAGCCTTCGAGCGGGGGCGGCAACAGCATCGTGAACGCCGCGAAGCCCAGGCACCACAGGATCGCCGCCACCCCGAACAGCCGCGCGATCACAGCGTCGACCGCAACGCGCCGAGCACGCTGTAGCGTGCGGCCATGATCGCAAGCAGGATGAACGCGAACGGCAGCAGCGCCAGCAGCAGCCAGTCGCCCGCTCCGAGCGCGACCCCGCCGACCAGCTCCGATCCGAGACTTGCCAGCCGGGCGCCGATCGCCGCGACGACGACGATCGCCGCCGCGCCGCCGAGCAGCCCGCCGATCGCGGCATCGATCGCGATCCGGCGCTGGAACAGCCGCGCGACCTGGACGTCGGTCGACCCGAGCATGTGCATCACCTCGATCGTCGCGCGATGCGTCTCCAGCCCGGCGCGCGCTGCAAGCACCACCACTGCCGAGGTCGCGGCCATCATCAACAGCACGATCGCGGCCGCGAGCAGCGTCAACGAAGTCATGACGCCGCTGACCGGCGACATCCAGGCTTCGTGCCGGTCGACCCGCGCGGCGCCGCTGACCCGCCGGACCGTTGCCGCG
>DATLME010000331.1:0-8836 GCA_035537395.1 Sphingomonas sp. | reverse complement strand
GGGGTCGGCCTGCTGTTCCTCAACGAGGTCCGGCAGAGCGCGGCGGCGCCCGCCGCCGTCGCGATCGGCATCGGCCTGACCCTGCTCGGCGTCCTCTCGGCGTCGGTCTCGAACGTGATGCAGGCGAGCGCGCGGATGCGGGCGCGGCCGATCGCCTCCATGCTGGCCTGGGGGATGCTCTACGGAACGCTGGTCAACGCGCTGTTCGGCTGGGCCCGGTACGGCCCGCCGGTGTTCGAGGCGCGGCTCGGCTATGTCGCGGGCATAGTCTACCTAGGCGTGTTCGCGTCGGCGATCGCGTTCCCGCTCTATTACAGCGTGCTGCGGGTGATCGGCCCGGCCAAGGCGGCCTATTCGAGCGTGATCGTGCCGGTGATCGCGATGCTGCTGTCGACGCTGTTCGAGGGTTATCGCTGGTCGCCACTCGCGGTCGCGGGGGCGGTGCTCACCGGCATCGGGCTGGTCGTCGCGTTGAGGGCGCGCAGGCCCGCACGATAATCGGGGAAGGCCGGCGTCCAGCCGAGCACGCGCTTCGCCTTGCCGGTGGCGACCCGGCGGTTCTCCGCATAGAAACCGCGAGCCATCTGCGACAGCGTCTCGAGCGCGACGAAGGGCGGCGGCGCCAAGCCGAGCAGCGCGGCGGCGAATTCGACCGCGCGGTTCTGCGAACAGGGATGATCGTCGGCGACGTTGTAGGCGCCCGCGGGCCCGTCGAACCCGGCGATCACCCCGGACACGATATCGTCGACATGGACGCGGCTGAACACTTGCGCGGGCACGTCGACGCGGTGGGCCTGCCCGTCGCGGACCCGCTCCAGCGGCGAGCGGCCGGGCCCGTAGATCCCCGGCAAGCGGAACACACGCGCGCCGATCGCCAGCCAGTCGCGATCGGCGGCGTTGCGCGCCGCCCGCCGCCCGGCGATGGGCGCGGTCTCGTCGACCCAGCCTCCTGCGGCATCGCCATAGACCCCGGTCGAGGACAGGTAGCCGATCCAGCGCGCCGATCGCGCGATCGCTGCGCCATAGGTAACCAGCACCGGATCGACGCCGGCCGCAGGCGGCACCGACGACAGGATGTGCGTGGCGGCCGCGATCTCGGCGGCGATCGCGTCCCGGTCGTCGAAGCGCAGGGTGCCTGCACGGCCGTCCCGCGAGGTGCCGATAACGTGCCAGCCCTCCGCCGTGAGCCGCGCGCCGAGGTGCGACGCGGCATAGCCCAGGCCGAAGATCAGCAGGCGCGCCATCAGCGCGCCATCGGTCCCTTGTAGAGCGTGCCGAAGTAATCGCCCTTGTTCCACACCGGGCGGGTCGGCGAGTCGGCGATTTCGCGCGCGATCCGGTAGTTGGCGTCGACGAAGCGGATACCCTGGTCCCACAGGATCGACTGCGAGAGGTCGTCGCTCGGCTTGTGGTAATTGTCGGCCATGAACGCCGCCGTCGCCGCCTTGCCCGCGCCCTTGGGTCCGGGCCACAGGAATACCGAGGGGATCCCCTTCTGGACGAAGCGGAAATGGTCCGAGCGGACGAAGATGCCCTGTTCGGGCATCGGATCGGCCGACAGCCCGACCCCGATAGTGCCGATCGCGCGACGGACGATGGGGCCGAGTGTCGACCGTTCCGCGCCGTAGACGATCATGTCCTCGAACCGGTAGGTCAGGATCGGCATGTCGAGATTGACGTCGGCCACGATCGACTTGAGCGGTACCGTCGGGTGGTTGGTGAAGTAATCGGAGCCGACCAGCCCCTTCTCCTCGCCGGTCACCGCGAGGAACATGACGGTCCGCCTCGGCCGCTGGCCGCTGGCGGTGAAGCGCCGGGCTTCCTCGATCAGGCTGGCGATCCCGATCGCATTGTCGAGCGCGCCATTGTTGATGCGGTCGGCCATTGGCTTGTCGGCATCGACATCGCTGACGCCGATATGATCGAGGTGCGCCGACAGGACCACGACTTCCTTGCCGATCACAGGATCCGCGCCCGGGATCACGCCGGCGACGTTGCTGCTCGCTGCGGGGGTGAACCGCGTCGTGGTCGCGGCAGAGAGCGTGCCGGAGAGTGGCATCGCCCGGAGGCGCGGATTGTCCTTCTTGGCTTCGGCCGCGATCGCCGTCCAAGGCATCGGCGAACCCGCGAACAGGGTCGCGGCGCCGGCCTCGCTCAGCGTGCCGAGCACCGGGGCGGCAGGCGCGACGCTGTACCCGGTGCCGTCGGGGCGTGCCCAGGTCATGCGCGGCTGGGCATAGGATTGCACCAGCCGGGAAAAGGGGCGCGCCCGCATCGCCGACGGGCTGTCGAGATTGATGATGCCGATCGCGCCCTTGCCGGCGGCGATCGTAGCCTTGGTGGCTGGCGAGGCGAAGAAGGCGCGTTCCTCGCCGCCGAAGCGCGCCGGTGCACCCGCGATCATCGCGACGATCTTGCCGCGCACATCGACGCCGGCATAGCTGTTCTCGCCATATTGCGGCGCGACGATCCCCTGTCCGACGAACACGACCGGGGCGGACACGTTCGTGTCGGCGCGGGCCGGATTGCCCGCGGGCACGTAATCCTTGCCGAAGGTCAGCGCGGTCCGGGCACCCCGGCGCGCGGTCCAGACGAAGTCGCCCGTCGCGGCGGCGCGATACGATACCAGCGGCACCTTCTGCAGGTAACCGCCCTCGTCACCCGCCGGTCGCAGACCTGCGGCGTAGAATTGCGCGGCGACGTAGTTGGCGGCGATGTCGTATTCCGCGCTTCCCGCCTCGCGGCCCTTCATCGCGTCGGCTGCGAGGAACAATACATGCGCCTTCATCGCGGCCTGATCCGCGGGCAGCGGCGCGGCGGCGCGTGCGTTGACGTCCTTGGCCTTGTTCTGCGCCGGGCAGACGGTTGCGATCGCGAGCAGCGACACGGCTGCCATCTTGCGGAGCATGCGGGGAAATTCCTGTCCTGTTTGGCCCAGCCGCTACCACAGGGTGGGCTGTGTGCAAGCTTTCGCTGGGCGCAACGCCAATCTATACAGTCATCATGCTCGACATTCAGCACAGCCTCGCCCTGCCGGCGGCCACGCGCCGCGAAGATTATGTCGCCCCGGCCTGGCTGGTACCCGACACCCGGCTCGACTTCGCGCTCGACCCCGCCGAAACGCGCGTTCGTGCGACCCTGACGGTGACCCGTAACGGCGCACATGACGAGCCGCTCCGGCTGGACGGCGCCGGGCAGCAACTGCTCTCGGTCGCGATCGACGGCGTCGCGACCGACGAGTGGCGGCTCGAAGGCGAGCAACTCGTCATCCCGCTCCGCGGCAATGCGCACCGCATCGAAACCGAGGTCGCGATCGCGCCCGATCGCAATACCCAGCTGATGGGCCTCTATGCCTCGACCGGCAATCTGTGCACGCAATGCGAAGCCGAGGGCTTTCGCCGCATCACCTATTTCCCCGACCGCCCCGACGTGCTCAGCCGCTATTCGGTGCGGATGACCGCGGACAAGGCGCGCTTCCCGGTGCTGCTCGCCAATGGCGACCCGATCGACCAGGGCGATCTCGACGATGGTCGGCACTGGGCGGAATGGAACGATCCCTTCCCCAAGCCGAGCTACCTCTTCGCGCTTGTCGCGGGCGATCTCGCGGTCAATCGGGGCAGCTTCACGACGCGTTCGGGACGCGAGGTCAGCCTCGGCATCTGGGTCCGCGAAGCCGATCTCGCCAAGACCGCGCACGCGCTGCACGCGCTCCAGCTCAGCATGGCGTGGGACGAGCGCGTCTATGGACGCGAATATGACCTCGACGTGTTCAACATCGTCGCGGTCGACGACTTCAACTTCGGGGCGATGGAGAACAAGGGCCTCAACATCTTCAACTCGCGCTACATCCTCGCCGACCCGGATACCGCGACCGACTATGACTATGACGCGATCGCGACAGTGGTCGCGCATGAGTATTTCCATAACTGGTCGGGCAATCGCGTCACCTGCCGCGACTGGTTCCAGCTGAGCCTCAAGGAAGGCTTCACCGTCTATCGCGACCAGGGCTTTTCCGCCGACCAGGGGTCTGCCGCGGTCAAGCGGATCGAGGACGTTCGCGGGCTGCGCGCTGCGCAGTTCCCGGAAGACGCCGGCCCGCTCGCGCATCCGGTCCGCCCGGAAAGCTATCTCGAGATCTCGAACTTCTACACCGCGACGATCTACAACAAGGGCGCCGAGCTGATCCGGATGATGGCGACGATCCTTGGGCCGGTCGCGTTCCGCCACGCGACCGACCTCTACTTCGACCGGTTCGACGGGACCGCGGCGACGTGTGAGGACTATGTCGCCTGCATGGAAGAGGCGAGCGGCGTCGATCTCACGCAATTCCGCCTCTGGTACAGCCAGGCGGGCACCCCGCGGGTGTCCGCGAGCCTGATCCAGGAGCCGGCCGGCGGTCGCGCCGAGCTGCGGCTGGCGCAACAGGTGCCCGCGACCCCGGGCCAGCCGGTGAAGGCGCCGATGGTGCTGCCGCTGAAGGTGAAGCTGTTCGCCGCCGCGAACGGCCACGCCCTGGTCGACGAACGTCTCGTGCTGCTCACCGATGCAAGCGAGACCATCGTCTTCGAAGGCGTCACCGAACGCGCGGTGCTGTCGATCAATCGCGGCTTTTCGGCGCCGGTCGTCGTGGAAAGCGATCGTACCGCCGACGAGCTGGCATTCCTGAGCGCGCATGACGACGATCCGTTCGCGCGCTACGAAGCGATGCAGCAGCTGATGCTCGACACGCTCGTCGCCGCTGCAATCGCACCGGGGCGGGCGGACCACGACGCGGTCGTCACCGCGGTGGCGCAGACGCTCGCGGATCCGGGGCTCGACCCAGCGTTCATCGCAGAGGCGGTATTGCTACCGTCGGAGGCCTTCATCGGCGATCAGATGACAACGGTCGATCCCGACGCGATCTTCACCGCGCGAGAGGCGCTTCGCAGCGCGCTCGGCCGCCGGCTCGCGGACCATTGGCGCGAAGCCTATGACTCGGCACCGGCGGGCGCCTATCGCTACAGCCCCGCTGCGAAGGGTCAGCGACGGCTGCGCACCGTCGCGCTCGGCTATATCGCGGCGAGCGGCGCCGCCGATGCGGCGTCGCTCGCGTTCCGCCAGTTCGAACAGGCCGACAACATGACCGATCGGCAGGGCGCGCTGACGACACTGGCGAGCAGCACCGCGGACGAACGCGAAGCAGCGCTCGACATTTTCTACAACCGTTATGCGAGCAACCAGCTGGTGCTCGACAAGTGGTTCCAGACCCAGGCGCTGGCGACCCGCGACGACACCGGCGCGGTCGTCGCGCAACTCGCACAGCATCCCGATTTCACGCTCGCCAATCCCAATCGTGCGCGGTCGCTGATCGGCGCGTTCGCGGTCAACCAGCGCAGCTTCAACGCCGCGGACGGGGCAGGCTATCGCTTCCTGGCCGATCAGCTGATCGCGCTCGACCGGCTCAATCCGCAGACCGCGGCGAAGCTGCTACCGCCCCTGGGGCGCTGGCAGCGGTTCGACGCGGTGCGTGCGGCGCTGATGCGCGCCGAGCTGGAAAGGATCGTTGCGACGCCAGGGTTGTCGAAGGACGTGTTCGAACAAGCTGCAAAGAGCCTGGAGGGTTAGGCGACCCGCCAGCCTTGCGGTATGGGAGTTGCGAGGGCGTTCCGCCCCGATTGGATGCGCCATGGCAAAGAGCCAGAAAAAGTCGAACAAGGAAGTCCGCAAACCCAAGGCCGAAAAGGCGCCGAAGCAGAATGCGTCGAACCCGACCGCCAAGGGCAAGCCCGCGGATACGACGCCCAAGGGCTGATACCCGTACGCGATTGACAGCGTGCGGTGCCAACCGACATGCTGGCGGACGATGAGCGACGTCGCGTTGACCGAAACAATGACAACCGACGTCGTCAGCCTCCCGCCGGGCTGGCGCGAGGCGCTCGCGGCCGAGATGGACGCGCCGTACATGGCGGCGTTGCGCAGCTTCCTGGTCGCGGAGATCGAGGCCGGGACGCGGGTGTTCCCGCGTGGTGCCGACTGGTTTCGCGCGCTCGAACTCACGCCGCTCGATCGCGTTCGCGTCGTGATCCTCGGGCAGGATCCCTATCATGGCGCGGGCCAGGCGCATGGGCTGTGCTTTTCGGTCAAGCCGGGCGTCAAGACGCCGCCGAGTCTAGCCAACATCTACAAGGAATTGCAGGGCGATCTCGGCATCAAGCCTGCCAGGCACGGCTCTCTCGAACATTGGGCGCGACAGGGCGTGCTGCTGTTGAACGCGGTGCTTACGGTACGGATGGGGGTTGCCGGCTCGCACCAGAAGCGCGGCTGGGAAACCTTTACCGATGCGATCGTGCGGCAGGTGGCCGCGCGCGATGCGCCGGTCGTGTTCATGCTGTGGGGGGCGCACGCGCAAAAGAAGGCGGCCTTCGTCGAGGATGTGGCGCAGGGCGGGCGTCACCTCGTGCTGACCGCGGCGCATCCGTCGCCGTTGTCGGCCTATGGCGGCTTCTTCGGCTGCGGGCATTTCTCGAAGGCCAACGCCTTCCTCGCGGCGCACGGCCAGCCGCCGATCGATTGGACGCTCCCCGCCTGACTGCTCCCCACCGGGGATGGAAAAACCCGTGTCCTTCGCCTATGTGCACGCGATGCAGACAGCCGCAGCGACCCTCATGCCCATCCCCGGGCACATCGATCCCGTGCCGGTGCCGCGCGCGTTCGTGCCGCGCAGCGATGGCCGGATCGACCTGCTCGGCTTGTCGAAGGACGACCTGCGGATGGCGCTGGAAACCGCGCAGCTCGAGCCCAAACAGGCGAAGCTGCGCGCCAAGCAGCTGTTTCACTGGATCTACAATCGCGGTGCGACCGAGTTCGCGCAGATGACCGACATCTCGAAGACGATGCAGCCGTGGCTCGAACAGCGCTTCGCGATCAGCCGCCCGGAAGAGGTCGAGGCGCAGGTGTCGACCGACGGTACGCGCAAATGGCTGCTGCGGACCGACGACGGTCATGACTATGAGATGGTCTTCATACCCGATGCAGACCGCGGTACCCTGTGCGTGTCGAGCCAGGTCGGGTGCACGCTCAACTGCCGCTTCTGCCACACCGGCACGATGCGGCTGGTGCGGAACCTCACCCCGGCCGAGATCGTCGGGCAGGTGATGATGGCGCGCGATTCGCTCGGCGAATGGCCGTCGCAACCCGAGGGGCGGATGCTCACCAACATCGTGATGATGGGAATGGGCGAGCCGCTCTATAATTTCGAGCATGTCCGCGATGCGCTGAAGCTGGTGATGGACGGCGACGGGCTCGCGCTCAGCAAGCGCCGGATCACGCTGTCGACTTCGGGCGTGGTGCCGATGATGGCCCGCGCCGGCGAGGAGATCGGGGTGAACCTCGCGGTGTCGCTTCACGCGGTCACCAAGGAAGTCCGCGACGAGATCGTCCCGATCAACCGCAAATACGGGATCGAGGAGCTGTTGCAGGCCTGTGCCGACTATCCCGGCGCGAACAATGCGCGGCGGATCACGTTCGAATATGTCATGCTGAAGGACAAGAACGACAGCGATGCCGAGGCCCACGAGCTGGTGCGGCTGATCCGCAAATACCGGCTGCCGGCGAAGGTCAATCTGATCCCGTTCAACCCGTGGCCCGGGGCGCCCTACGACACCTCGACGCCGGAACGCGTACGCGCGTTCTCGACGATCATCTTCGAGGCGGGGATTTCGGCGCCGGTGCGTACCCCGCGCGGGCGCGACATCGACGCGGCGTGCGGGCAGCTGAAGACCGCTTCGGAGAAGAAATCGCGTGCCGAGCTCGACCGCCAGGCGGAAGAAAAGCTGCTGGCGCTCGGGTGATTCTCGCTTCTTCGCTTCGTCGCCCCGGGCTCCTCCCGGGTTTCACCGTGCCGCGCACCCACTGCCTGCGAGAATGTGGCACCGTGGATGCCGGACCAGGTCCGGCATGACGAAGCGCTGATGGACATCGGAGGTCTGGGCCTCGCCGCGGGCGCGGGACTGCTCGGCGGCGCGATGAACGCGCTTGCCGGGGGCGGGACATTCGCCACCATGCCGGCGCTGATCGCGCTCGGACTGCCTTCGCCGATCGCCAATGCGACCAGCAACGTCGCGCTCCAGCCCGGTGCGATCGCGAGCGCCTGGGCGTATCGGAGCGGGCTCGCGCCGATCGCGGGGCTGTCGGTGCGGATGCTGACCGGGATTACCTTCATGGGCGGGTTTGCGGGCAGCCTGTTGCTGGTGTGGACGCCGGAGCGGACCTTCGACGTGATCATTCCCTGGCTGTTGCTGCTGGCGACGGTCGCCCTGGCGTTCGGCAAGTCGATGGCGGCGTGGCTGCAGCGGCGCACCACGATCGGGCCGAAGACGCTGGTCGCGGCGCAGTCGCTGCTGGGTCTCTACGGCGGTTATTTCGGCGGCGGGGTCGGGTTGATGATGACCGCGACCTGGGGGCTGCTGGCGGGAACCGAGCCTGCCAAGTTGATGGCGCCGCGCACGCTGATGCTCGCGGCAGCAAATGCGGCAGCGACGATCGTGTTCGTGGCATCAGGCATGGTGCGCTGGGCGTGGTGCCTGCCGATGCTGGTGGGGGCGATCCTCGGCGGGCATTTCGGCGCGAAGCTCGGGACGCGACTGTCGCCCTTAGTCATCCGCGTGTGGACACTGCTGGTGACCGCAGTAACGACGGCCGTATTCTTCTGGCGGGCCTATGGGTGGTGAAGCGGTAGCGCACGCTCGTCATCCCGGCGAACGCCGGGACTCAGGGTTATGAAGGGCGACATGATTGGCTCCAGATCCCCGGTCGAGCCCGGGGGCACGATATGGTGCTCGCGACCTCTCACCCCCAT
>DATLME010000330.1:0-3673 GCA_035537395.1 Sphingomonas sp. | reverse complement strand
CCGGGGGGCTGGTCGCCGCCGCGCTGACCGAGATACCCGGCTCGTCCGAGGTGCTCGAGGCGGCATTCGTCACTTATTCGAACGAGGCGAAACAGGCGCTGCTGAAGGTCAGCTCCGACGTGCTCGACACCTTCGGCGCGGTATCGATCGCGGTGGCATGGAGCATGGCGCAGGCGGCGCTCGAACGCTCCGGCGCCGATGTTGCGGTCGCGATTACCGGCGTTGCCGGGCCGGGCGGCGGCACTGCGAAGAAGCCCGTCGGCACCGTTGTATTCGCACGCGCGGTGAAGGGCGGCGATCCGTCGGACGTTCATGCCGATCGCAAGGATTTCGGCGACCTCGGACGCGGGGGCGTCCGCCTTCAGGCCGCGCTGTGCGCGCTGGAGCTGTTGCTGCCGCTCGACCCGTAGAGATCCGCCGCGCGGGTCTCGAAGGCCCCGATCATCTTGCGCAGCGCCTGACCGAAGACCTGCCCCGCGAGCATTTCGAAGACGCGGTTCTTGAACGCGAAGTCGACCGAGAAATCGACGGCGCAGCCGCCCTCTTCGCGGCGAAAGCGCCATTCGTTGCGGAGGTATTTGAGCGGCCCGTCGATATAGTCGACCGTGATGGCGTCGGGGCGGGTCTTCTGGATGCGCGACGTGAAGGTCTCGCGCAGCCCCTTGAAGCCGACGATCATGTCGGCGAGCGTCTCGGTCGAGCTGTCGGCACGCACCCGCATCGCGCTGACCCACGGCAGGAATTCGGCGTAGCGCCGCACGTCGGCGACGAGATCGTACATCTGCTCGGGGGTGTAGGGCAGATGCCGGGTTTCGGCATGCTTCGGCATCAGACGCGCGCCAGCTGCGCCTCACGCGCCACGCGGAGCTTCGCGAAATCGTCGCCGGCATGGTAGCTCGACCGGGTCAACGGCGATGAGGCGACCAGCAGGAAGCCTTTCGCGCGGGCGATCCCGGCGAACGCATCGAATGCCTTGGGCGTCACGAACTCGGCGACCTTGGCGTGGCGCGGGGTAGGCTGGAGATACTGGCCCATCGTGAGGAAATCGATGTCGGCCGAGCGCATGTCGTCCATCACCTGATGAATTTCGAGCCGCTGCTCGCCGAGGCCCAGCATCACGCCCGATTTGGTGAAGATCGACGGATCGTGGCGCTTGACGCTCTCGAGCAGCCGCAACGACGCGTAATAGCGCGCGCCCGGCCGGATCGTCGGGTAGAGCCGCGGCACCGTCTCGAGATTGTGGTTGTAGACGTCGGGGCCGGCCTCGACGATCGACTCGATCGCGGCCTGCGCCTTGTTGCGGAAATCGGGGGTCAGGATCTCGATCGTCGTCGACGGCGTGGTCCGTCGCAGCGCCTGGATGACCTTCACGAACTGCGAAGCGCCACCGTCCGGCAAATCGTCGCGATCGACCGACGTGATCACGATGTGCTGCAGGCCGAGCTCGGCTGCCGCATCCGCGGTATGTTGCGGTTCGAGCGCGTCGACCGCGCGCGGCATGCCGGTCTTCACGTTGCAGAACGCACACGCCCGCGTGCACGTGTCACCGAGGATCATCACCGTCGCGTGCTTCTTGGTCCAGCACTCGCCGATGTTCGGGCACGCTGCCTCTTCGCACACCGTTGCGAGATTGAGCCGCCGCATCAATGCCTTGGTCTCGCCGAAACCGATGCTGGTGGGCGCCTTCACGCGGATCCAGTCGGGCTTGCGCTCGCGAGGCGGGCGGGCGAGCGGTGTCATCTCGTTCATGCCAGCGCAGATAGCCCCCGAGCGGTGCCAAAACAATGGCAGCGCCCGGCGAACTCGTTATAGGATCGCGTTGCGGATCACTTGTCCGCGCCCATTCGATACTGGAGATCCGATGACCTACTTCACCGATCTCGTGGACGGCTACCACCGTTTCCGCACCGCCGACCTGCGCCGGCAGCACGACCGCTGGCTCGAACTACGCGAAGGCCAGAGCCCCAAGGTGATGGTGATCGCCTGCTCGGACAGCAGGGTCGAGCCGTCGCAGATCTTCGACACCCTGCCCGGCGAGATCTTCGTGGTGCGCAACGTCGCCGCGCTGGTGCCGCCGTTCGAGACCAATCCCGGCTTGCACGGCGTTTCCGCCGCGCTCGAATTCGCGGTTACCAAGCTGAAGGTGGAGGAGATCGTGGTGATGGGCCACGGCGCGTGCGGCGGCTGCAACGCCGCATTGACCCAGGCATTCCGCGACGCACCTCCCGGCGAAGGCGGGTTCATCGCCAGCTGGGTCAGCATGCTCGACGACGCGCGTGACAAGGTGAAGGCCAAGTTCGGCGACGGTCCCGACGCGGTCCGCGAGATGGAATATGAGGCGGTCCGCACCTCGCTCACCAACCTTCGCAGCTTTCCGTTCGTGCGCGACGGCCTCGCTGCGGGGACGCTGGAGCTTCGCGGCGCCTATTTCGCGATCAACGATGGCCAGCTTCGGGTGCTCGGCGAGGACGGGCAGTTCCGCTTCGCACAGCCAGAGCCAGTCACCGGCAGCCCGTTGCCGCCGGTCGCGGCCTAACGCTCGGCCAGCGCCGCCCGCGCCATCGCCTCGAACTCGGGGTCGAGCGCGGGCGGCGTCATCGGCACATGTGCTTCCAGCGCCTCCGCGATAAGCGTCAGCGCCTCGATCCGGGCCGACTTGCGGTTGTTGCCGTCGACCACGCGCCAGGGCGCCGTCGGCGTGTCGGTATGCGCGAACATGTCGTGCATTGCCGCCAGGTAATCCGCACGACGCGCGCGATTGCGATAATCGTCGGCACCCGTCTTCCACCGCTTCCACGGATCGTCGAGCCGCTCGGCGAACTGCTTGTCCTGCGTCTCTTGAGTGATGTGTACGAACAGCTTGACCAGCGTGATGCCCGAGTCGATCTGCGCCGCCTCGAACGCGTTGATTTCGTCGTAGCCCTCGCGCCACTCGGCCTCGCTCGCATAGCCTTCGACCCGCTCGACGAGCACCCGGCCATACCAGCTACGGTCGAACACCGCGATATTGCCGGGGGTCGGCAACCGGTTCCGGAAGCGCCAGAGGAAGTCGTGCGCCTTCTCCTCGTCGGTCGGCGCGGCGATCGGATGGACCTCGAAGCTGCGCGGGTCCCATGACGCAGTCATCCGCTGGATGATCCCGCCCTTCCCCGCCGCGTCCCAACCTTCGAACATGACGATCGCGGCGCGACGGTGGACGATGTGCGCGACCTGGATGTGCTCGAGCCGCTCCTGCACCGCGGCGAGATCCGCCTTGTAGTCGCCCTTGTATTTGTGACCCTCTTCGAAGTCGGCCAGATCGATCGTCATGCGGGTCTCCATTCGGCGGCGGTAACGTGCGGTGCCCCGCTTAGCTGCCGACGGTGATAGTCGTTCCCCTCATCTCCGTCATGCCGGACGTGTTCCGGCATCCACCCGTCCGCAAATGCAACGAACGTCGGTCGCGCGGGACCGTGGCCCCCGGAACAAGTCCGGGGTGACGAGCCGAGAATCCGGCTAAAATCGAACGACGGGGAAGCTCAGCCCGCCTTCGGACCGTCCACCGTTACCTTGATGCTGAGTTCCTTCAGCTGCTTGGCGGTCGCGAAGTTGGGCGCGCCCATCATCAGGTCCTCCGCCTTCTGGTTCATCGGGAACAGCACGACCTCGCGCAGGTTCGGCTCCCCCGCGCGGA
>DATLME010000329.1:0-3706 GCA_035537395.1 Sphingomonas sp. | reverse complement strand
GGGTGGTGCCGAGCATCTATGCCTCCACCGCCGCACCCTGGCGATGCTGCGCCTCGATCCGTTCGACCAGGCCATCCTTGAAGTGGATCACGGTGCGCGCGAACGCGGCCATGTCCGGTTCGTGCGTCACCATCAGCACCGTGATGTTGGCGCTCCGATTAAGGCCGGTCAGCAATTCCATGATCTCGATCGAGCGCTCCGAATCGAGGTTGCCGGTCGGCTCGTCGGCGAGCAGCACGTCAGGCTCCGTCACGATGGCGCGGGCGATGGCGACCCGCTGCTGCTGGCCGCCCGACAGTTCGGCCGGCGTATGGTCCCACCAGCGGTCGAGCCCGACCTTGTCGAGCGCGGCCATGCCCATGTCGCGCCGCGTCTTCTTATCCTCGCCGCGATAGAGCAGCGGCAGTTCGACGTTCTCCAGCGCGCTCGTCCGGCTGAGCAGGTTAAACCCCTGGAACACGAAGCCGAGATAGCGGCGGCGCAGCAGCGCGCGCTGGTCGCGATCGAGCGTCTGGACCGGATGCCCGCGGAACAGGAAGGTGCCGCCGGTGGGCACATCGAGGCAGCCGAGGATGTTCATCGTCGTCGACTTGCCCGACCCCGAGGGCCCCATCACCGCGACGAAATCGCCGGCGGCGATATCGAGATCGACCCCCTTCAGCGCCTGGAACAGGGTGGCGCCGCTGCCATAGGTCTTGGTGACCCCGCGCAGCTGGATCAGGGGAGCGCTACTGGCCACCGGCTGCGCCTGCCGAGCGACGCCCGCCGCCGCCACCGCTGCGCCGCGGCGTCGCTGCATCGCCACCCGCGAGCTGGCCGGTGATGACCTGCGCACCGGGCTTGAGGCCGCCGCCGAGGACCTCGGTCATCGTGCCGTTGCTGTCGCCGGTGGTGATCTGCACGGGCCGTGGGGTGCCGTCCTCCGCCTTCACATAGACGGTCTGGGTGCCGCCTCGGCCGATCGTCGCCGAACGCTCGCCCTGGCCGCGGCGCGACGGGCGGAAGGTCAGCGAACTGGCGATGCCACCACCCTGCCCTGCGCCCGCAGCCGCCGGCTTGAAGCGCAGCGCGGCGTTGGGCACCAGCAGCACGTTCTTCTTGTCCGACGTGACGATGTCGGCGGTCGCGGTCATTCCCGGCCGCAGCTCGAGCGACGGGTTGGCGACGGTCAGGTCGGCGGCGTAGGACACTACCTGCCCGGTGGTCGACGCCGTCGTCGTGCTGCTGCTCGCGGTGGCGGCGCTCACGGTCAGGTTGGAGCCGAGATCGACCCGGCTGATCGTCGCCGGGAAGGTCTTGCCCGGGAACGCGTCGACCGTGAAATTGGCCTTTTGGCCGAGCTTCACGGTGCCGACATCGGCCTCGTCGACCGCAACCTCGAGCTTCATCTTGGACAGGTCCTCGGCGATCACGAACAGCGTCGGCGTATTGAACGACGATGCGACCGTCTGGCCGGGATCGACCTGCCGCGCGAGCACCACGCCATTGACCGGCGAGCGGATGATCGCGCGCGCGCGCTGGGTCTGGCTTTGCGACAGCGCGGCCTGGGTCGCGGCGACGTTCGCCTGCGCGACCCGCAAGGCGGCGACCGCACGCTGCGCGTTGGCGCGGCCGGTCTGCAATTCGGTGCCCGATGGCACGCGACCGTTGGACAGGCGGTAGACCTCCTGGAGCCGCGCGAGCTGGGCATTGGCCTCCGACACCGTGGCGCGCGCCTGGCTCACGCTCGCCTGGTTGGCGGCGAGCTGCGCCTGGTTCTGGCGGATCTGGTCGTCGAGCTGTTCGGGATCGATCAGCGCGAGCGGCTGGCCGGCGACGACACGGTCGTTGACGTCTACCACGACCTTGGTGACCAGCCCCGATAGCTGCGACCCCACTGTCACCTGGTTGGTCGGCGCAAGCTTGCCCGTCGCCGAGACCGACACGGTAAGGTCACCTCGCCGCGCGGGCTGGGTCGAATATTCCACCGGATCGGCGCTGCCGAAACAGCGGAACAGCAGCAGGCAGAGCAGGACGACGCCGATCACGATCGCCACCCATTTGACGTGGCGCCGCCAGGCCGGCTGCGGCTTCACGCCGAGGAAATCGTCGAGCTGTTCGTCGGCCATCAGCGGGTCCCGCTAAGATTGGTGGGGGCAGACGCGGAAGGCGCCTCCGGAATGACGGTGGAATCCCACCCGCCGCCGAGCGCGGCATAGAGCGCCACCAGCGCGTTGGCCTGATCGGACCGTGCCTGGGTGAGCCCGTTCTGCGCGGAGAGCAGCGAGATCTCCTGCTGGTTGAGCGTGGTGAAGTCGGTCAGCCCGGTGCGATACTGGCTTCGCGACAGCAACGCCGACGCCGACGCGGCATCGAACGCGATCCGGAACTGGACTTCGCGCTGGCGGGCGGCGTCGAGCGCCGCGATCGCGGTCTCGACGTCCTCGAGCGCGAGCAGGACGGTGCCCTTGTACGCCGCGAACGCGGCATCGGCGGCGGCCTCGTTCGAGCGCACCTGCGCGCGCAGCCGGCCGCCATTGAAGATCGCCTGGGTCAGCCCGGCGAACAGCCCGCCGGTGATCGCGTCGCCGATCCCGCCGAGCGAGACCGCATTGGTGTCGATGCTTCCCGAGATCGCCAGCGCCGGGTAGAGCGCGGCCTTCGCCACCCCGATCTGCGCGGTCGCCGCGGCAAGCGTACGCTCGGCCGCGCGCACGTCGGGGCGCTGGCGCAGGGTGTCAGCGGGGATGCCGACGCCGACCGTCGGGGGTCCGGACGGGATCGGCTTCACCGGGGCGAGCAGCGGCTTCAGCGCGCCCGGCGCCTGCCCGGTCAGCACGCCCAGCCGCGACACCGCGGCATTATATTGCTGCTCGCTGTCGGGGATCGTCGCGGCGGTCTGCGCGCGCTGGCCGCGGGCCTGCTCGACGTCGACCGACGACACCAGTCCCGCCTGCACCCGGAAGCCGGCGATCTCGAGATTGTCGTCCTGGATGGCCAGGCTGGCGCGGGCGTTGGCGAGCTGCGCCTGGTAGGCGCGCGCGAGCACATAGTTGCGCGCGACCTCGCTCTGGATCGAGATCAGCGTCGCCGCATAGTCGAAGCCCGACGCCTGATATTGCGCGCGGCTCGCTTCCACGGTGCGGCGGACCTCGCCGAACAGCCCGAGCTGGTATTGCGCGTCGAGCCCGAGCGAAAAGCTGCTCCCGCCGCTGCTGCTGACGCTGGTGATCGACCCGTCCGACAGCTGGATGTTGCGGGTGCCGCCGACGAGGTTCTCCGACCGGTTGAACCCCGCCGACCCGGTCAGCGACGGCAACAGGCTCGAGCGGCTCTGGACCAGCGCCTCGCGGGCCTGCCGCAGCCGCGCGACCGACTGCGCGATGTCGGTGTTGGTCGCGCTCGCCAGTTCGACCAGCTGGCCGAGCACCGGATCGTCGAACTTCGCCCACCAGCGCGTCAGGTCCTCGGGGGTCTGCGCCGCACGCACCGAATAGTCGTCGGGCACGCCGAGCTCGGTGGCGCTGCGCGGCCGGTAGTCGGGGCCGACGGTACAGCCCGCGAGCAGGACCGGACCGAGCAGCAAGAGGCGGAGGCGCAACATGCTGCGGGGGATGACCAAGGCCCCGCGGCTAGTCCAGCGCTTTAGTGTCGCAATTTGTCGCCCGCGCCTATTCCAGCTCCAGGATCACCTGGTCGACCGCAAGGCTGTCGCCCGCCTGCGCCT
>DATLME010000328.1:0-13015 GCA_035537395.1 Sphingomonas sp. | reverse complement strand
GACGCGAGCGCGGCCATCGCGGCGGCGAAATCCTCGCGCGCGATGGCAGCGGCTGCGCTGGGTTCGGCGGCGTCGAGCGCGGCGTGGAGCGCTGCCTCGGCGGGTTCGGGGGTGTAGGACAGCTTCCCGTCATGCCGGACTCGTTCCGGCGTCCACTCTTCCTCGCGAGCGACATGCTGTGGCTCGGTGGACCCCGGAACGAGTCCGGGGTGACGGAGGGTGGTAGTGGCGTCGTAGCCCTCCTTCTTCAGGATGTTCGCGGCGCGCTTGTAGCCCGCGAGCAGGCTGGCGCCGTCGGGGGTGCCGACGAACGCCTGCAGCGCGTGGACGCGGGCGAGCAGCCGGACGAGATCGTCCTCGCCGCCGAGCGCGAACACCGCGTCGATCAGGTCGTGGCGGACGCCGGCCTCGCGTTGCTGGACTTTGAGGCGGTCGGCGAAGAAATAGCGCAGATGTTCGAGGCCGGCGATCGACGACTGGTAGTCGCGCCCGGTCAGGTCGATCCACCGGTCGTACAGCGCCGTGATCGACCAGCGAAGCCGCTGCCTGGTCTGTATCGCGAGGATACCGAGTGCCGCACGACGAAGTGCGAACGGATCCTTGGAGCCGGTGGGGCGCTCGTCGACCGCGAAGAAGCTGAACAAGGTGTCGAGCTTGTCCGCGAGCGACACCGCGACGGTGACGGGCGCGGTGGGGACGTCGTCGCCCTGCCCGACCGGCTTGTAATGGTCGCGGATCGCGTCGGCGACGGCGTCGTCCTCACCCTGCGCGCGGGCGTAATAGCCGCCCATCAGGCCTTGCAGCTCGGGGAATTCACCGACCATGCCGGTGACCAGGTCGGCCTTGCTGAGGCGCGCGGCGCGTTCGGCCTGGGCTGCCAATGCGTCCCCGGCGGGGGAGGAGTTTTCGGTGACGACACCCGTTTCGACCAGCCAGCGGGCGAGCTTCGCGACGCGGTCGACCTTTGCCGCGAGCGTGCCGAGCTTCTCGTGGAAGACGATCTTGTCGAGCTTGGCCGCCTGTTCCTCGAGCGGCACCTTCAGGTCGGTGTCGTAGAAGAAGCGCGCGTCGGACAGGCGTGCGGCGAGGACCTTGCGATTGCCTTCGACGATCTTGGCGCCGCCGTCGGTCGCGTCGATGTTGGCGGTGCAGACGAAGGCATCGGCGAGCGCGCCCGTGCTGTCGCGGCAGACGAAATACTTCTGGTTCACCCGCGCGGTGAGCTGGATCACCTCGGGGGGCACGTCGAGGAACGCGGGGTCGAAGCGGCCGAGCAGCGGCACCGGCCATTCGGTCAGCCCGGCATTCTCGGCGACCAGTCCCTCGTCCTCGACCAGCACCAGCCCGGCATCGGCGGCGAGCGCGGCGGCGCGGGTGCGGATCAGGGTGCGGCGTTCGTCCTGGTCGAGGATGACGTGCGCGGCGCGAAGCTGGTCGGCATAGTCGGCAGGCGACAGGATCTCGATCGTGCCGCTGCTGTGGAAGCGGTGGCCGACCGTGCTGCGCGCGCTGACGATGCCCGCGATCTCGGTCGCGACGACTTCGTTGCCGAACAGCGCGACGATGCCGTGGAGCGGGCGGACCCAGCGCAGCGACTCGGTCGAGGTGGAGGCGTCGCCCCAGCGCATCGACTTGGGCCAGGGAAAGGCGCAGATTATCGCGGGGATCGCCTCGGCAAGAACGTCGGTGGTGGCCCGGCCGGGCTTGTCGATCACCGCGTAATAGACGCCGTCACGCTCGACGAGCGCGTCCTGGGTCAGGCCGGTCTTGCGGAGGAAGCCTTCGAGCGCCTGGGGGGGCGCGGCGGTGCGGGGCCCTTTGAGTTCTTCGCTGACCGCGGCGGTCTCGGCGGGAAGATCGCGGGCGATCAGCGCAAGGCGGCGGGGGGTGGCGTAGGTCTCGATCTTGCCCGCGGCGAGGCCGGCCCTGGCGAGTTCGGCGGCGAACAGGCGGGCGAGATCGTCGCGCGCCTTGTCCTGCATGCGCGCGGGAATTTCCTCGGAGCGAAGTTCGAGGAGGAAGTCGGTCACGCCGTCCATCCGTTCTTGTCCATCCAGGACTGGCAGCTGCCCTTCGCGAGGTCGCGGACCCGGCCCATATAGGCCTGGCGCTCGGCGACCGAGATCACGCCGCGCGCCTGCAACAGGTTGAAGACGTGGCTGGCCTTGATCGCCTGCTCATAGGCCGGGATCGGGAGCTTGGCGGCGAGGCTGTTCTCGCATTCGGCGACATGCTTGCGGAACTGGTCGAACAGGCTGTCGGTGTCGGCGACCTCGAAGTTCCAGGCGGACATCTCGCGCTCGTTTTCCAGGAACACGTCGCCATAGGTCACGCCCGCGTCGTTGAAGGCGAGGTCGTAGACGCTGTCCTTGTCCTGGATGTACATCGCCAGCCGCTCGAGCCCGTAGGTGAGCTCGCCCGCGACGGGCTTGCAGTCGAACCCGCCCATCTGCTGGAAATAGGTGAACTGGGTCACCTCCATGCCGTCGCACCAGACTTCCCAGCCGAGCCCCCACGCGCCGAGAGTCGGGCTTTCCCAATCGTCCTCGACGAAGCGGATGTCGTGACGGGTCATGTCGACGCCGATCGCGGACAGGCTGCCGAGATACAGGTCCTGGAGATCGGCCGGACTCGGCTTCAGGATCACCTGATACTGGTAATAATGCTGGAGCCGGTTCGGGTTCTCGCCATAGCGGCCGTCCGTCGGGCGGCGGCACGGCTGGACGAAGGCAGCGTTCCACGGATTGGGGCCGAGCGCGCGGAGCGTCGTCGCGGTGTGGAAGGTGCCGGCACCCATCTCCATGTCATAGGGCTGGAGGATCAGGCAGCCGCGGTCGCTCCAGTAATCATGGAGCGTCAGGATCATGCGCTGGAAGGAGAGCGGCTGGCTGGACACGCCCGAGCGCTTAGGCGGAAGCGGCGCGATCTAGCAAGTGGTGCAGTGCGGCATTACGTGGGTCGCCAGAAGAATTTGAGGATGCAGAGCCTGATGATCCGAACCATGAGCCGCGCCCTGTCGGTCGCCGCCCTCGCGCTGTCGCTGCCCGCTTGTGCGCAGACTCCGCCGACCGCCGCGCGCGCCGCGAACGATGCGGATCCGGCGTTGTGGGTGGTGAAGGACAAGGACACCACGGTTTATCTGTTCGGGACGATCCATGTGCTCAAGCCCGGACTGACCTGGTTCGACGAGGCGGTGAAGACCGCGTTCGACAAGTCGGGGCAAGTGGTGCTCGAACTGGTGATGCCCGACGCGCAGACGATGTCGGGGCTGGTGATGGCGAACGGCGTTGCCGCGGCCGGTACGCCGCCCTTGTCGCAGCAGCTGCCGGCGGACAAGCGCGCCGCCTATTCCAAGGCGGTGGCGGAGCTGGGGCTGCCGGCGAATGCGCTCGATCGCTACAAGCCATGGCTGGCGGCGACCCAGCTGTCGATCGCGCCGCTGTCGAAGCTCGGCTATGAATCCGGGAACGGCCCCGAGGAAGTGATCACCGCCGCGGCCAAGGCGGCTGGCAAGCCGGTGATCGGGCTGGAGACCGCAGCGCAGCAGCTCGGCTATTTCGCCAGCCTGTCGAACGCCGCGCAGATGCAGTTCCTGACCAGCACGATCGACGAGCTGCCCAAGCTGCAGACCACGATGGCGACGATGGTCGACGACTGGGCTCAGGGAAAGCCCGAAGCGCTCGCCGACGAGATGAACGACAGCCTGAAGGATTCGCCCGAGGTCGCAAAGGTGCTGCTGGTCGATCGCAACAAGCGCTGGGCGGGGTGGATCCAGGAGCGGATGAAGACACCGGGAACGGTGTTCGTCGCAGTCGGTGCGGGGCATCTTGCGGGCAAGGACAGCGTGCTGGCGCAGCTGCAGGCTGCGGGCGTGCGGTCGACACGGGTGGCTTATTGATAAATTTGCTGCGTCATCCCGGCGCAGGCCGGGACCCAGAGCCAAGCAGCGTGACCTTCTCGACTCTGGGTCCCGGCGTTCGCCGGTATGACGACATAGAGGGACGATGGGTTTGCTTTTTGGGCCCTGCCCGGCTATGCGCGCCCGCTTCCGGTCATGGTCATCCCTGGAGGCGTGGCGGGAAGCATAACACTTACGTTTCGGAGAATCTGTCATGAGCGACCAATTGACGCTCGCAGCCGAGACGCGTGACCGGGTTGGCAAGGGAGCCTCCCGGGCGCTGCGTCGTGATGGCCGCGTGCCCGCCGTAATCTACGGCCAGAATCAAGAGCCGACGTCGATCCATCTCGAGGAAAAGGCGCTCAACAAGGCGCTGTCGACCGGCCACTTCATGAACACCGTGGTGATGATCAACGGCGAGCGCACGCTGCCGAAGGACGTCGCCTTCCACCCGGTCACCGACCGTCCGGTGCATGTCGACTTCCTGCGTATCTCCGCACACGCGACCGTCACCGTCCAGGTGCCGGTGGTGTTCGTCGACGAGGAAGACGCGCCCGGGATCAAGAAGGGCAACGGCGTTCTCAACATCGTTCGCCACGAAATCGAGCTGGTGTGCGACGCAAGCGAGATCCCGAGCGAGATCACGATCTCGCTGAAGGGTCGCGAGATCGGCGACTCGATCCACATCTCCGACGTGACGCTGCCGACCGGCGTGCAGCCGTCGGTCGAGGATCGCGACTTCACGATCGCGACGATCGTGCCGCCGACGGTGCCGACCGCAGCGGACGACGCTGCCGATGCCGAGGTCGCCGAGACCGCGGCTGCCGAATCGGCCGAGGCTGCGGAAGCCGAGGCTGGTGAGGGTGATGACGCCGGCGAGGAAACGCCGGAGGCGTAAGCATGGTTGTACCTTTGTCATGCCGGACTCGTTCCGGCACCCACCGTGCCGCGCGACCAGCAATGTGGATTGCGCGGCACGGTGGACCCCGGACCAAGTCCGGGGCGACGAGGCGTTAGCGTATCTAGCGGAGGCCGGGCGATGCAGATCTGGGCGGGGCTCGGCAATCCCGGGGCGCAATATGCAATGCACCGGCACAATGTCGGGTTCATGGCGGTCGATGCGATCGCCGCGGTCCATGGCTTCGGTGCGGTCAAGAAGCAGTTCCAGGGCTGGACCCAGGAAGGGCGCATCGGCAGCGACAGGGTCCTGCTGCTCAAGCCCGCGACCTTCATGAACGACAGCGGCCGATCGATCGGCGAGGCGTTGCGCTTCTACAAGCTCGAAGTCGACGCGCTGACGATCTTCCATGACGAGCTCGACCTCGCGCCGTTCAAGATCAAGGTGAAGACCGGTGGCGGGACCGCGGGGCATAACGGCCTGCGCTCGACCGACCAGCATCTCGGGCCCGATTTCCGGCGGGTGCGGATCGGGATCGGGCATCCCGGGCACAAGGACCGGGTGACCGGGTACGTGCTCGGCAACTACGCGAAGACCGAGATCGAGCCGCTGAGCGACATGCTCGGCGCCATCGCGGCCGAGGCGAAATGGCTGGCCGAGCGCGACGACGTGCGCTTCATGAACGAAGTGGCGTTGCGGCTGCAGGGTTGAAGCCGGGAGCCCCGCGTGGCTAGTGGCGCGGATGCCGGTCCGTCATCTGTTCGCCACTCCCTTCTATGAAGATTCGCTCGGCGACGCCGCGTTCGTCGAGGAATTGGAGCATTCGTGCCTGACGCTCGCTGAGGACGACGGCGCCGGGCGGCGCTGGTCAAAGGCCAAGGGCTATCGCGGCTATACCAGCTACGCGTCGCTGGCGGATCTGCCGCAGCGGGATCCGGTGTTCGGCGACCTGGTTCGCCGGCTCAACCGCCATGTCGGGCGGTTTGCGGAGGCGTGCGCCTTCGATCTCGGCGGGCGCAAGCTCAAGCTCGACAGCCTGTGGGTCAACGTCCTCAAGCCCGGCGGGACGCATAGCGGGCACATCCACCCGCACAGCGTGGTTTCGGGCACGGTCTATGTCAGCGTGCCGCCGGGATCGGGGGCGCTCAAGCTCGAGGATCCGCGGCTGCCGTTGATGATGGCCGCACCGCCGCGGCTTGCGGATGCGGACGAGGGACATGCCGCGTTCGTCTATGCGGCGCCGCAGCCGGGCAGCGTGTTCCTGTGGGAAAGCTGGTTGCGGCATGAGGTGACCGCCAATGCCGCCAAGAGCGAGCGGGTAAGCGTGAGCTTCAATTATCGGTGGTGAGGGGGCGGGTGTCGTCAGTTTGAGTCGGAGTCGCACGGCGCTTGATCGTAGCGGGGGCGCGGCGGTGGCGCGGCGCTCCATCGCGGCCCGGCGCGGCGCTCCATCGCTGCGCGGCGCAGTACATCACCCACATCACTCCGTCATCCCGGCGAACGCCGGGACCCAGGGTTACATAGCGCAACACGTGCGACTCTGGGTCCCGGCGTTCGCCGGGATGACGGGAGAAGAGCGCGCGGGCCGGTCATTCGCGGCGGAGACGGTTCGGCATTGGCCCGGCGCGCACGCGCGCAAAAAAGGGGCCGGCATCGCTGCCGACCCCTCTTGTCGCCTTGCCGTTCGTGCATCGATGTCCGCCGAGGCGTCGATCGGTTGCGCGTGCCGGTGTCGGCGGCAGGATCCGCCTCGTACCGCGAACGGTACAGGGCATCGCCTTTGTCGATTTCTCGCTCGGCTCGCTCGACCATCCGAAGATTGTCCGCGCCGCCCGCCACGATCGTCGACCCGTGTCGTCGCCATTGGACCGCAAGCGATCCGCCGTTCGTCGTCACTTCGTGGTGCCTTCTTGCCGTCCTGTCGTCGCAACCGCTTGCGCGGCGCGCCGGATCGAACGGTTCGTCGATCCCACCCGATGGTTGCTCGTCCAAGCCTTGCGGCTCTTCCTCGCCTTCGCCGGTGCCGGATCCGACCGCTCCTTGGTTTCCCGCGGGGCCGTCTTCGTCCTGCCCTCCGAAGGTGTCACGGCCGCCGAGTCGCGCCTAATGGAAAACGCTCTGTAGTGGCTGTGCATAACGTGGATAACGTGGATGGTCCGGGCCGCGGAGCATTCACCTGGCCCGGCTGATGAACGTCATGTTGTTTTAAGTTCATGCAACTACGGCTAGCTGATCGTCGTTCCACAATCACATGAATTCAAATGGGAGTATCGACATGCGTAAATTGTTCCTCGCCCTGGGCTGCACCGCGATGGTCGTACCGTCGCTCGTCCTGCCGGTTTCGCAGGCCGACGCGCGCAAGCGCTATGCGTACAAGGAATGGCGCGATGATCGCGGCCGGATGCGCTGCCGCAAGCCCGACGGCACCACGGGTGCGGTGATCGGTGCGGTCGGCGGCGCGCTGCTGGGCCGTACGATCGATACGCGTGGCGACCGTACCGTGGGTACGCTCGGCGGCGCGGTCGCTGGTGGCCTGGCCGGCCGCGCGATCGAACGCGGCGGCAACAACTGCCGCTAATCACCGGACCGGGGAGCATGGCGACGAGGTCGTCATGCTTTCCCCCGGTCGGACAGGAGAAGATCATGCGTATCGCAATGCTCTCGGCGGCGCTTGCCGCGACCGCGCTCGGGGCGATCCCCGCTGCCGCACAGAACAACCCGCGCGAAGCCAACCGTGAGTATCGCGAGGACGCCCGCGACGCTCGCCGCGACCTGCGCAACGATGTGCGCAACGCCGACAGCCGCCGCGACGTTCGCGATGCGCGCCGCGAATATCGCGACGATGTTCGCGACGCACGACAGGATCGCCGCGAGACGGTCCGCGACTGGCGGCAGTACCGGAACTACGATTACAATCGGCTGCCGCGCGGGCAGCGCACCTATTTCGCCGACCAATATTATCGCGACGGACGCTATTATCAGGAGCGCCGCCTGGGCCGCAACGACCGCATCTATCGCGGCCAGAACGGGCGCTATTACTGCCGCCGCAACGACGGCACCACGGGCCTGATCGTCGGTGGTCTCGCCGGCGGCGCGCTGGGCAACATCATCGCAGGCGGCGGCTCGCGGCTGCTCGGCACGCTGATCGGCGCCGGCGGCGGCGCGATCCTCGGCCAGTCGATCGACCGTGGCAGCGTGCGCTGCCGCTGAGCCGACAATCGTCGGCTTGCTGACGACGCTGCGTGAAAGGGCCGGGCGGGCAACCGCCCGGCCCTTTGCGTGTCAGATGATCCCGCCGCCGAGCATCAGCCGGAGCGCGAAGATCACGATCAGCACGAGATTGAGATTGCGGCCCGCATTGCTCGACGACATCGCCCCGATCGCCGCGCCGACGATCCCGATCGGGATCACGAGCCAGTTCATCCAGCCGAGCAGCGGGACGAAGGCGACGAGGCCGAGCACCAGGGTGACAAGGCCGATGAGAAGCGAGACGATGTTGAGCATGGCCGGAAACTGCATGTTCGACGCGCCGCGCGCAACCCTTGCCGCCGATGCCGTCGTCGTGACGGATGGTTAACCGCCTTCCCGAACCTCGATTTCATGGTTCGCCGTGTACCCAGCGACGATGAAGTTCGTCCCCTCCCCCGCTTTATCGGCGCTCCTCGTGTTCTCGCTCGGGCTGGTCGCGTGCAGCCGGGCGCCCGACGCGCAACAGGAACTCGACAGCCTCGATCGCGACCTCGCCAATGCCGTGGCGGGCGGCGGCCGCGACCCTGCGGTCGCAGCCGCGATCAACGATCCGATCATGGTCGATCCCGCGCTCGCCCAGTCGTCGAACGTCAATGCTATCCGCCCGCCCGATCGCCCGCTGTCGGGCGCGGTGCCCGCCGACGCCGTTGCGGACGGCCCCGCTCCGGCCGCAGGCGACCCCGCGCCAGCCGCTACCGCCGGATGCCCCTCCTGCGCGGCCAGGCGCGGCGCGCTGACGCTGGGCGCGCTTGCCGAACGCCAGCGCGCGGGCGCGCTCGCGGGTTGCGCGTCGCGGCTGCGCTATGCCGCCGGCTGGTCCAACCGGCTGCCTGCCGACCTGCCGCTCTACCCCGATGCGCGGGTCGCCGAAGCGGCGGGGACCGACGATGGCGATTGCCGGCTTCGGGCGGTCAGCTTCACCAGCGCAGCGCCGGTCGCGCGCGTGATCGACTGGTATTACGCGCGCGCCCGGCGTGCAGGCTTTGCCGCGACGCACGAGGCGCAAGGCAGCGAGCATGTCGTCGGCGGCACGCGCGGCGAGGCCGCCTTCGTCGCCTATGTCAGCCCGCGCGGCAGCGGCAGCAGCGTCGATCTGGTCGCCAATGCGGGTCGCTGACGCCGATCGGTGAGCCGCGGACCGCCCGACGCGGGGCGGTTGCGCGCACGGCGGCTTCGCGTGGAGGGCAAAACGCGCTAGGGGCGCGCGATGCAACTTATTCTCGTCATGATCGGCGGCGCGCTCGGCTCGGGCGCGCGTCACCTGGCCGGGCGCGCGATCGGCGCGGCCGACGGCACCACGCTTCCCTATGCCACCCTCACGGTCAACCTGGTCGGCGGCATGCTGATGGGACTGCTCGTCGGCGCGCTGGGACGGTTCGGCGGCAACGACGCGTGGCGATTGTTCGTCGGCGTCGGGATACTCGGCGGCTTCACCACCTTCTCCGCCTTCTCGCTCGACATCGTCACGCTCGCCGAGCGCGGCGCGCCGGGTATCGCGGTCGGCTATGCGCTGCTCTCGGTGCTCGGTTCGGTGCTGGCGCTGTTCGCGGGCCTGATGCTCGCACGGAGCGTCGCATGACCGCGGGAATGGGCGACAGCCAGGCCGCCGGAGTGCGCGAGTTCACCGTCGGGTTCGACGACGACGACATCCGGCTCGATCGCTGGTTCAAGCGGCACCTGCCGGAAACCAGCTTCACCACGGTCGCGATGTGGGCGCGGACCGGCCAGCTGCGGGTCGATGGCGCGCGGGCGACGCCGGGGGACCGGATCAAGGCGGGGCAGATCCTGCGCGTGCCGCCGGCCGAGGCCGCCAGGGTCGACGACAAGCCGAAGCGCGAGCGCGAGCGCGTGATCCTGTCCGACGACGAGACCGCCTTCGCGCAGGAAATGGTGATCCACCAGGATTTCCAGGCATTCGTCCTCAACAAGCCGCCGGGCCTCGCGACGCAGGGCGGGACCAAGACCGACAAGCATGTCGACGGGCTGCTCGACGCGCTGCAATATGACAATGAAGGCCGGCCCAAGCTGGTCCACCGGCTCGACAAGGACACGTCGGGCGCGCTGCTGGTCGCGAGGACGAGCCGCTCGGCGGCGTTCTTCGCGAAGGCGTTTTCGGGGCGGACCGCGCGCAAGGTCTATTGGGCACTCGTGGTCGACGTGCCGTCGATTGAAGACGGCATGATCGAGCTGCCGATCGCCAAGCAGCCGGGCACCGGCGGCGAGAAGATGCACGTCGACGAGGCGGAGGGCGCGCCGGCGCGGACCCGCTACCGCGTGATCGAACATGCCGGCAACCGCGCGGCGTGGGTCGAGCTCCAGCCCTTTACCGGGCGCACCCACCAGCTGCGCGTGCACATGGCCGCGATCGGCCATCCGATCGTCGGCGACGGCAAATACGGTGGCGCTGCGGCCTTCCTGACCGGCGGCATCAGCCGGAAAATGCATCTCCATGCGCGCCGCATCAAGGTCGACCACCCAGACGGCGGCAGCATCGACGTGACCGCGCCCTTGCCGACCCATTTCGCGGAGAGCCTGACCCAGCTCGGCTTCGAGGAGAAGCTCGGCGACGCGCTGGTGCTCGACGAAAAGACGGCGCCGAGCAAGGAGCAGCTCAAGAGCCGCGCCAAGGCGCATGCCAAGTCGGTACGCAAGGAACGTCGCGGCGAACGCCGGGGCCGCGGCGGCGACGATGCCGGCCCACGCGCCGGTCCGCGCGCCGGATCGGGGCCGCGGACCAGCACGAGCCCGGGTACCAAGCCGCCGAAGCCGACGGGCCGCAGCCCCGCGCGCGACGGCAAGGGCGGCGCCGGTCGGCGCTGATCGGATGACCGACGCTGCCCCAGTCCGCCTCGCGGTATTCGATTGCGACGGCACGCTTGCCGACAGCCAGGCGA
Source organism: Sphingomonas sp. (assembly GCA_035537395.1). GTDB lineage: Bacteria > Pseudomonadota > Alphaproteobacteria > Sphingomonadales > Sphingomonadaceae > Sphingomonas. The sequence continues at coordinate 2,076 of DATLME010000328.1, read as the reverse complement.
ATATCTGCGTCGCGTGCGAGCAGGCGTTCGCGGTGTCGGGGCTGGCGGCGCCGTCACGCGAGGCGATCCGGCGGATCGTCGGGCTGAACCTGGTCGAGGCCATGCAGGTGCTTGCGCCCGCGGCCGGCGACGCGGCCCACCGGCAACTGGCCCAGGATTATCGCGACGCATTCCTGGGGATGCGGAGCAGCGGCGCGCTGGCGGACGAGCCGCTGTTCGAGGGCATGATCGCGACCCTCACCGCGCTTCGGGCAGCCGGCTGGGTGCTCGGCGTGGCGACCGGCAAGTCCGATCGCGGGCTTGCGCATCTGCTCGCGTACCACGGCATCGCCGACCGGTTCGTCACGCTGCAGACCGCTGACCGCCACCCGTCCAAGCCGGACCCGGCGATGCTGGCGGCTGCGATCGCCGAGGCCGGGGCAACCCCCGCGACCACGGTGATGATCGGCGACACCAGCTTCGACATGGCGATGGCGCGGGCCGCCGGCGTGCGCGCCATCGGGGTCGCTTGGGGCTATCACGAGCCTCACGAGTTGATCGAAGCCGGCGCGCACGCGGTAGCGACCAGGGTAGGCGACCTGCCCGCGTTGATGGAGACCGTGTGACCGACGACGATGCACGCGCCCGCGGGCGTTATTTCACGATGGCGGCGACCCGGCTTGCGGGTGTAGCGGGCGCGATCCTCGGGCTGGTGCTGGTAGCGCGCGCGACGACGATGCCCCTCAAGCTGCTCGGCACTGCGCTGGTGCTGTCGGCGCTGCTGATGATCGCGATAGTGCCGCGGGCGCTGGCACGCCGGTGGCGGACCCCGCCGCAGCCATGAAGCGCTTCTGGACCGAGGTAACGATCGGCGACGACCGGGTGGTGGCGCTCGACGGCCGGCCGGTGCGGACGCCCGCGCGAACCCCGCTCGCGCTGCCGACCGCGCGGCTTGCGGATGCGATCGCGGGGGAGTGGCGCGCCGTCGAGGGCGAGATCGATCCGCGTTCGATGCCGCTGACCGGGCTTGCCAACGCCGCGATCGATCGGGTCGATGCCGATCGCGCGGGCTTCGCCGCCGGGCTCGCGCGCTATGGCGAGAGCGACCTGCTTTGTTACCGCGCCGACGCGCCCGAGGCGCTGGTCGCACGGCAGGCAGCGGCTTGGGATCCGCCGCTGGGCTGGGCGCGGGCGCGGTACGACGTTCATTTCGCGGTGACGCGCGGGATCGTGCACGTCGAGCAGCCCGCCGCTACCGTGGCGCGGCTCGGGGACGCGGTACGCGCACTCGGCGGGTTCGAACTGGCGGCGCTGTCGCCGGTGGTGACGATCACCGGGTCGCTGGTGCTGGCGCTGGCGCTGGTCGAGCAGGCGATGGCACCGGACGCGATCTGGGCGGCGGCGCATGTCGACGAGGACTGGCAGGTCGAACGCTGGGGCGAGGACGCGCTGGCCACGGCGGCGCTGGCGGCCAAGCAGGTCGAGTATGAGGCGGCGGTGCGGTTCCTCGAGGCGCTGCGGGACTAGGTTCCGCTGGCCGGCGGGCCGCTATCTGGTGAGTTTACGGATGAACCCGATGAGGCCGGTCTGGCGCGAGCGCTTGAGGCGTTCGGCGGCGAGAATTGTCTTCACGCCTGCAAAGCACGAATCGACATTGTCGTTGACCAACACGTAATCATAGCCGTCCCAGTGGCTGACCTCGTTGGTCGCCCGCGCCATTCGGGCGTCGATGACGTCGTCGGCGTCGGTGCCGCGGCTCGTCAGGCGTCGGTGCAGTTCTTCCATCGAGGGCGGGAAGATGAAGACGCGGACGACGTCGCCGCCCGCGATCTGGAACAGCTGCTGCGCGCCCTGCCAATCGATATCGAAGAGCACGTCCTTGCCCGCGGCCAGCATCTGTTCGATCTGCGCGCGCGGGGTGCCGTAGCGATGGCCAAAGACGTGCGCCCATTCCAGGAATTCGTCGTCCGCGACCATGCGGCGAAATTCCTCGAGATCCACGAAATGATAGTCGCGGCCGTCGACCTCGCCGGGGCGAATCGGCCTGGTGGTCACCGACACCGACATGCCGAGTTCGGGTTCGTCGGCGAGCAGCTT
>DATLME010000327.1:0-6615 GCA_035537395.1 Sphingomonas sp. | reverse complement strand
CGATCGCCGGCAAGATTTTCCTCGACGAAGATGTCGATCAGCTTCTGCGTGATCGCGCGCGCGAGCTTCGGGCTCGATGCCGTCGTGGTGATCTCGAACAAATTGTCCTGCGTCGACAGCACCTTGATGTTCTGAGCGAGTCCCGCCACGCGATCGGCGATGTCCCGGTCGCTCGCGACGGTGTTGGCGAGATCGGTACCGCGCACGACCTTTTCGAGGTTCACCGCGGAGACCAGCGTCTGGCGGATGCTGTCGACGTCCCTGGTCCGCGCGGGTTGCGGCTGGTTCATCGGATCGGGAAGCAGCGAGTCCAGCTGGACGAACACCCGGGCGTGGGATTCGTAGCGGCTTGGCATCTGCGACACCACCAGCCAGCCGAGCACGCATACGCCCCAGGCCACCGCCAGCGCGAGCCAGCGACGCGTCCAGACCGCGTGCAGCGCGAGCCGCGCCTCGTCGTAAATACCGGTCACTGTGGAGCCGCCTAGAACATCGACTCGGGGATGATGATCACATCGCCGGGCTTCAGCCCGACATTGGCGCGCGAGTCGCCCTTCTTGAGCAGATTGGAGATCTGCAGCGCATATTCCTGGCTCTTCCCGGTGCCACGATCGTAGCGGACCAGCTTGGCCTTGTTGCCCGCGGCATATTGGCTGAGCCCGCCGACCGAGATCATCGCGTCGAGCAGCGTCATGTTCGCGCGGTACGGGATCGATGCGGGCTTCTCGGTCGCGCCGACGACGCGGACCTGCTGGCTGTAGGTGCCCGAGAAATTCTCGACGATCACCGAGACGATCGGTTCGTTGACGTAGGTGCCGAGCGCCTTCTTCATGTCTGCGGCGAGGATCGCGGGAGTCTTGCCGACCGCGGGCATGTCGTTGACCAGCGGGGTCGTGATGCGGCCGTCGGGGCGGACCTGGACCTTCGCCGAGAGCTCCGGATTGCGCCACACGAAGATGTTGAGCTGGTCGAGCGGCCCGATGACATATTCCTCACCGGGCTGTTCGTCGCCGGCGACATAAGCGGCGGGCGGCAATGCGGAGCCGCCGCCGGTCGCGCAGCCCGCGAGCGATGCCGCGGCCGCCAGCGCGGCAACAAGAAACGGGGAAAGGGTAGCCGGACGCATGCACATCTCCTGGCGCCTGCGCTCGCCGGGTGGCGACGAAGGGCGAAAAGTCATGAACGGCTATGCGAGGAACAGGTGAAGATAGCGTTAGTGACGGTCGGCGAGCAGCTCCGCCGCGGGTGGATGGCCGAGGAATGCGGCCGGGCTCGCGCTGGCACCATAGGCGCCGGCCAGGAAGATCGCGACGAGATCGCCGACTGCGGCGACCGGCAGCGCGACCCGGTCGGCGAGGCGATCGAGCGGGGTGCAGAGCGGGCCGACGATCGAGACGGTTTCCGCTGGCTCGGCATCGACCGCGCCGGCGAGCGCGACCGGATAGTTGCGACGCACCACCGTGCCGAAATTGCCGCTGGCGGCGAGCTGATGATTGAGGCCGCCGTCGACGATCAGGAAGGTCTCGCCGCCACTCTCCTTGCGATCGACGATCCGGGTCAGATAGACGCCGCTTTCGGCGACGAGCCAACGGCCGAGCTCGATCGCGAACCGGCTGCCCGAGAGGATCGCCGGACGGGCGGCGAGTGCCATTTCTAGTTTGATACCAATGGCTTCGATGTCGAGGCTGCGGTCGCCAGCGAAGTACGGGACGCCGAACCCGCCACCCAGATTGACGAGCGGCGGGGTCGCGCCGACCGCGTCGGCGAGCCTCGCGGCAAGCGCCAGCGTGGCGCTCTGGGTCTCCGCGATGGCGTCGGCATCGAGCGCCTGGCTGCCGGCATAGATGTGGAACCCGCGCCAGACCGCGCCCTGCGCGACGATCGAGGCGGCCAGCGCCGCAGCGCGGTCCGCATCGACTCCGAAGGGAGACGGCCGCCCGCCCATCCGCATGCCCGAGCCGCGCAACTCCATGTCGGGATTGACGCGCACCGCGAGCCGCGGGACGAGCCCGAGCCGATCGCCAATCGCGATCGCCCGAGCAGCCTCCCCTTCGGATTCGACGTTGAGCGTCGCACCCGTACCGATCGCGACCGCGAGTTCGTCGTCGCGCTTGCCCGGCCCCGCGAAACTGATCGCGCCGGCCGGTTTGACGACGAGCGCACGTTGCAGCTCGCCCGCGGACGCGACGTCGAGGCCGTCGACCAGTGGCGCGATCTGCTGGAGCAGCCCCGGCAACGGGTTCGCCTTGATCGCATAATGGAGGTCGATGTCCGGAAACGCGGCGCGAAACCGCGCGATGCGCGCCGCGACGATCGCCATGTCGTAGACGAAGACCGGGGTGTCGCCCGCTTCCGCTACCCACTGCTCCGCGGTCCGCCCCGCGATCGTCAACTCGCCGCGCTGGCCGGCGAATTCGGCGGGAAGTGGCCCGATCGGCTTCATGACGTCACCTCGGTGCGGAGCGCGGCGCGATCGAGCTTGCCGTTCGCGTTGCGCGGCAATCGCTCGCGCCATTCGTAGCGCGCTGGCTGCATGAAGCTCGGGAGCACGCTCTTCAGACGGGTGCGCAGCGCGGGCTCCGCCGAGGCGTCGCCGGCGACCACCACGACGATCGCCTGCCCGAGCCGCGCGTCGGGGACGCCGATCGCGACCGCTTCGCTGACCTCACCGCCCGCCAGCACCGCCTCCTCGACCTCGGTCGGGCTGATCCGGTTGCCTGCGCTCTTGATCATCTCGTCGTCGCGGCCGACGAACCGGAACAAGCCGTCCGTGCCTTCGATCACGGTGTCGCCCGACCAGACTGCCATGCCCGCGCTGGCGGCGAAGGCGGGGGCCGGGCGGAACCGCTGCGCGGTTCGATCGGGGTCGCGCCAATAGCCCTGCGCCACCAGCGGCCCGGCATGGACGAGTTCGCCCGGCTCCCCCGGTACCGCGCGGGTACCGTCGGCGCGTACCGACAATATTTCGGCAAACGGGATCGCCTTCCCCATCGCATCGGGATTGGCATCGATCAGCGCGGGATCGAGATAGGTCGAGCGGAAGCTCTCGGTGAGGCCGTACATCGCGTACACATCGGCGCGCGGAAAGCGCTCGCGCAAGCCCTTCACGAGCCGCGGCGTCAGCGCGCCGCCCGAATTGGTGAGCCGCCGCAGCCGCGCCGCCGTGTCGGGCGGCCAATCGGCATCGAGCAGCTGCACCCACAGGGGCGGGACCCCGGCGAGCGTCGTCGCCGCTTCCCGCTCGACCGCCTTCACGACGTCGCGCGCGCTCAGATAGTCGAGCGGCGCGACCGCCGCGCCCGCGGCCCAGGTCGAGAACAGCTGGTTCTGCCCATAGTCGAACGAGAGCGGCAACACCCCGAGCACCCGGTCGTCGGAAGCCAGGCCGAGATAATGCGCGACCGACACCGCCCCGAGCCACAGATTGGCGTGGCTCAGCATCACGCCCTTCGGTCGACCGGTCGAGCCGGAGGTGTAGAGGATCGCGGCGAGCGCATCGACCTCCGCGCTGGATCTGCCGGGACCATCGCCGCCGAGCGATACTGCATCCTCGCTCTCGGTCCGGCACTGCGGCGGAATGTCGTCACCCGCCAGCGTTTCCAGTCGCGACGGCTGGCTGACCAGCAGTGCGGCGCCGCTGTCGGCAAGGATGTGCGCCACCTGCGCGCGGCGGAGCAGCGGGTTGATCGGAACATGGACCAGCCCCGCGCGCGGCGCGGCGAGCGGCATCACGCAGGCGAGCCGAGTCTTCGGCAGCCAGGTCGCGACCCGGTCGCCCGGGACGAGGCCTTGCCGCAGCAGCCAACCCGCAGCTGCGGCGACCTGGAGTTCGAGTTCGGCAAAGCCGATCGGCCCTGCCCGTTCGATCAGCGCCGGGGCGTCGGGGGCGCCGCGGAGGATGTGATCGATGGGGCGGGGCGCAGGATCGAGCGGGATCATGCGCCTCCATAGCGCGGGGGCGTTGCCGAAATCACCCTCGGCCTCTAACCCGGCGCAGCTTCGCAACGATCAGGGCCGTAGATTTGCTTCCCGAAGGAATGACCAAGGTCGAAACCACCGTGCGCGCGGTGCTTGCCGACACGCTCGGCCTGTCCGCCGAGCGCGCTGCCGGCTTCACCGCGACGACGCCGCTGTTCGGGGCGCTTCCCGAACTCGATTCGATGGCGGTTGCCGGCGTGCTCACCGAGATCGAGGACCGGTTGGGCATCCTGATCGAGGACGACGAGGTCGACGGCGACATGCTGGAGACCTTCGGCGCGCTGGTCCGCTTCGCTGCGGGCAAGGCGCTGATCTAGGGTGGCCGCGTGAGCGCTCCCGCGATCGAGCGCTATGCCTGGGGCGGCGGCGAGGAGACGATGCTCCGGTTCGGGCCCGCCGCAGGGCCCGTAGTCGTCCTGGCGCTGCCGTTGTTCGAGGAGGCGAACCGGACCCGTGCCTTCGCCGTGACCTTGCTTCGCGCCCTGGCCGATCGCGGCATCGGCGGCGCGCTGCCGGACCTTCCCGGCACCGGCGAGAGCCTGATCCCTACGTCCGACCTCGACCTGTTGCATCTTCGCCAGGCGTTCGAAGCCGCGGTCGAGCATGTCTGGGCGCAACGCCGGGCCTTTGCAGTCGCCCTGCGGAGCGGCGCGCTGCTCGATACGCTGCCACTGGTCACGGGGCGCTGGCATTTCGCGCCGCAAAACGGAGCAAACCTGGTCCGCGAATTGAGCAGGATCGCGCCACTGGCGGACGAGACCGAGGCCGTCGTCGAAATCGCGGGCAACCGGTTGCCGCGCGACTTCCTTGCGGCGCTCGGCGGCGCGGCACCGATCGAGGCCGATGACGGCGCCGCCATGCGGGTCGTCCGGCTCGATACCGATCCACGACCTGCGGATCGCAAGATCGCCGCAAAGCCACTCTGGCGACGAAGCGAACCGGACAATGATCTCGAACTCGTCGAACTACTTGGCGACGATATCGCACAATGGATCGCGACATGCGCCGGGTGATCGGGTTCGACTGCGGCGGCGATCCGCTGGTCGGCACGATCGATGGGGCGACACGGTCGACCGGACTGTTGATCGTGTCGGGCGGCAACGAGATCCGCAGCGGTGCGCATCGTGGCATGGCCTTGTTGGCGGCCCGCATCGCACAGACCGGCTTTCCGGTGTTTCGCTACGACCGACGCGGCATCGGTGACTCGGCCGGGCTCAACCGGGGCTATCGCTCGTCGCGCGAGGACCTGATTGCCGCGGCCGCCTGCTTTCGGGCCACCTCTCCCCCGCTCGCAACGCTCGTCGCGCTAGGCAATTGCGACGCCGCCACGACGCTGGCGCTGTTCGGCCGCGATGCGGGGATCGATCGCATCCTGCTCGCCAATCCCTGGACCATCGACGCGCCCGATGCGCTGCCGCCATCGGCCGCGATCCGGGCGCGATATGCGACGAGCCTCAGACGACCGTCAGAATGGCGCCGACTTATAACTGGCGGCGTGGACATATCGAAGCTTTACAGAGGCTTGCGGAAGATATCTGCGCCGGCAAACGAGACCGCGATGGCGCAGCAGGCGATCATGGCGATCAGCGGCTGGGGCCACGACGCGCGGGTTATCCTCGCGGAAGGCGATGCCACCGCGCTCGCCTTCAGGGCGGCGGCGCGAGCGGCCGGTGCCGATCTGCGAATCGAAACCGTCGACACGGCGTCGCACAGCTTCGCCCCAGCCGCCGCCAGCCAAGCGCTGATCATGGCGGTACTGACGCTGCTCGACGACGCGCAGCGGGATTACTCGGCGGCTTCCGCCATTTCCGCATAGTCGGCAGCGGCGAGAAAGCGTTCGGCATCGAGCGCGGCCATGCAGCCGGTGCCGGCAGCGGTGACTGCCTGACGGTAGATCTTGTCCTGGACGTCACCGCAGGCGAACACGCCTTCGACGCTGGTCCGGGTCGACCCCGTCTCCACCGAGATATAGCCATCGTCGTCCAGGGCGAGATGCCCCCTGAACAATTCAGTCGCGGGGTGATGCCCGATCGCGACGAACCCGCCATCGGTGGCGAGCCGCGAATGCTCGCCGGTCACGGTATCCTCGAGATCGAGCGCGACCAGCCCGGCGGTGCCGCCACCGTCGACGAAAGCGCGAACCTCCTTGTTCCACAGGACGGTGATGCCCTTGTGCGCGAACAGGCGATCCTGGAGGATCTTCTCGGCACGCAGTGAATCACGACGGTGGATCAGCGTCACGTCCGGGCTGTGATTGGTGAGGTAAAGGGCTTCCTCGACCGCGGTATTGCCGCCACCGATCACCGCAACCTTCTTGCCGCGATAGAAGAAGCCGTCGCAGGTTGCGCAGGCTGAGACGCCGCGGCCCTTCAGACGTTCTTCGGACGGAAGATTGAGCCAGCGGGCCTGGGCGCCGGTCGCGATCACAATGGTGTCGCCGGTATAGACGGTGCCGCCGTCACCGATCATCCGGAAAGGGCGCCGCGAGAAATCGACCTCGACGATCGTATCCCACTCCATGCGGGCGCCGACATGCTCGGCCTGCTTCTGCATCTGCTCCATCAGCCAGGGTCCCTGAATGACATCGGCGAAGCCAGGATAGTTCTCGACGTCGGTCGTGATGGTGAGCTGGCCACC
>DATLME010000326.1:0-3166 GCA_035537395.1 Sphingomonas sp. | reverse complement strand
CGCCATCGCGCCCTCGAACGGCAGGCCGCGGGCCTGGAGGAAGCTGTGGAAGCCCATCACCCCGAGCCCGACCGAGCGTTCGCGGCCCGCGCTGTACGCGGCGCGCTCCATGCCCGGCTCGTGGCGGTCGATATAATCCTGAAGCACATTGTCGAGGAACCGCATCACGTCCTCGACGAAGCCCTTCTCGTCCTTCCACTCGTCCCAGGTCTCGAGGTTCATCGACGACAGACAGCACACCGCGGTGCGATCATTGCCGAGATGGTCGCGCCCGGTGGGGAGCGTGATCTCGCTGCACAGGTTCGAGGTCGAGACCTTCAGCCCGAGATCGCGGTGATGCTTGGGCATCGACTTGTTCACGTGGTCGGCGAAGACGATGTACGGCTCGCCGGTCGCGAGGCGGGTCTCGACCAGCTTCTGGAACAGCGCGCGCGCATCGACGGTGGCGCGGATCGCCTGGTCCTTGGGGCTGCGCAGATGCCATTCGCTGCCGTCGCGGACGGCTTCCATGAAGTCGTCGGTGATCAGCACGCCGTGGTGGAGGTTGAGCGCCTTGCGGTTGAAGTCGCCCGACGGCTTGCGGATCTCGAGGAACTCCTCGATCTCGGGATGCGAGACGTCGAGATAGACCGCGGCCGACCCGCGGCGCAGCGAGCCTTGCGAGATCGCGAGCGTGAGCGAATCCATGACGCGGACGAACGGGATGATCCCGCTGGTCTTGCCGTTGAGGCCGACCGGCTCGCCGATCCCGCGGACATTGCCCCAATAGGTGCCGATCCCGCCGCCGCGCGACGCCAGCCAGACATTCTCGTTCCACGTGTCGACGATGCCGTTGAGGCTGTCGGGCACCGAATTGAGATAGCAGCTGATCGGCAGGCCGCGCCCGGTGCCGCCGTTGGACAGCACCGGGGTCGCGGGCATGAACCACAGCTTCGAGATATAGTCGTAGATCCGCTGGGCGTGCGGCGCATCGTCGGCATAGGCCGAGGCGACGCGGACGAAGAGGTCCTGGAAGCTTTCGCCCGGGAGCAGATAGCGGTCCTTCAGCGTCTCCTTGCCGAAATCGGTGAGCAGCGCGTCGCGGCTATGATCGACCTCGACCGGATAGGGCTGCGGCGTCACCGACTTGCTGTCGAGCGCAATGGGGCCGGTGGTCGGCGCTTCGATGGTATCGGTGCTCATATCGCTCGCCTGTGTATCCCTGAAATCCATCGCCGCCGCTCCTACGTTCTCGATCCGTTCGAATCGGGGCATGCCCTGATCCTATCACCGGGCGGGCCTGCGATGGGAACAAAATGCGCACGCGTCCTGATGTGAAAGACGCGTATAAGCACCTGTCACGATATAGTGCGTGACGATCGTTCCTACCACATTTGGGTCCGCCCCCGAACTCAACCCCCAGAGATTGTGCCAAAGCGCTCGCCGGCACAAGAGGCTTAATACAACGTCAAGCGCACGATTACCGCTGATATCATGTGGTCTGCGGCGGGAATGGAAGCGCGACGCGTGGACTTCTGCGGGTTTCGCGAGGTGCAAGGGAACGAGGCGGGAACGAAAAAAGATTTGGGTCGATCGCCGCCGGTTTCGGAATGGTGGTCGTTTGATCCACCGCGCCCCGAACAGCCTGACGGCGCCCGTGGCGGCGGATCAGCTAACCAATTCGCAAGCCCCGCGCAGTAGAGCACGAGCGATGACACGCGACCGCGCCGATCCGCTGATCCAGATCGAGTTGCTGCGCTTCCTCTGCGCCGTGGCGGTCATGGGCGCCCATTACGGCGCGGGCTTCTGGTACGCGCCGGGTCGCGTTTCCCACGCCCTGTTAAACCACCTCGGCTACCGACCTGCGGTGCGCTTTGGGCTCGAATATGGGTGGGTCGGTGTCCAGATCTTCTTCGTCATTTCCGGTGTCATGATCGCACGCTCGGCCACGAACGTGAGCCAAGCCGAGTTCCTCCGCCGACGCTTCCTCCGCCTCGTGCCTGCCGCGTGGGCCTGCGCCACGATCACGCTGGCGATCGTCGCGGCAGCCGGCCTCGCCAGCAGCGAACTCGTGCTCGGGTGGGTGCGCTCGATGCTGTTCGTGCCGGTCGGTGAGCAAATCGACGGGGCTTATTGGACGATCGGCGTCGAAACGGTCTTCTATCTGGTGGTGGCCGCCGCCATCGGAAGCGGCGGCAGCGCGGCGCGGCTCGAGCGCGTCGCCTATGGACTGACGCTGATCAGCATGGCGGCCATCCTTGCTCCACTGTTGGGCGCGGCGCACGATCCGGCACTGCCGCCGAGCCGAGCAAGCGATCTCCTGCTGCTGACCCACGGCAGCTTCTTCGCGATCGGGATCATGATCGCGCAATGCCAGGCGACGCGTCCCGCGCTCCGCCACGTCCTGACCATCGGCATCGCGGCGATCCCCGCATCGATCCAGGTCGTCCAGCAAGCGCGGGTGAGCGCTGCAGAAAGTACACTGGCCGTCTCGCCGGCAGTCGCCCTCGCCATAGTCGCCGTCGGTGGCATGCTGGTAGCCAGTGCCACGCGGGCGCAACCCGTGCTGGTTAGGGCTATCGATCCTGGCTTCGCACGTTGGATGGGGAAGATGACCTACCCGCTGTACCTGTTGCACATGAACATCGGCGCGGTCGTCATCGCTGTGCTCGTGGCGCAGGGTTTCGCCGTGGTCGCTGCGATAGGCATCGCTGCAGCGGTGGCGATCGCGGCAGCAGCGCTGGTCGCAAGGGTCGTGGAGCCGCTAATCGTCGCGCAATTCCGACGAGTCCTCGACCATCCATATCAATGGCCCAGGTCACGCCTCGCAGCACCCGTGCCGCTACCGCGGCTTTCGCTTGGGCGCGGGCAGGGCGCTCGCCGAGGCGCGGATGAGATCGGACAGCCACGCGCCGTCGCTCCAGCGGTCCGCCGGGATTAGCAGGCAAGGCTTTGCGCCCTTGTCGGGCGGAGCGTCGTCGACCGGCCCTGCAAGCCGGCGGCCGGCGTCGGTCGGTTTAACGAACAGCTGGTCGTCGCAGATCAGTGCGACCAGCCTGCCGTCGCAATAAAGCGCGAACTCACTGAACATCTTGCGCGCTGACACGTCGCCCGCGCCTGAAGCGGTGAGAACGATCGCGTCGACGATGGCCTGTCGCGATCCCATCCGCGCTGCATAGACCGCCGA
>DATLME010000325.1:0-6769 GCA_035537395.1 Sphingomonas sp. | reverse complement strand
CGGGGCCCAGTCGGGAAGGTAGAGGTTACGAAGGACTGTCCTTCGTTATCCCTGCCCCCCAACTGGGCCCCGGCCTTCGCCGGGGTGGTCGAGTAAGTGACGGCCGACCAACAATCCCGCACGCGATACACGTCATCCCGGCGAAGGCCGGGACCCAGAGTGCCGAGCGCCACGCTCTTGGCCCGGGTCGCGGCCTCCACCGTAATGACGGCTTCACACCAAAATCATCGCGCGATCGCGTAACTCACGTACACCTGCGCCTGGGTCTCGATCGGCCGCGGCGTCAGCTCGATCTCGACCGGAGGCGGGGCGGGCGGTGGCGGTGGCGACGCCATCCGCGCGTTCGCGCCCGTGACCATCAGTTCTCCGCGCATGCCGCTATTCTGGTCGCGGATCGAGACGACGTCGCCGAGCCGCGCGCCCGACCCCGTCGCGAGCGCCTCCGCCCGGCTCCGCGCATCCTTCAACGCATCCGCCATCGCACGGCGTTGCGCATCAGCCTGGTCGGCGAGCAGGAACTGCTGCAAGCGCGCGTCGCGCGCACCGAGCCGCGCCGCCAGACCCACCGCCGTACCCGCCTTGGTCACCGCCGACGTCCGGACGTTGCCCTGCAAGGTCGCGATATAGCCGGTGACCGTGCACGCGCCCTCGCTGAGCTGGGGTTGCGCGCCATAGCTGTTGGGTCCCTTGCACTCCGGGCTGCGCGCTTCGATCACGATGACGTTGCCGCCGGTGATCTGGGTGTCGCGGCCGAGCAAGCCCGCGACCCCGCGCGACACCGTGCGCTGCTTCTCGGCAAGCGCCTCGCTCGCGGCGTCCGGAGTCTTGCCCTCGCCCGCGACCCAATAGTCGATCACTGCGACGGTCGGCGGCGATGTCACCTTGCCGTAGCCGACGACGTTGATCGTCGCGCGCTGGGCGGGCTCTTCCTGCGCGTTCGCCGGCGCCGCGATCGCGAGCAACATCAGGGCAGTCTTGCGCATTCTCGCCTCCGTCATCAGATCCGGCGGGTGTAGCCGGGTGGATCAGCGAAGGCGAGCGACTCAGGCGGTCACGATCGCGCCGTCGACGACGGCCACCGGCCACGCGATCAGCGACGCGCCGATGCACGGCCCACCGACGCAGCGGCCGCCGTCAATCTCGAACAGCGCACCGTGCCAGCTGCACGCGATCAGGTCGCCCGACGGCGCCAGATAATCGTCGAGCACTTGCGCCAGCGGCACGCCCATGTGCGGGCAGCGGTCGACGAACCCCGCCACCGTCTCCCCGCGCCGCACCACGAACCCGTGGAACCGGCCCGCGCGCAGCTGCAACACGAAGTTCCGCGCCTTGCCGTCGACGACCGCATCGAGCGGTGCCAGCGTGACCCCTGCGGGGGTCGCGGTCAGCCGTTCGGTCACGCTTCGATCGCCGGGGCGTCAGGTTGCCGGTCGGGATGCGCGGCAAGGAACGCATCAAGGCGGCGCGCCCGCTCGGCGGCGGCGACCAGCGCAGGGTAGGGGGTCAGGTCGACCCCGAACCGCTCCGCCGAATAGACCTGCGGGACCAGCACGCAGTCGGCGAGCCCTGGCGCATCACCGAACGCAAAGCCTCGGCCGTGGCGCGCGATCAGCGTTTCCAGCGCGGCGAACCCGTCAGCGATCCACCGTGCGATCCAGCTCGCGACAGCGGCGTCGTTCGCGTCGAGATCGCGGCGTAACGCGGTCTGCACCCGCAGATTGTTGAGCGGGTGGATGTCGCACGCGACCAGCGCCGCCATTGCGCGTACCACCGCGCGATCGTCGCGTCCGGCGGGCAGCAGCGCGGGCGTAGGATAGCGTTCCTCGATCCATTCCAGGATTGCCGGGCTCTGCACCAGTACGACGCCGTCGGCCTCGAGCGCGGGCACCATGGCCTGCGGATTGAGCGCGCGGTAATCGTCCGCGCCCTGCGCGCCGGTGCGCAGGTCGTGCGTAACCTGCTCGTACGCCACTCCCTTCAGCGCCAGTGCGATCCGCACGCGATACGCCGCGCTCGACCGCCAATAACCGTGGAGGATCATCGCGGCAGCTGCGCCTTGGGGAAGTCGGCCCACACCGCATCGTAATCCAGTTGGGAATGCTCGAGCGCATAGCGGGTCGGCTTGTACGCCCAGCAGCTCTCGAGCATGAACGCCATCGTCCCCTCGATCTTGTGGGGCTTGAGATCCGCCGCCGATGCGCCCTGCCAGCTCGCCAGATCGGGCCCGTGTCCGGCCATCAGATTGTGCAGCGACACGCCGCCCGGCGCGAAGCCCTCGGCCTTCGCGTCGTACGCGCCGGTGATCAGGCCCATCGCCTCGGACATGATGTTGCGGTGGAACCAGGGCGGGCGGAACGTCCCCTCGGCGACCATCCAGCGCGGCGGAAAGATCACGAAATCGGCATTGGCACGGCCCGGCACGTCGCTGGGCGAGGTCAGGAGCGTGAAGATCGACGGATCGGGATGGTCGAAGCTGACCGTGTTGATGGTGTTGAACCGCGCCAGATCGTAGCGCCAGGGCGCGAGATTGCCGTGCCATGCGACGACATCGAGCGGGCTGTGGTCGAGCGTGGTCGTCCACAAGGATCCCATGAACTTCTGCACCACTTCGGTGCGGTCGTCGCGATCCTCGAACCACGCCACCGGTGTCTCGAAGTCGCGCGGGTTGGCGAGGCCATTGGCGCCGATCGGGCCGAGATCGGGGAGCCGGAACAGGCTGCCGTGATTTTCCGCGACATAGCCGCTCGCGCTGCCGTCGGGCAGCGACGCGCGGAACCGTACGCCGCGCGGGACCAGCGCAATCTGCCCGGGCGCGACCTCTATGCGGCCGAGTTCGGTGAACAGCTCGACGCGGCCCTGCTGGGGAATGAACAGCAACTCGCCGTCCGCATCGGTGAACACCCGATCGACCATGTCGCGATTTGCGGCATAGACGTGGAGCGCGACCCCCTCGAGATCGGCGGGATCGCGGTTGACGAGCATGGTCGTCATGCCGTCGATCAGGTCGGTCGGCGCGTCCGGCATCGCGATCGGATCCCAGCGCAGCCGGTTCGGCGCGAACGGCGCGTCGGTCGTGCCCGGCGCGAACCGCGTGGCGCCGTCATAGGGCTGATAGGGTGGGTGTTCGGCAGTGGGCCGCATCCGGTAGAGCCAGCTGCGCCGATTCTCGTGGCGCGGTGCGGTGAACGCGGTGCCGGAGAGCTGTTCGGCATAGAGCCCGAACGCCGGCCGCTGGGGGGAGTTCTGCCCGATCGGCAGGGCGCCGGCGACCGCCTCGGTGGAGACGTGATTGCCGAAGCCGGGGATATAGTCGCTGGTCATCGGCATCCTCTCGTTTGGACTATCTGTCCCCTTACTACCCCGGCGGGGGCCGGGGCCCAGGTGGGGCAGTCGCGTGACGACGCGCAGTCCCTAGTCACCTGGGCCTTCCCAACTGGGTTCCGGCCTTCGCCGGGGCGGGAAATAGGCGTGTCCAGTGGACCGGCTTTGCCGTGCCGCTCTGACGACCTCTTCGCCCGTTGATCAAGCGTCGACGGTGATTACCCCGCGCCGGATCTGGTCCAGCTCGATCGACTCGTACAGCGCCTGGAAATTGCCATTCCCGAAGCCCTCATTGCCCTTGCGCTGGATGATCTCGAAGAAGATCGGCCCGACCATCGGCTCGGTGAAGATCTGCAGCAACAGCCCCTCGTCCTTCACGTCGCCGTCGATCAGGATCCGGTTGCGCCGCAGCCGTTCCAGATCCTCGCCATGCCCCGGTACGCGCTTGTCGACGAGCTCGTAATAGGTCTCGATCGTGTCCTGCAACCGCACGCCGCGTTCGCGCAGCTTTTCGACCGTCGCGAAGATGTCGTCGGTGGTCAGCGCGAGGTGCTGGATGCCTTCGCCCTTATAGTCGCGGATGAACTCCTCGATCTGGCTATGCTCGTCCTGGCTTTCGTTGAGCGGGATCCGGATCGCCTTGTCGGGCGCGATCATCGCCTGGCTGAACAGCCCGGTCGCCTTGCCCTTGATGTCGAAATACTTCTGCTCCTCGAACCCGAAGATCCGGCCGTAGAAGGCCGACCAGGTCCGCATCTCGCCGCGGCGGACATTGTGGGTAAGGTGGTCGAGCAGGTCGAGGCCAACATTGTTGCTCGCCTCGGCCTCGGCTGCGCCGGGTACCTCGTTCCAGTCGTCGTACAGGCTCCCGTTGGTGCCATGCTTGTCGACCAGATACAGCAGCGATCCGCCGATCCCCTCAAGCACATAGGCATCGTCGCCGAGCGCGCCCTGCGACGCGTCCGCCGGCTTGGCGCCGCGCTCGATCGCGGCGGCATGCGCCTGCCTGGCGTTGCCGACGCGGAACGCCATGCCGTTCGCCGACGGGCCATGCGCGGCGCGGAACTCGGCGGCCTGCCCGCCGGATTCGCGGTTGAGCAACAGGTTGATCCGGCCCTGCTTGTACCGCGTTACGGCGCGTGTGGGGTGCGTCGAGGCGGGTACGAAGCCGAGCAGTTCGAACTGCCGCGCCAGCGCATCGGGATCGGGGGAAGTGAACTCGGCGAACTCGAAACCATCGAGCCCCATCGGATTGACGTCGAAATGATCCATGCGCGCGGTCCTTCGAAAATGGTATCACGTGTTACCACTTGGCTGTGCGTTTGCCAATCCCAAGTCAAGTGATACGGTCGGGCATGCCGCGCCTCGTCCTCGACGAATTCATTCCCTACCGCCTGTCGGTCACGTCGAACCTGGTCAGCGATTCGATCGCGCGGACCTATGAATCGCTGTTCGGGCTGACGATCCCCGAATGGCGGCTGGTCGCCGTGATCGCGGAAAGCGACGGCATCACCCAGCAGGCGATCGGCCGGCAAACCCGGATGGACAAGGTCACGGTGAGTCGCGCGGCGATCGCGCTGGTCGGGCGCGGCCTGCTCGCGCGCCGCGCCAATGCCGAAGATCGCCGCTCGCACCTGCTCGATCTCACTCCCGCGGGCCGCGATCTCTATGCCGTCGTCGCCCCGAAAGCGCTCGATCTCGAGCAGCGGATCTTCTCGCAATTCGGCAAGGCCGAAGTGACGACCTTCACCGCCATGCTCCGCCGCATCGAGGAACTCGCGCTCGCGCTGGAGGGGTGAGCTGGCGTTCGTGTACCGTTGGATGAGCCGCGGCCCTCACATCTCGTCATCGCGGACTTGTTCCGGGATCCACGCTTCCGCAAACCCACGGCTTTCGAGCAAGCGGCACGGTCGATCCCGGAACAATTCCGGGATGACGTTGCCCCCGGTTCGCCTGAGTAGGGATCGAGTAGGGGCGCAGCGGCGTATCGAGCGCCCCTATCGAACGGCAGGTTGCCGCGCGGAACGCATCCGCCCCCTTGCGCTCGCCGCCGGATCTGGGCCAAGCGCGTGGTTCCTTCCCCAGGGTCCGATGGTCGAGCCGTGCACACGGCGGTTGAAGGAGTGATAATCATGAGCGGCACATCGATGGTCGATCGCGCGGGTCTCCAGGTCGCGGACGCCCTGGCGCGGTTCATCGACGAACAGGCGCTGCCCGGCACCGGGATCGCTCCCGACGCCTTCTGGGCCGGCACCGCCGCGATCTTCGCGCGCTTCGCCCCCGAAAACGCCGCATTGCTGCGGACCCGCGACCAGCTCCAGGCAGCGATCGACGCCCGCTACCGCGAACACGCCGGCCAACCGGTGGACCGCGCGGCAGACCAGGCCTTCCTCCGCGAGCTCGGTTACCTCGTCCCGGAACCCGCGCCGTTCGCGATCACCACCACCAATGTCGACGACGAGATCGCGCGGCTGGCAGGCCCGCAGCTCGTCGTTCCCGTGCTCAACGCGCGGTTCGTGCTCAACGCCGCCAATGCCCGCTGGGGCAGCCTCTACGACGCACTCTACGGCACCGACGCGATCCCCGGCGCCGCCGCCGGCAAGGGCTATGATCCTGCCCGCGGCGCGCAGGTGATCGCCTGGGCCAAGGCGTTCCTCGACGATGCGGTGCCGCTCGCCTCGGGATCATGGACCGACTGGACCGGCGGCGAGCCCGCGCTTGCCGACCCGGCGCAGCTGGTCGCGCGCGCCGGCGACAACTTCCTGCTCCGCCACAACGGCCTCCACATCGAACTGGTGATCGACAAGGCTCACTCGATCGGCCGCGACGACCCTGCGGGGCTCGCCGACGTCGTCCTCGAATCCGCACTCACCACCATCGTCGATCTCGAGGATTCGATCGCCGCGGTCGATGCGGAGGACAAGGTCGCTGCCTATGCCAATTGGCTGGGCCTGATGAAGGGCGACCTGCAGGCCAGCTTCGCCAAGGGTGGCAGCACGCTGACCCGCACGCTCGACCCCGACCGCCGCTATGTCGCGCCCGATGGCAGCGAGCTCGTCCTGCCCGGTCGCAGCCTGCTGTTCGTCCGCAATGTCGGCCATCTGATGACCACCCCGGCGGTCATGCTCGCTGACGGCGGCGAAGCGCCCGAGGGCATCCTCGACGCGATCGTCACCAGCCTGATCGCGGTCCACGACCTGGCCGGGCAAGGCGCGTTCACCAACAGCCGCGCCGGATCGGTCTATATCGTCAAGCCGAAGATGCACGGCCCCGACGAGGCGGCGTTCACCGACCGGCTGTTCGATGCGGTCGAGGATCTGCTCGGGCTCGCGCGCCACACCGTGAAGGTCGGGGTGATGGACGAGGAGCGCCGCACCTCCGCCAATCTGGCGGCGTGCATCCACGCGGTCCGGAACCGCATCGTCTTCATCAACACCGGCTTCCTCGA
>DATLME010000324.1:0-13756 GCA_035537395.1 Sphingomonas sp. | reverse complement strand
ACTAATCGTTGAGCAGGGGCCGCGTCGCTCGCGGCCCCTGCTTTTCGGACCGCCTAGGCGAGTTCCACCGGGTTCGTTTCGTACCCACCCGCCCGCAGTGCGGCGATCAGCCGATCGAGATGGGCGCGATCACGCGCCTCGCATTCGATATCGGTGATCAGCCCCTTGGCGGGGAGCGTCGTAAAGACGCGCTGATGATAAACCTCGATGATGTTCACGCGTTGCTGATCGAAGATCCGCGCGACATTATAAAGCGCACCAGGCTGATCCTGTAGCCGGATGCGCAGCCGCGCCAGCCGCCCGGAGCGGGCGAGATCGCGCAACAACACGTTGGCGAGCAGCCTCGTGTCGATATTGCCGCCGCACAGCACAACCCCGATGATGCGGCCCTTGAACCGCTCGGGATGCTGCAGCAGCGCGGCGAGCCCGGCGGCGCCCGCCCCCTCGACCACGGTTTTCTCGATCTGGAGCAGCAGGCTGACCGCCTGTTCCAGGCTGCGCTCGCTAACCAGCACGATGTCGTCAACCAGCTCTGCGACCATTCGCGAGGTGATCCCGCCCGGCTCCTTGACCGCGATCCCCTCGGCGAGCGTATCGCCCGCACAGGGCATGTCGGTACCGTTGATGCGATTGTACATCGACGGAAACAGTTCGGCCTCGACGCCGATGACTTCGATCGCGTGCGATTGTGCGCGGGCCACGGTCGCCATCCCCGAGATCAGCCCGCCGCCGCCGATCGGCGTAACGAACATGTCGATGGCCGGCACGTCCTCGAGCATTTCGATCGCGGTGGTGCCCTGACCCGCGATGATCCGAGGATCGTCGAACGGGTGCACGAAGGTATAGCCGCGCTCGGCCTCGAGTATCCGCGCGTGCGCATAGGCCGCGTCGAAGGTTTCGCCTTCGAGGATGACGGTGGCGCCGTGTCCTTCGGTCTGCGTGATCTTGATCGTCGGGGTAGTGCGCGGCATCACGATTGTCGCGGGAATACCGAGCCGATGCGCGTGATAGGCGAGCCCCTGCGCATGGTTGCCGGCCGAGGCGGCGATCACGCCCTTGGCACGGGCGGCCTCGCTGAGCTGGAGCAAGGTGTTGAGCGCACCGCGTTCCTTGTAGGCCGCGGTGAACTGAAGGTTCTCGAACTTCAGGTAGACGGTGGCCCCGGTCAGCTCGGAAAGCGTCCGGCTGATCAGCGTCGGCGTCCGCACGATTGCATCCCTGATCCGGTCGTGCGCGGTGCGCACGTCGTCAATCGTGACCGGCATGGATGCCGCGGCGGATATAGGATGGCTGACCATCCTGCAGCGCTAGACCATCTGGCGCGACGGGGGAACACCGCTTATGCGCCGTCCGCTGGCAGTCGGCGGGAGCATATAGTGGTAGTTGGTCGGTGGTTCGCTTCCTTGTCGTTGATGCTGGTGCCCGCACCGGTGCTCGCCGACGCTCTCGTCGACAACGTCAACGGCATCACCATGGACAAGGACCGCAAGGTCGTCCGCTTCAACGCACTGCTGATCTCGCCCGACGGCAAGGTGGTGCGCCTGCTCGCCGCCAAGGACAAACGCCCCGAGAAGCTCGACTGGCGCGCGGACATGAAGGGGCGGGTTCTGCTCCCCGGTTTCGTGGATGCGCACGGCCATGTCGTCGAACTTGGTTTTCGCGCGCTCGAGCTCGACCTGTCGGACGCCAAGTCGCTGGCGGAGGCGCAGGCGCGCATCGCGGCCTATGTCGCGGCCAATCCAGAACGCCGCTGGATCCTCGGCGGCGGGTGGAACCAGGAGACGTGGGGGCTCGGCCGCTTCCCCACCGCGGCGGATCTCGACAAGGTCGTCAGCGATCGCCCGGTCTGGCTGTCCCGCGCCGACGGCCATGCGAGCTGGGCCAATACCGCCGCGATGACAGCGGCCGGGGTAACCGCCAAGAGCGTGTCGCCGGCGGGCGGACGGATCGAGAAGACCGGCACGACCCCATCTGGCGTGTTCGTCGACGCCGCGCAGGCGCTGGTACAGAAGGTGGTGCCGCAACCTCTCGGCAAGGACCGCAACGCCGCCTTCATCAAGGCGCAGTCGATCCTGCTCAGCTACGGCGTCACTGCGACCGCCGACATGGGCACCTCGCTCGACGACTGGCTGACCTATCGGCGGATGGGCGACGCGGGTGCGCTGCGGATGCGGATCATGAGCTATTCCGCGGGTGTGGACACCGCGATCCAGATCGGCGGCACGGGGCCGACGCCATGGCTTTACGCGGACCGGCTGCGGCTCGGCGGGGTCAAGCTCTATGCCGATGGCGCGCTCGGCTCGCGCGGCGCATGGCTGAAGGCACCCTATGCTGACGCGCCGGGGCAGACCGGTGCCGGCTTCATGGCCGACGACGTGATCCGCAACGTGATGAGCCGCGCGGCGATGGACAATTACCAGGTCGCAGTCCACGCGATCGGCGATCGCGCCGACGCGCAGGTGCTCGGCGCGATCGAGGAACTTGCCGAAACCTACAAGGGCGATCGCCGCTGGCGGATCGAGCACGCGCAGATCGTCGACCCCGTCGATCTCGCGCGGTTCGGGCGGAACGGCATCATCGCCTCGATGCAGCCGACCCACCAGACGAGCGACCGCACGATGGCCGAGGCGCGGCTCGGCAGCGCGCGACTGACCGGCGCCTATGCCTGGGCGACGATGCTGCGCAACGGCGCTCCGCTGGCGTTCGGCTCCGACTTCCCGGTCGAGCGGCCGGATCCCTGGGCGGGCTGGGCTGCGGCGTTCACGCGGCAGGACGCGCAGGGCCAGCCGTTCGGCGGCTGGCGTCCGGAAGAGGCGCTGTCGCGGGAACAGGCGTGGTGGGCGTTCACCTCAGGTGCGGCCTATGCCGGGTTCGCCGATGACAAATTCGGCCGGCTCGCGCCCGGGCAGCGCGCCGATTTCATCATCGTCGACCGTGATCCGATGCTGGCCTCGCCGACCGAGCTGCGCGCGACGAAGGTCGAGGAGACCTGGGTGGCCGGGCAGAAGGAGTTCGAGCGAAAGTAACGTCGCGCTCCGGCCATGCTGGTAGGAGCAGGCAAATAAAAGGCCGCGGCGCCCCCCGACGCCGCGGCCTTCATGCTCCCCGCGCGGGCGGGAAGACTAGTGATCGATCAGGCGACTTGTGCCGCCTCTTCGGGTTCACGCAGCACATAGCCGCGACCCCAGACCGTCTCGATGTAATTCTCGCCGTCGCAAGCGAGGCTGAGCTTCTTGCGGAGCTTGCAGATGAAGACGTCGATGATCTTGAGCTCGGGTTCGTCCATGCCGCCATAAAGGTGGTTGAGGAACATTTCCTTGGTCAGCGTCGTGCTCTTGCGGAGCGACAACAGCTCGAGCATCGCATATTCCTTGCCGGTCAGATGGACGCGGCTGCCGTCGACTTCGACGGTCTTGGCATCGAGATTGACCGCGAGCTTGCCGGTGCGGATCACCGATTGCGAATGGCCCTTCGAGCGACGAACCACGGCGTGGATGCGCGCGACGAGCTCTTCGCGATGAAAAGGCTTGGTCACATAATCGTCTGCGCCGAAGCCGAACGAGCGGACCTTGCTGTCCATCTCGTTGACGCCCGACAAGATCAGGACCGGGGTCGACACACGCGCGACGCGCAACTTCTTGAGAACGTCGTACCCGTGCATGTCGGGCAAGTTGAGGTCGAGCAGGATGATATCGTAATCGTAGAGCTTGCCGAGATCGAGACCTTCTTCACCGAGATCGGTGGTGTAGATGTTGAAGCCTTCGGTCGTAAGCATAAGTTCGATGGCCTTGGCCGTGGTCGGCTCGTCCTCGATCAGCAGAACCCGCATCACATCTTCCCCCGTTGGCGGACCCGCAAACACCCCTGCTCGCGGCCGGCCTGGATCCATTAACCAAAGAACCTCTGAAGGCAAAAGGTTAATTTCTGTTTAATCCAGCGATTCCCGCGAGTCGCGGGGAGCCGCCCGCCGGTGTGGCTGGGTTCGGAACGGCGCGCAGCAAAACGCCGCCGACCCGAGGGTCGACGGCGTTTGCATCGGTACGAGAGAAGGATCAGGCGGTCGCGAGGCTGGTGGCGCGACGGCGAGTCCGAACCGCACCGCCGACCATGCCGAACCCGACGAGCATCATCGCCCAAGTCGCCGGCTCGGGAACCGCTGCAGCTGCAACTTCGAAATTGAAGTTGTTGGTTGGGCCGCCGCTGAACGCGAAGTTCACATTGTCGATGCCGCCGGCGAAGATGCCGTTGTTCCAGCCCGACCCAGCGCCGATGCTGACGCCCGTGACGCGCAGCGTGCCCTCGTTGGCTGCAATCCAAGCGTCGAGCGTCTTCTGCCCGCCGTCGGCGCTCGCGAACGTCGGCCCCAAGCGGGCGTTGGTCGCCCAGAAGATGCCGTTGCTGAGCGATGCGGTCAGCGTCGTCCAGGTGTTTACCGGTGCGGCGCTCTGCGACTGGTAGACGTTCTCGAAGACCAGCGAGCCCGCGAAGTTGGCATCCTCGAAGATGTCGAAGCGGAACACCGGGGTCAGGTTGGCGTCGACCGTCGAGGTGCTGCTGCGGTAGAAATCGTAGGAGACGCTGGTGAGCGAAGAGAGGAGCACCGGCGTCGAGAAATTATACTGGAGATCACCCTTGCTGGCGCCGCTGGTCGTCGCGAAATAAGCGGAGCCGTTGCCCGAGCGCGCGTAATCCGTGGTGATCCCGACGGTCCCGCCGCCACCGACATTGGCCTGGTACCACTGATTGGTGGTGAAGGTTCCGGTAGCGCGGTTGCCACCGCCATCAGGGCCGACAACCGTCGTGCGCGTGCCGGTCGGGGTTGTGGTGGTGGTGGCGACGCCGGCGCCATACGCGCCATTGATCGACTGCAGGCTGGTGTTGTTGACGACTTGTGCCTGCGCCGCGCTGGCGACCAGAGCGACACTGGCGGCGGCAATAAGATAAAGACTTTTCAACGAACTTCTCCCTGTGAACGAAGCCCGCCTAGCAGTGTTAACAAACCATTCACAAGTGTTCTAGATTCCCGAAACAGGACAGTTTGTGGTTACCCGCAAGTGGTTAACGACACGGGAGCCGCTTTTCAGATGTTTTAACGAGACGCGCCGTCGTGATTACGAGAAGTTGAGTCTGCCACGAGCATCGTTTGTCGGAACGGCCGCGAAACGACTTAATGTAGCTACATACTGATCCGGATTAGCGCCCCGGTTCACGCCCGATACTTGTGCTAATCCGCGCTGCCATGTCCGACACCGAGGAAATGCTATGGCCGCTCAGCGGCGGCTGCGCAGCCAGATGGCGAGCGACAATGCGATGCCGGTCGCCGTGCCGATCAGGAAGCCCGCGGTCGCTTCTCCATTTGCGACGCCGATCGCGGCGCCGCCCAACGCGCCCAGTGCGATGAGGACGCCGCCCGCGGCGGAAGAGGTGCGCTTGGTCATGGCGGTCCACTGCCATGTCCACGATCGGGACGCCAGTGTCCCGGGCCGGGAGCGGTGAGACACCGCGCGGGGTGCCGACGGAGGGGCGTTTACCACCGTGATCCGCGCGCCGGGCCGCTTCGTCGCGCTTGGTCCGCGCCGTGCAATGCAAGGCGTTCAGTAAGGAGTAGAAAATGGCCGACATGTATCTCGCCGATGCCAAGCAGGTGACCGAAGCATCGGACCTGATCGAGTTGTTCGGCGAGCATGCTGCGGTCGAAGCGGCGACGCGGGCAGGGCGGAGCCGCGATCTCGGCAACCACGTCCATTTCTGCCGCTGGCGGCAGACCGAGCGATTGATCGGCCTGATGGCGTCACACGAGGTCGTCGGCACGCTGCAATGAGACAAGGCTAAGCAGCGGCAAAGACGGGACTGTTGCGGTCGCGCGCGCCGCGCTAGGACGGCGCCATGGTGTCCCGCGCAGGGTGGCTCGCTCTTGGCGGTGTCGCCGCGATCCTTGTTGCCGAGCCGGGCCTTGCGCAGTCGGCTGCCCCGCCGCCGGTACCCGCGCCCGTGCCCAGCGATCCGCTGGCGCTCGATCCGGCAGCGCCGCTCGCCGCGCTACCGGGCATCGGGGTGGATTGGCCCGTGCTCGGCGACGCGGCGACCGATCCTGTCGCGGTCGGCACCACCGATGCCGCTGCCGAAACACGCTATGGCTGGCGGCTCGACGGCATCGATGCGGTCGCCACGCCGCTGCTGCGGCAACGCTTCGACGACCTGTCGACGCTCAACGCGAACGACGGCAAGCCGGCCAACGCCGCCCAGCTCGATCGCCGCGCCCGCGAAGACGCCGCGCTGCTGACCTCGCTGCTGCGCGCCGAGGGCTATTATGACGCGCGGGTCGCGACGCGGGTCGAGCCGGGCGCTCGGCCGCTGGTCGTGGTAGAGGCCGAGCCGGGGACGTTGTACCGGTTCACCGACGTCACCGTCGCGGGGCTGGCGGCGGCCGGCGACCGCGCCGAGCGCTTCCGCGACGCGTTCGGGATCGCCGCCGACGATCCGGTCAACGCCGACGCGATCGTCGCCGGCGAGGCGGCGCTGCGCACGCGGATCGGGCGCGAGGGCTTTCCGTTCGCCAGCGTCGGCGAGTCCGCGATCGTGGTCGACCGTGCGGCGCGGACGGCGACGCTGGACCTCGCGGTCGATCCCGGACGGTTGCGGCGGTTCGGCCAGGTCGTGGCGTTGCCCGGCAATCGCGTGTTCGGCGCGGATCATGTCGGCGAGATCGCGCGGTTCGCCGCGGGGGACCCGTATGACTCGGAGGCGGTGGACGATCTGCGACGCGCGCTGATCCAGACCGGGCTGGTGTCGTCGGTCGAAGTCAAGCCGCTCGAGGGGGCGTCGGCGGATATCGTCGACGTGGGAGTCAAGCTCGAGCCCGCGCCGCCGCGGACCGTGGCGGGCGAGCTCGGCTATGGCACCGGTGAAGGCGCCCGCGCGGAACTGTCGTGGACGCACCGCAACCTGTTTCCGCCCGAGGGGGCGCTGACGATCCGCAGCGTCCTCGGCACGCAGGAACAGCTCGCGAGCCTTGTCTACCGACGGAGCAACTTCCATGGGCGCGACCGCATCCTGACCGCGCAGGCCGCCGCCGCGCGCACCCGCCGCAACGCCTACGACGCCACCACCTATTCGCTTTCGGGGAGCCTCGAGCGGCAAACCAACATCTTCTTCCAAAAGGCCTGGACCTGGTCGCTCGGGGCCGAACTCGCCGCGTCCGACGAGCGCGATGTCATCCTGGCTACCGGTGCGCCACGACGTCGGACCTTCTTCATCGGTGCGCTGCCCGCCACGCTCAACTATGACGGCTCGGACGACCTGCTCAACCCGACCCGGGGCTTTCGGCTTGGCGGACGGCTGAGCCCGGAGCTGTCGTTCGAAGGCACCGCGTTCGGCTATACAAGGGTCCAGCTCGACGCGAGCGCGTACCAGCCGGTGACAGACAGCGTCGTGGTCGCAGGACGGCTCCGGCTCGGCACGATCGTCGGCGCACCGCGCGACCAGATCGCACCGTCTCGGCGCTTCTACGCGGGCGGCGGTGCCTCGGTCCGCGGCTATGGCTATCAGGCGATCGGGCCGCGCGATCTCAACAACGATCCGATCGGCGGCCGCAGCCTGACCGAGTTCTCGATCGAGACGCGGATCAAGGCGTTCGGCAATTTCGGGATCGTGCCGTTCCTCGACGGCGGCAACATCTACACCTCGCCGCTGCCGCGTTTCGCCGACTTCCAGATGGGGGCGGGGCTCGGCGTCCGCTATTATTCCAACTTCGGGCCGATCCGTGTCGACGTCGGGACTCCGCTCAATCCGCAGCCGGGCGATAGCCGGATTGCGGTCTACGTCTCGCTGGGGCAGGCATTTTGACGCGCTGGCTGCGGTGGCTTCTCGGCGCGACTCTCGGGCTGGCGCTGGTTTTCGGCTCGGCGTTGCTGATGGTCGATACGCAGGTCGGCCACCGCTTCGTGGCGCAGCGGATCGCCGCGATCCGCACGCCGACCGGCCTGCGTTTCTCGGTCGGACGGATCGACGGATCGCTGTATTCGGATACCCGGCTCGTCGACTTGCGCGTCTATGACCTGGACGGACTGGTGTTCGCAGCGCCGCGCGTCACGCTCGATTGGTCGCCGCTGCGCTGGATACGCAACGAGCTGGCGATCGAACGGCTGCATATCCCGCAGGCAACGCTGTTCCATGTCCCGAAGACCCGGCCATCCGGCAGGCGCGGCCCGCTACTGCCGGCGTTCGATATCCGCATCGGTGCGCTTGCCATCGACCGATTGTTGCTTGCGCGGCCCGTTCTCGGGTCGCCGCGGCTCGGTCGCGTCGCCGGGCGGGCCGACATCAGGGCTGGGCGAGCGCTGATCGATCTACGCGCGGTGGTCGCAGGGTCGGATCGGCTCGCCCTTACGATCGACGCGATGCCGGATCGCGACCGCTTCGACATCGACGTGCGCGCGCAAGGCGCGGTCGGTGGCGTGCTCGCGCGCAGCATCGGCTTTGGCCGCGCGGTTACACTCGATGTCGCGGGAGACGGCAGCTGGTCGCAATGGCGCGGCGCAGCGCGCGGGCGGATCGGCACGGTGCCGGTGCTGGATCTCGCCCTGGCGGCGCGATCCGGCCGGTACACGCTGTCGGGAACGCTCGCACCGTCCCCATATCTGAAGGGCAAGCTCCAGCGGCTGACCGCGCCCAGGATGATCGTCAACGGCGAGGCGGGCTTTGCCGACCGTCGCCTCGACGGTACGCTCGCGGTGCGGTCCGCTGCGCTCGCCGTCGACATGGTGGGCGCGATCGACCTGGCGACCAGCGCCTATCGCAATGTCCGTATCAACGCACGGCTGCTCCGGCCGCCGGCCTTGTTCGCGAACATGGCCGGACGCGACATCCGCCTGCGCGCGATCCTCGACGGGGCGTTCGCCAGCGCGCGGTTCGACTACCGGATCGATGCCGCGCAATTTGCCTTCGGCAAAACAGGGTTCGAGGACGCGCATCTGGTCGGCCGTGGCCGGTTGTCCAAGGCGCCGGTGATCGTGCCGGCGCGCTTCGTCGCCGCACGCGTGACGGGGGTCGGCGACGTTGCGGGCGGCATCCTGCGCGGGCTGAGCGTCGACGGGGTCCTGCGGATCACGCCCCAGCTCGTCACCGGCGATGCGCTGCGGTTACGGTCGGACAAGCTGACCGGCCAGATCAACCTGACGCTCGATCTGCGCACCGGCGTGTTCGAGGTCGGCATCAACGGCGCGCTTGGCCGCTATCTGATCCCGGGCCTGGGGATCGTCGACGTGCGCTCGACATTGCGGGTGGTGCCCGCGCCCGGCGGCGGCACCCGCGTGATCGGTACCGGCAACGCGCAGGTCGTGCGGCTCGACAATGCTTTCTTCCGCAGCCTTGCCGGCGGGTTGCCGAGGGTCAGCGCCGATCTGGAGCGCACCGCCGACGGTATCCTCCGCCTCACCAATCTGGTGCTTACCGCGCCGCAGATCACGCTGCGCGGCAGCGGGTACCGGCGGCGGGACGGCAGCTTCCACCTGGAGGGTGGCGGCCGGCAGGCGCGATACGGGCCGCTGACGCTGGTGCTCGACGGCCGCATCGAAAAGCCGACGCTGGATCTCGTATTCGCACGCCCGAACGAATCGCTGGGTCTTAGCGAGGTGCGCGCGCATCTCGACCCGACGGCACAGGGCTTTGCGTTCCGGGCGGCCGGCGGCTCGCGGCTGGGGCCGTTCACCGCGGCGGGCGCGATCCTGTTGCCCAGGGGTGGCGTCGCGACCATCGCGGTGGACGATCTGGCGGTGAGCGGTACCCGCGCTGCCGGGTCGCTGGCGATCGTAAGTGGCGGTTTCGACGGCCGCCTCGTCGTGAACGGTGGCGGGATAACCGGAGAGCTGTTGTTCAGGCCGGTTGGCGCCATTCAGCGGGTCGAGGCGCATCTCGACGCGCGCGGCGCGACGCTCGGCCGGGCGACGCTGCGGCGCGGGCATCTGGATCTGATCGCGTTGCTCGATCCGGCCGGGACGTCGATCAACGCCACCGCAACCGGGCGGGGTCTTCGCCAGGGCCGGCTTAGCCTGGCTCGCTTCGCCGGCGCGGCAGCGCTGCGCGGGGGCGTGGGCGAGGTCCGCGTCTCGCTGGCCGGTTCGCGCGGGCGCGCATTCGACATCCAGACGACAACGCAGATCGCCGCCGACCGCTATGTGATGCAGGCGCAGGGAACATTGGACCGGCGGCCGCTCAGACTGCTCACGCCCGCGGTGATTACCCGCGACGGCACCGGATGGCGGCTCGCCCCTACACGGTTGAGCTTCGCAGGTGGGACGGCAGAGGTGGGCGGGCGCTTCGCCGCGACCGGCAGCGCGATCGATGCGACGCTGACCGGAATGCCGCTCGCGATCCTCGACATCGGCTATCCGGGGCTCGGGCTGGGCGGCAGCGCCTCGGGCACGCTCAACTATGTCATGACCGCAGGCGCGGCGCCGACCGGCCGGCTTGCGATGACGGTGCGCGGGCTGAGCCGGGCAGGGCTGGTCCTGTCGTCGCGCCCGATCGATGTCGGGATCGCAGGCGTGTTGTCGGCCGATCGGCTCGGCCTGCGCGCGGTGATGGCGTCGGGCGGCAAGACGATCGGTCGGGCACAGGCATTGATCAGTCCGCTCGGCAGCGGCGACCTCGCCAGCCGCATCGCCAATGCGCCGCTGATCGCGCAATTCCGCTACGCTGGCGCGGCGGACTCGTTGTGGCGGTTGACGGGGGTCGAACTCTTCGACCTGTCGGGACCGGTGTCGATCGGAGCGGACGTCAGCGGCAGGGTTGGCGCGCCGGTCATTCGCGGTATCGTCCAGGCGAACGGTGCTCGCATCGAGAGTGCAACCACCGGCACCGTGTTGACCAACGTGCAGGCGAGCGGCCGCTTCGGCGGGTCGCGCCTGCAGATCGAGCGCTTCACCGCCGATGCCGGACGGGGCGGACGCGTGACCGGCAGCGGCGGCTTCGACTTCGCGACGCGCGGCGGCATCGGGCTCGCACTGACGATGCAGACCGACAAGGCGCTGATGATCAACCGCGACGATATCGCCGCTACCGTCACCGGGCCGCTCACCTTTACCTCGGACGGCCGCGGCGGGCGGATTGGTGGCGACGTCGTCATCGATCGCAGCCGCTATCGCCTCGGTCAGGCAGCGGCAGCGGCGGCCGTGCCGAAGATCAACGTTCGCGAGATCAACCTGCCCGACGGCGGCGAGGACGAGGAGGTGGCGACGGCGGCACCGTGGACGCTCGCGATCCACGCACGCGCGCCCAACGAGGTGATCGTCAGCGGACTGGGGTTGTCGAGCGAATGGTCCGCAGACCTGCAGATCGCCGGCGCCCCGAACAACCCGGCGATCACCGGCCGCGCGACCATGATCCGCGGCAACTACGAGTTTGCCGGGCGGGAATTCCAGCTTGCGCGCGGTATCATCCGCTTCGCGGGCGAGGTGCCGGCCAACCCGGCGCTCGACATCGAGGCGAATGCCGATGCGACAGGATTGAACGCGACGATCCGGGTGACGGGGTCCGCACAGAAGCCTGAAATCGGCTTCTCCAGCGTACCGGCATTGCCGCAGGACGAGCTGTTGTCGCGGCTGCTGTTCGGCACCTCGATCACCAACTTGTCCGCCCCCGAGGCGTTGCAGCTCGCCGCGGCGGTCGCCGCCCTGCAGGACGGCGGCAACGGCATCAATCCGATCAACGCGGTACGCCGCGCGGCGGGGCTGGACCGGTTGCGTATCCTGCCCGCCGATCCACAGACCGGGCAGGGGACCTCGATCGCGGCGGGCAAATACATCACGCGCAGGCTTTATGCCGAGATCGTCACCGACGGTCAGGGCTATTCGGCGACCCAGGTCGAGTTCCAGGTGACCCGCTGGCTGTCGTTGTTGTCGAGTATCTCCACGCTCGGCCGGCAGAGCGCGAACGTCCGCGTCTCGCGAGATTACTGAAGAAGCGTTTCTTTCGGTGCATGTGCGGGCGCCGCACTGGAACCATGACGCCCGGTTCCGGTTGAGCGAGCACGGATGACGCTCCCCCAATATCTGTCTGTCGCCACGCTTGTTGGGATGATGGGCCTCTTTATCTGGGGCCGGTTTCGCTACGACGTGGTCGCGATCATCGCGCTGCTCGCCAGCCTCGCACTCGGCATCGTCCGTCCCAAGGAAGCGTTTACCGGCTTCTCGGACGACATCGTCATCATCGTCGGTTCGGCGCTCGTCATATCCGCAGCGGTGCAGCGGTCGGGGGTGGTAGAACGGGCGCTGAAGATCGTCGCGCGGCGGGTCACGCGGGTGCGTTCGCAGCTGCTGGTGTTGACCGCGTCGGTCGGATTCGCGTCCGCGCTGGTCAAGAATATCGGCGCACTGGCGATGCTGATGCCCGCCGCGTTCCAGATGGCGAAGAAGAACGACGCCTCGCCGTCGGTCTTCCTGATGCCGATGGCGTTCGCCTCGCTGCTGGGCGGCCTGATGACGCTGGTCGGTACCTCGCCCAACATCATCGTCAGCCGCGTCCGCGAGCAGATGTCGGGCCAGCCGTTCGGCATGTTCGATTACTTGCCGGTCGGGCTCGGGCTGGTCGTGATCGGGCTAATCTATCTGCGCTTCGCATACCGGCTGCTGCCGCGTGATCGCCGGGCAGCACCGACGCTTGGCGAAGCGCTCGACATTCGTGGCTACGTCACCGAAGCGACCATCGTCGCAGGGTCGCCGGCCATCGGCGAGACCGTCGCGGCGTTCCTCGATCGCCACGAGCGCGAAATCACGATCACGCAGATGCTGCGCAGCGAAATGCGCAGCAATCCGGACTCGCACACCGTCCTTCATGAGGGCGATGTGCTGATCCTCGGCGGCGAACCCGATGCGCTCGAACGCGTCATTGCGGGCGACAAGCTGACACTCGAAGGGCATGACCGCGACGCGGCGGAGCCCGACCGCGACAGCGAGATCGGCGTTATCGAGGCTGTCGTCGGGATTGATTCGGCACTGGTCGGGCAGACTGCCGGCCAGCTCGATCTCCAGGCGCGGTTCGGGGTCAATCTTATCGCGATCTCACGGCAGGGCCAGCGGCTCTCGCGCCGGCTGGCGAACACCGAGTTGCGCGGCGGGGATGTCGTGGTGCTGCAAGGCCCCCTCGATCTGCTGCCCGAGCGGTTGCGCGACCTCGGTTGCCTGCCGCTCGCCGAACGAACGCTGCGGCTCGGCAGCCGGCGGCGGACCTGGCTGCCGATCGCCATCCTCGGGGTCGCGATGCTGTCGACCGCGCTCGGCTATGTGCCGGTCGCGGTCGCGTTCTTCGCGGCGGCGGGTACGATCATGATCGTCGGCGCGTTGCCGGTTCGCGAGGCTTATGATCACGTCGAGTGGCCGATCCTGATCATGCTCGGCGCGCTGATTCCGGTCAGCGATTCGCTGCGCACCACCGGCGCGTCCGACGTGATCGCCACCTGGCTGTCGCACGTCGCGAGCACGCTGCCGCCATGGGGCGCGGTGGCGCTGATCCTGGTCGCCGCGATGGCGGTGACGCCGTTCCTCAACAATGCCGCGACGGTGCTCGTGATGGCGCCGATCGCCGCGACCTTCGCGGGCGATCTCGGCTATCGCCCCGAGGCATTCCTGATGGCGACTGCGGTCGGCGCGGGATGCGATTTCCTCACCCCCATCGGGCACCAGTGCAACACGCTGGTGCTGGGGCCGGGAGGCTACCGCTTCGGCGACTATGCGCGGCTCGGTGCGCCGCTGTCGCTGCT
>DATLME010000323.1:0-2281 GCA_035537395.1 Sphingomonas sp. | reverse complement strand
GTGCCGGATCGAACGCCGCGAGCTGGGCCGCGACCGCGGTCTCTACCGCGAGCAGCGCGATGCCGTCGATCGCGATCGGCCAGCCGCGGCGCAGCGCGTCGATCGCGCGCGCGGCGTTGCGCGACGGCGACGCGGTCCCATCGCGAACTCGGTCATGCTCGGGACGTGGTCGGATGGCTTGAGCCAGCTGCGGCACGGCTCGAACACGCGGTGGGCAGTGGCGGTGCGCGCGACGTCGGGAGTCGCCCACATGTGATCGAGCCGGCGCCCGCGATCGGAGGTTTCCCAATCCTTGGCGCGGTAGCTCCACCAGGTGAACAGTCGTTCCGGCGCGGGGTGGAAATGCCGGCCGAGGTCGACCCAGTCGTTCGACGCCTGCAACCGATCGAGCGCGGCGACCTCGATCGGAGTGTGGCTGACGACGTCGAGCAGCTGCTTGTGGCTCCAGACATCGGCTTCGAGCGGCGCGATGTTGAAGTCGCCGGTGAGGATCGTCGGCACGTCGAGCGTCTCCGACCAGCGCGTCATCCGTTCGATGAAGTCGAGCTTCTGGCCGAATTTCGGGTTCACCTCTCGGTCCGGGACGTCGCCGCCGGCGGGGACGTAGACATTCTCGAGCCGGACGCCGCCGGGCAGGCGCACGCCGACATGCCGCGCTTCCTGGTTGGCCTGCCAATCGAAGCGGTCGTCCTCCTCGATCGGAACCCGGCTGAGGATCGCGACGCCGTGGTGCATCCGCTGGCCGTGCACGACGATGTGGCGATAGCCCAGCGCGCGGAACGGGGCGTGGGGGAAGTCGCCGTCTATGACCTTAGTCTCTTGGAGGCACAGGATGTCGGGCTCGACCTCGCGGAGGAACTGCTCGACGATGCCGATGCGGAAGCGCACCGAATTGATGTTCCAGGACACGATTTTCACGCGCGGTGGTTAGACCGGGAGGCTGGAGCCGACAAGCGGGGCAAGCCGGTCGGGGCAAGCCGGAGTGGCAGGCTCCTGAAACGCAGAAAGGCCCCCGCTCCGGGGGCATGGAGCGAGGGCCGACCTAGCGTTCGTCACGCAGGCGGGAAATGGAGTATCGATCCGGGCAACAGGGGGAAAATCCCGGACGCCCCACATCCGCCGAGCCCCACTAGCCGCGCCAACCTGTCGCGCGGATGAATGGATCGGACAATATCGTCAGTTTCGTGCCGTGCTCCGCCGCGGATCGTTCCATTTGAACGTTCCGTCGCTGACCGGCACCCCGAAGCGCTGGTTGGCGAGGCGAATCGTGGTGCGGTTGTTCTGGCTGTCGAGCGCGACCCAGCCCTGCAGCATCAAGCCACCGGGGGCGGTTGCCGCGCGCGCGAACACCAGGGTGATGCGGCCATATTCGGGATGCTTGGGATCGTTCGCCTCGACCGAGACGATGCGGTCATCGCCGCCGGTCATCAGGCGCGCATAGCGGGTGATGTCGCGGGTGGGATCGAGCAGCACGCCGAGCGGCGAATTCTTGATCGGCCAGCGCTGCACCTGCTTCACCGAATAATCGATGAAGGTCAGCGCGCCGCCCTCCGCGACGATCAGGATCGGCACGCCCTTCTGGTACTGGAAGCGCAGCTTGCCCGGCTTCTTGAGGGTGAGCACGCCGGTGAGCACCTTGCCGCTGCGATCGGTCTGCGAGAAATCGGCGGTCATCGTCTCGACCGACTGGAGGTGACGCTGGACCGCGGCGAGATCGCCGGTCGCCTGCGCCTGCACCGGCGCGGCGATCGTCATCGCGGCGGCGGCGGCGATCAATGGGGTACGAAACATGAAACTCTCCTGACGCCGACGCCTTGTCGCGCGAGGCTTGAATGCGCGGTGAACTGCTCCCCGCCTCGGTCAGATCGCATGACCTTCGGTGTCGCGGAGCACTTCGCGGCGGCCGACATGGTCGGGGCGGCCGACGATGCCGTCCTTTTCCATGCGCTCGATCAGCCGCGCCGCGGAGTTGTAACCGATCCGCAGCTGGCGCTGGAGCCATGACGTCGACGCCTTCTGGCTTTCGCAGACGAGCTGGATCGCCGAGCGATATTGCTGGTCCTCGGCCGAATCCTCGCCGGTCGGGCTGCCGTCGAGCACGAAGCCGTCCTCGGGCTCCTCGGTGACCGAGTTGATGTAGTCGGGCCGGCCCTGGCTACGCCAGTGATCCGCGACCGCGCGCACCTCGTCGTCGCTGACGAACGGACCATGGACGCGGACGATGCCCTTGCCGCCGGGCATGTAGAGCATGTCGCCGCGGCCGAGCAGCTGTTCGGCGCCC
>DATLME010000322.1:0-3398 GCA_035537395.1 Sphingomonas sp. | reverse complement strand
GACGCGGACGTCGACGCCGACCGCGAGATCAGGACCGCTCGCCGGCCACGTCCCGTCGCCGATCTGCACCCGGCCTTGGCCAGCGACGATCGCGACCTCGACACGCGCGACCTGCCCGATCATTCGCGCCGCGCGGTCGTTGAGCAGCGGGTCCGCCGCCGCGACCGGATAGTCGCGGTACCAGCGCCGCCCGATCATCACCGTCACCGCGCTCCAGGCCGCGAACGAGGCGAGCTGCGCGGT
Organism: Sphingomonas sp.; assembly: GCA_035537395.1. Classification (GTDB taxonomy): domain Bacteria; phylum Pseudomonadota; class Alphaproteobacteria; order Sphingomonadales; family Sphingomonadaceae; genus Sphingomonas. Next base: position 3,155 of record DATLME010000322.1, on the reverse strand, counting down.
CACCGGCAGGTCGGCCAGGACAAGTACCGCTATGCCGGTCATCGCCGCTGCGATCGCGAGGAACACCAGGAACACGCCGGGCGCGGCGAGCTCTGCGATCCCCAGCGCGAGCGCCGCGATCAGCCATGCGCCCGCCGCGCCGCCGATCGAATCGAGGTTCACGGCTTGGGGAGCTCGAACGGGCCGCGCTTGGGCTCTGCCTTGGGCACGGCGGCGGTCGGCGACAGCCGGTCGCCGAGCGCGTCGCGCGCCAGTTCGCCGATGCCGCCGAGCGTGCCCATCAGCTGGGTCGCCTCGACCGGGAACATGATCGTCTTCGCATTGGGGCTGGTCGCGAACTTGCCGATCGCCTCGACATATTTCTGCGCAATGAAATAGTTGATCGCCTGGGTGCCGCCACTCTCGATCGCGTCGGACACCGCGCGGGTAGCGCTCGCCTCGGCCTCGGCGGCGCGCTCGCGGGCTTCGGCGTCGCGGAACGCCGATTCCTTGCGACCCTCGGACTCCAGGATGCGTGCCTGCTTCTGCCCTTCCGCGCGAAGGATCTCGGAAGCGCGGGCGCCTTCTGCGTCGAGGATGTTGGCGCGCTTCTCGCGCTCCGCCTTCATCTGCCGGCCCATCGCGTTGACGATGTCGGCGGGCGGGCGGATGTCCTTGATCTCGACCCGGGTGATCTTGACACCCCAAGGCGTGGTCGCGTGATCGACGACGTTGAGCAGGCGGGCGTTGATCTCGTCGCGCTTCGACAGCGTTTCGTCGAGGTCCATCGATCCCATCACGGTGCGCAGGTTGGTGGTCGTGAGCTGGAGCAGCGCCTGGTAGAGATCCGACACCTCGTACGCCGCCTTGGCCGCATCCAGGACCTGGAAGAACACGACGCCGTCGGTCGAGATCATCGCATTGTCCTTGGTGATGATCTCCTGGCCCGGAATGTCGATCACCTGCTCCATCATGTTCACCTTGCGGCCGACACGGTAGAAGAAGGCAGGGTAGAAGTTGAAGCCCGGCCGGGCGACCGTGGTGAAGCGGCCGAAATGCTCGATCGTATATTGATAGCCCTGGTGGACGATCTTGATCGAGGTCATCAGGTAGAACAGCACCAGCGCGAGCGCGAGAACGGCGGCGATCAGGCCCATGTTTTAATCCCCCGGTTAGGTCGGACGCAGTCTAGCACCATCCGGGTTGGCGAGAAGTGAATTGCTCGCGCCCCTAGCCGGAACGGGCAGGGTTGGTTACATGGCCCGCCACCTCCTCAGCCTCGCAGGATTCGGCACCTCATGGACATCCGCCTCGGTCTCACGTTCGACGACGTCCTGCTCTATCCGGGCGAATCCGACGTGCTGCCGAGCCAGGCGGACACCCGCACCCAGCTGACCCGCGGAATCGCGCTCAACATCCCGATCCTGTCCTCGGCAATGGATTCGGTGACCGAGGGCGCGATGGCGATCGTGATGGCGCAACTCGGCGGCATCGGCGTGCTCCACCGCAACCTGTCGCTCGAGGATCAATGCGCCGCCGTCCGCCAGGTCAAGCGCTTCGAGAGCGGCATGGTGGTCAACCCGATCACGATTGCGCCGACCGCGACGCTGGCGCAGGCACGCGCGCTGATGACCGAGAACCGGATCAGCGGCATCCCCGTGGTCGAGGCGAACGGCAAGCTGGTCGGGATCCTGACCAACCGCGACGTCCGGTTCGCAGGCAATCCCAGTCAGCCCGTCGCCGAGCTGATGACCCACGAAAACCTTGCCACGGTATCGACCGACGTCGGACAGGAGGAAGCACGCCGGCTGCTCCACCACCGCCGGATCGAAAAGCTGCTGGTCGTCGACGAAGCCTATCGCTGCGTCGGGCTGATCACCGTGAAGGATATCGAAAAGGCGGTGATGTACCCCGACGCCACCAAGGACGCCGCGGGCCGCCTCCGGGTGGCCGCCGCCACGACCGTCGGGGACAAGGGTTTCGAACGCACCGAGGCGCTGGTCGACGCGGAGTGCGACCTGATCGTGATCGACACCGCGCATGGCCACAACCGCGACGTCGCGCGCGCGGTCGACCGGGTCAAGAAGCTGTCGAACGCGGTGCAGGTGGTGGCGGGCAACGTCGCGACCGCGGCTGCCACGCGGGCGCTGATCGATGCCGGCGCCGACGGAATCAAGGTCGGGATCGGGCCGGGGTCGATCTGCACCACGCGGGTGGTTGCGGGCGTCGGCGTGCCCCAGCTCACCGCGGTGATGGACTGCGCGGAGGAAGCCGCCAAGTCGGGCGTCCCGGTGATTGCGGATGGCGGGCTTCGTACCTCGGGCGACATGGCCAAGGCGTTGGCGGCGGGCGCGTCGACGGTGATGATCGGATCGCTGCTCGCGGGCACCGAGGAAGCGCCGGGCGAGACCTTCCTGTACCAGGGCCGGGCGTATAAATCCTATCGCGGCATGGGCTCGGTCGGGGCCATGGGGCGCGGCTCCGCGGACCGTTATTTCCAGGGCGACATCAAGGATCAGCTGAAGCTGGTTCCGGAGGGCATCGAGGGCCAGGTCGCCTTCAAGGGGCCGGCGCGCGACGTGATCCACCAGCTCGTCGGCGGAGTGAAGGCGGCGATGGGCTATACCGGATCGCGGACCATCCCCGATCTGCAGGAACGCGCGCGCTTCTGAAGCTCCTCGATCGTCGCCGACCCGGTATAGCCCATCGCCGCCTTCACTCCGCCGACTAGCTGGTGGATCACGTCGCGGGCGTGCCCCTTGTACGGCACCTGCCCCTCGATCCCCTCGGGCACCAGCTTCAGCTGGTCCTTGATGTCCTGCTGGAAATAACGGTCGGCCGAACCCCGCGCCATCGCGCCCACCGATCCCATCCCGCGATAGCTCTTGTAGCTCCGCCCCTGGTAGAGGAAGGTCTCGCCCGGCGCCTCCTCGGTGCCCGCAAGCAGCGATCCCACCATCACCGTCGAAGCACCCGCGGCGATCGCCTTTGCGACGTCGCCGCTGGTGCGGAGCCCGCCGTCGGCGATCACCGGAACCCCGCTCTTCGCCGCCTCCCCCGCCGAGTCGAGGATGGCTGTCAACTGCGGAACGCCGACCCCCGCAACGACGCGCGTCGTGCAGATCGAGCCCGGACCGATCCCAACCTTCACGGCGTCCGCCCCGGCGCCGATCAGC
>DATLME010000321.1:0-4839 GCA_035537395.1 Sphingomonas sp. | reverse complement strand
GGCGCGGGCGTTCCGCACGAACGGGTTCCTGCCGCACGGGCGCGCGCTCCGGAGCGGGCGCGGGCGCCGGTTCGCGCCGGGGCGGTGCTTCCGCCACGGCAGGCGGTGCAGCTTCGACCGGCGCGACCTGTTCCTGCGGCTGAACGAGATCACGCGGCGAACGCGGCGCGCGCGGCGCCCGCTGTTCGCGGGGCGGGCGAGCCTCACGCGCGTCGTCGCGGCGGGGCGCACGCTCGCGCCGTGCGCGCGGCGCTTCGCTCGCCTCGGTGGTGGGCGCGGCCGCGGCCGCGGCGTCAGGGGCCCCGAGCCGCTCGATCGTCTGGCCGGTCAGCTTTTCGATATTCTGGACGTTCTCGGCATCGTCCGGCGTCACGAAGGTATAGGCCGTGCCGGTCGCCCCGGCGCGCCCGGTGCGGCCGATCCGATGGACGTAATCGTCCGGATGCCACGGCGCGTCGTAGTTGAAGACTGTGCTCACGCCCTTGATGTCAAGGCCGCGCGCGGCGACGTCGGAGGCGACCAGCACGTTGACCGCCCCGGACTTGAACAGCTCGAGTTCGGCAAGCCGCTGCGGCTGTTCCATGTCGCCATGGATCTCGCCCGACTTGCGCCCGGCCTGACGCAGCACCTTGTTGAGTTCGCGAACCGTCGTCTTGCGGTTGCAGAAGATGATCGCGTTGGTGACCTCCTCCTGGTCGAGCAGCAGCCGGAGCCGTTCGCGCTTGGCGGCCTGCGACGGCACAGCGACAAGATATTGCTTGATGTTGAGATTGGTCGATGCCGGACGCGACACCTCGATCATCTTGGGATTAGCAAGGAACTTGTCCGCCAGCTTCTTGATCGGCGGCGGCATCGTCGCCGAGAACAGCAGTGTCTGCCGGGTCTTGGGCAGCTTGGTGCAAATTTCCTCGATGTCGGGGATGAAGCCCATGTCGAGCATCCGGTCCGCCTCGTCGATCACTAGCAGCGAACAGCCGGTCAGCAGGATCTTGCCGCGACCGAACAGGTCCATCAGCCGGCCCGGCGTGGCGATCAGCACGTCGACGCCCTTTTCCAGCGCGGCGAGCTGGTCGCCCATCGATACGCCGCCGATCAGCAACGCCATCGAAAGCTTGTGGTTCTTGCCGTATTTCTCGAAATTCTCCGCGACCTGCGCGGCGAGTTCTCGGGTCGGCTCGAGAATCAGCGAGCGCGGCATCCGTGCGCGGCTGCGGCCCTGCGCCAGGATGTCGATCATCGGCAGCACGAAGCTGGCGGTCTTGCCCGTACCAGTCTGTGCGATACCGATGATGTCACGCATCATCAGCACCGATGGAATTGCGCTCGCCTGAATCGGAGTCGGTTCGGTGTAACCCGCGTCGGTCACCGTCTTCAGGAGTTCGTCTGAAAGGCCGAGATCGGCAAAGCTCATGCATGTATCCGGGAAAAATGCGCGCAGAACACGCCAGCAAACCCGTCGGCGCTCGCGGATTCGGGCCGGAAAGTCAAGGAATCAGCGCGTCCGCGCGGACCCGGCGGCAGTGGGCGCTACTTGGCGGGTACCAGCGACTTGATCGAATCGATCTGGCAAGTCGCCCCGGAGCGTACGCGGATCACGTCGCGGTCGGCGCAGATCATCGCGTTGCTGCCCGGACGGATATAGAAGCCCGAATAGAAATCGAGCGGCTGGCAATCGTCGTCGAGAACCGCGCGCACCCGCTTGCCGGTGGTCAGCGCGATGTCGATCGATCCCGGCCGCGAGATCATGAACCCGGCGAGTTCGGCGGCCGCGAGGCACTTGGGGCCCTTCTTCTCCTTCCATCGGATCGCGACGGGCAGCGCCGACGGCACTCGCCCCGTGGTGGCCGGTGAAGGGATCGCGACCCGCGGAACGCGGATGATGACCCGCTCGCGAACCGCCATCTGCGTAAAACGAGCTGCGGGTCGCGGCGGCGGGCGACCGTCGCCGACGGCAGCCGAGGGCATGACGAGCGCAAGCAGCGTGGCGGAAAGGGCGGGATGCGTCATGTCGGTCGGTTCGTCCTACCCCGGATCGTTGAACGCGGGATGAACTCGCCCTATTCGCTTCACGGATGACCCCCGAACAGGCCGCCCTGATCGCGGCGCTTTCCCCGCGGCTCGATGCCGCCTCGATCGTTACCGATTCCGCGACGATCGCGCCGTGGGAAGTCGATTGGCGCCGACGCTACCATGGTCATGCCCCCGTGCTGCTTGCACCTGCGTCGACCGCGGACGTCGCGACCATCGTGGCGGCAGCGGCGGCGCATCGGGTCGCGCTGGTACCGCAGGGCGGCAACAGCTCGATGGTGGGCGGCGCGACCCCGCCCGCGGACGGCAGCGCGGTGCTGCTGTCGCTGCGCCGCCTGAACCGGATCCGCGCGATCAATGCGGACGCCGGGCTCGCGATCGCGGAGGCAGGGGTGATCCTGTCCGCCCTGCACGACGCCGCGCTGGCGGCGGGCTGGCGCTTCCCGCTGACGCTCGGCGCACGGGGCTCCGCAACGATCGGCGGGCTGGTCTCGACCAATGCTGGCGGTACCCAGGTGCTTCGCTTCGGATCGATGCGCGCGCTGGTAGCCGGTGTCGAGGCGGTGCTTGCCGACGGCTCGATCCATGACGGGCTCGCCGCGCTGAAGAAGGACAATCGCGGTTGGGACCTGGATCAGCTGCTGATCGGTGCCGAAGGCACACTCGCGATCATCACCGCGGCGACGTTGCGGCTGGTTCCCAAGGCTCCGTTGCGCAGCGTTGCCTGGGCCGCCACCGGATCGCCCGCGCACGCGCTGCGGCTGCTCCGGCGCTGCCAAGCGGCGACCGGCGCGATCGAAAGCTTTGAGATCCTGCCGCACGAATCGCTCTCGGCGGTGCTGGCGTATCTGCCCGGCGCGCGTGCGCCGCTGACAGCCGATCATCGCTGGCACCTGCTGATCGAGCATACCGATCCGCGCGGCGATGCGCTGCTGGAGACGCTGCTGGAGGCGGCGCTCGCGGACGGGCTGATCGTGGATGCGACGATCGCCGCGAGCGATACGCAGGCCGATGCGTTCTGGCGATTGCGCGAGTCGATCTCGGATGCCGAACGCGCGCTGGGGCCGGCATCGCAGCACGACATCTCGGTACCCGTCGACACGATGCCGGGCTTCATGATCGACGCCGCCGCCGCGTGCGATGCGCGCTTCCCGGGGACGCAGGCGTCTGGATTCGGGCATCTGGGCGACGGCAACATTCATTTCCATGTCCGCGCCGCGCCCGGCACCGATCCGGCGCGCTGGTACGAGGCGGACGTACCCGTCGTCACCCGCTTCGTCGACGATCTCGTGACGGCTGCAGGCGGATCGATCGCTGCCGAGCACGGCATCGGCCAGATGAAGGTCGAGGAACTCGCACGCCTCGCCTCGCCGGCACGGCTGTCGGCGCTGCGCGCGGTGAAGGCGGCGATGGACCCGCACGGCATCCTCAACCCCGGCAAGCTCGTCGCGCTTGCGCCCACGCGTCGCGATCCATAAAGCCTCGCGCCATTCGGCGGCGCGAACCGTTCGACCAATTCCGACTGGAGAGTTTTACATGGCCAGCGCGCCGCTTCCGCTTTTCTACAATGGTCTCGAGCCGCTCTCGAGCGAGACGCACGCCGATTGGCGGATCCGTCCGCAGGATACCGCGCCGTTCCTGATCGGGCAGCACGCGGTGCCGATCACGGTCGACGAATTCCCGCTGGTGCAGCGGCACATGCCAATCGTCTTCTCCGCCGGCGAGGACGCAATTCCGCTCGCGCTGATGGGGCTCAACGAGGGCGTCAACGTGTTCATGGGCGACGACGGCAAGCTGACCGAGACCAATTTTTACGTCCCCGCCTATGTCCGCCGCTACCCGTACATGCTGGCGCGGCTGCGTCCGGACGCGGAGGAGCTGTCGCTTTGCTTCGATCCGCCGTCGCAAGCGATCGGCGCGTTCGACGACGGCGAGCCGCTGTTCGCCAATGGCGAGCCGACCGAGGTCACCCGCAACATCCTCGGCTTTGCCGAAAGCTTCGAGCAGGCCGGCGCGCGCACCCAGAATTTCATGAACGAGCTGCGCGAGATGGGCTTGCTGATGGACGGCGAGGTCTCGATCCAGCCCGACGGTGCGGAACAGCCTTTCGTCTATCGCGGCTTCCAGATGATCAACGAAGAGAAGCTCACCGATACTCGTGGCGACCAGCTGCGCAAGATGACCAAGTCAGGCATGCTGCCGCTGCTTTATGCGCACCTGTTCTCGCTGTCGCTGATGCGCGATATCTTTGCGCGCCAGGCACAGCAGGGCAAGACGCCGCAGGGCAGCTTCGCGAATGCGAACTAAGCAGCCGTTTCGGTCGCTTCCCCGTTGAAATGTAAAAAAGTCTTACGTTTATCGGTCAAGGGTTGAACCAAAACGCGGTTCGCCTATTTTAGTTGGGTACGGCGCTCGTGTCCCCCCTTTCTCGGGCCCGTATGACACACCTCCGGGTGTGTCTCCTCCCTGAACCTTGGCCACCTCGTGCTTCGTGCACGGGGTGGTTTTTTATTCGGCCGCGATGGCGAGCGGCTGCGCGAGTGCTTCGTCCTCGATCGCCGCTAGAATACGGCGCACCAACGCGACCGTGTGCGCGAGCCCGGTTCCAAGAGCGTTCAAGCCCCCGTCGAGGTAAAGTGAGCGGTCGAGTTCGAGCTGGATAGCGTGGACGCCGGCCGCCGGCCGGGCATGGCGATCGAGGATGTGGCCGCCCGCATAAGGCGCATTGAGCGTACTGCGTATCCCTGCGGCGCTGCACTCGGCCTCAACGCGCGCGACGAACCGGGAGGCCGACGAGCGGCCGAATCGATC
>DATLME010000320.1:0-3101 GCA_035537395.1 Sphingomonas sp. | reverse complement strand
GCGCTGGGCTGGCGTCCCGGGGGGCCTTCGACAAGCTCAGGCTGGGCGGGGGTTGCGTAGGTTGGGGCTCAACCGTCGGGCGGCGGGAGGTCGAAGGGGTCGTCTTCCCGCTCTTCGGAGCGGGTGCGCAGCTCGACGCTGCGCTTAGGCGCCGCTTGCTGGGAGCGCACGAGCAGCTCGTCGGCGGTGGGCGGGTCGGCGCGTCCGAGCGGCGCCGGCGGCAACGTCTCGCCCGCCGCGGGTTGCAGGTCGACGCGGTTGCCGCACGCGGCGGCGGCCATTGTCAGCATGAGAACCGCAGCCCGGCGCATCAGCGCACTCCGTCGGGGCCGAGCGCGGCGCGCGCTTCGGCGACGCGCTGCCTTACCTGCTCGGGCGCGGTTCCGCCATAACTCGCGCGCGCCGCCACCGAGGCATCGACCGACAGCGCCGCGAAGACCCGCTCGTCGATCCGCGGGTCGATGCCCTGGAGCTGCGCGAGCGGCACCTGGTCGAGCGCCAGCCCGCGCTGCTCGGCAAGCCTCACGGCCGCCCCGGTGATGTGGTGCGCCTCGCGGAACGGCACCCCGGCCTCGCGCACCAGCCAGTCGGCAAGATCGGTGGCGGTGGCGTACCCGGCCTCGGCCGCCGCCCGCATCCGCTCGGTCCTGAACTCGGTGTCGGCGACCACCGCGGTCATCGCCGCCAGGCACAACGCCAGCAGCCCCGCCGCCTCGAACACCGGCGGCTTGTCGTCCTGCATGTCCTTCGAATAGGCGAGCGGCAGGCCCTTCATCGTCACCATCAGCGCGGTCATGCAGCCCATGATCCGCCCGGCATGCCCGCGGACCAGTTCGGCGGCGTCGGGGTTGCGCTTCTGCGGCATGATCGAGCTGCCGGTCGACCATTGGTCGCTCAGGCTGACGAAGCCGAACGGCTGCGACGCCCAGAGCACGAATTCCTCGGCAAGCCGCGACAGGTGCAGCGAACATTGCGTCGCCGCGGTCAGATACTCGATCGCGAAATCGCGGTCGCTGACTCCGTCGAGCGAGTTGCGCGTCGGCCCGGCGAAGCCGAGCGCCGCTGCGGTCGCCTCGCGGTCGATCGGAAACCCCGTTCCCGCCAGCGCCGCCGATCCGAGCGGGCAGCGGTTCATCCGCACCCGCGCATCCGCGAACCGGGTCGCGTCGCGCGCGATCATCTCGTGATAGGCCATCAGATGATGGCCGAGCGTCACCGGCTGAGCGGATTGCAGGTGCGTGAATCCCGGCATCACCGTATCGGCATGCTCCTCGGCGCGGTCAAGCAGCGCCGCGCGAAACCCGTCGAGCGCGGCGAGCACCTCGTCGATCGCGTCGCGGACCCACAGCTTGAAGTCGGTCGCGACCTGGTCGTTGCGCGACCGCGCGGTGTGGAGCCGCCCCGCGACCGGGCCGATCGCCGCGGCGAGCTTCGCCTCGGTCTGCATGTGGATGTCTTCGAGCGCGAGATCCTCGGTCACGCCGTTGGCTTCATAGTCCTCAGCGACGGCGTCGAGCCCCGCGGCGATCGCCGCCGCATCGTCGGCGGACACGATCCCCTGCCGGCCGAGCATCGCGACATGCGCCTTCGATCCCGCGACGTCCTGGCGCCAGAGCCGCTTGTCGAAGGGGATCGACGCGTTTATCTCGCGCATCACCGCAGCCGGGCCCTCGGCGAAGCGCCCGCCCCACATCGCATTGGAACCGTCAATGTCCTGCCGATCGACGATCGCCTGTCTCCTGGCCGTCCTTGCGACGACGGCGTGCGATAGGACGCCCGCGGCGCCGCAAGCAAGTCCCGATGACCGCGCCGATGCATCGGTCCCTGCGCCCGACGAGGCGGTGGCGCCCGCTGCACCCGCCGCTACCGTCGCCAAGCTCGACCGCAGCCACAAGGGCGAAGCCGCACCGACGCTCGCCTTTGCCGCACCCGACGGCAAGCCGGTGACGCTCGCCGCGTTCGCCGGCAAGCCGTTGCTGGTCAATCTCTGGGCGACCTGGTGCGTGCCGTGCGTCGTCGAGCTGCCGACGCTCGACAAGGCGGCGCAGGCGTTGCGCGGCAAGGTCACGGTGCTCGCGATCAGCCAGGACAGCGATGCCGCCAAGGTCGCGCCGTTCCTCGCGGGCAAGAAGCTCGCGCTTGAGCCCTATGTCGACGCGAAGATGGGGTTGAGCCTGGGCTATCAGGCGAGCCTGCCGATGACGATCCTGTTCGGCGCCGACGGGCGCGAGGTCTGGCGGCGCTCGGGCGAGTTCGACTGGACCAGTGCCGAGGCGAAGGCGCTGATTGCCGAAGCTGCCTGAGGGGCTGTTCGGGGCCCGCGAACTCTGCTGCAATGCCGGCATGACATTCTTGACCACTCGCAGGCCGATGCTTCGGATCTGCTCGACCGCCGCGCTGCTCGCGTCCGCGCTGATCGCCATGCCGCTCGCCGCCCAGTCGGCTGCCACCGATCCCCGGATCGCGGCGCGGGTCGACCGCCTGCTGGCGCGAACCCCGATCGTCGACGGCCATAACGATCTCGCCTGGGAGCTGCGCGACCGCCACGACGCGGCGGTCGAGGCGGTCGATCTGACGCGGGACGCCGCCGCGCTGCCGCGGCCGCTGCAGACCGACATTCCCCGGCTTCGCGCCGGGCATGTCGGCGGGCAGTTCTGGTCGGTGTGGATCCCCGCCGACACCGTCGGTCCCCGCGCGGTCGAGCTCACGCTCGAACAGATCGACATCGTCCACCGCATGGTCGCGGCAAACCCGTCCGCGTTCGCGCTCGCGAGCACCGCCGCAGACGTCCGCCGGATCGCACGCACTGGTCGGGTAGCGTCGCTGATCGGCGTCGAGGGCGGGCACCAGATCGATGGCCGCCTGTCGGTGCTGCGCCAATATCGCGCGCTCGGCGTCGCCTATATGACGCTCACGCACAGCAAGAGCCTCGACTGGGCCGACAGCTCGACCGACGTCGCGCGCGCCGGCGGGCTCGATGCGTTCGGCAAGCAGGTGGTGGCCGAGATGAACCGCATCGGCATGATCGTCGACGTCAGCCATGTCGCGGACACGACGATGCGCGACGTGCTCGCCACGACCCGCGCGCCGGTGATCGCCTC
>DATLME010000319.1:0-3551 GCA_035537395.1 Sphingomonas sp. | reverse complement strand
GGCCGAGTTCGACCCCGAGACCATCGAAGCCGCCCGCAAGCTGTTTGCGGGACCGGTCACCTTCCTCAAGTCCGCGCCGACGCTCGAATTCCTGCCCGACGCGACGGTGCCCGAGGTGGCGTTCGCAGGGCGCTCGAACGTGGGCAAGTCGTCGCTGCTCAACGCGCTCACCGGGCGCAACGCGCTCGCGCGCACCTCGAATACCCCGGGGCGCACGCAGGAACTCAACTTCTTCGACGTCGGCCTGCCGCTCACCTTCCGGCTCGTCGACATGCCCGGCTACGGCTTCGCCAAGGCACCCAAGGACATCGTCAAGAAGTGGCGCTTCCTGGTCAATGATTTCCTCCGCGGCCGTCAGGCGCTGAAACGCGCGCTGGTGCTGATCGATGCGCGCCACGGCATCAAGGATGTCGACCGCGAAATCCTCGAGATGCTCGATCGTGCCGCGGTCAGCTACCGTATCGTCCTGACCAAGGCCGACAAGATCAAGGCCAGCGAACTCGCGGCCGTCACCGAAGCCACCGAGGCAGAGGCGCGCAAGCGCCCCGCCGCGCACCCCGACATCCTCGCAACGTCGAGCGAAGGCGGCCTGGGCATCCCCGAACTGCGCGCCGCGGTGCTCGACGCGATCGGCTGAGCCCACGCCGGCTTCATTGCGGATCGATCGGCGCCCCCGCGAGGATGCCCGGTCCGGCGTGCAGGCTTCGCAGCGCGAACACGTCGAAGACGCGGTCGGCTTCGACCCGCGCGACCCGCACGTAATCGCGCTTGAGCACGTCGAGCAGCACCGCGCGCGTCGCGACGTCGACATACGGCACGAGTGGCCGGTCCGCGATCACGATGGCGCCCGGCCTGGTCGCCAGCAGTCGCGTCATCTCCGCCACCGCATCGACACCCAGGGCCGGTGTTTCGACGGGGTTGTTGAGATGATCGGGATAGATGAAGCGGGACGCGGTGCAGGCTTTCGTCAGCAGGTAGAGCGATGTCGGGCCATCATAAACATACAGGCACCGATCCTTGCCGACCAACGGCTCGATCGCCTGGACCAGCGCCATCGTCGCACGACGGTGCTCGCCGGCAACCCCCAGCGGCGGCGGTGCCAGGCACAAGGGCCAGACCAGCAATCCACCGGCCATGATCGCGCGCATTCGCCCCGGCCGGTCGGCGAGCGGCGCCGCGAACACCAGCAACGGCGGCAGTACCGAGATGAAATAGAAGTCGAACACGTCCCCCAGCATCGCGAAGCCGATCAGCGCAGCGACGCACCAGCCTCCGACGATCCGGGCGTCGCTGCCCGGGCCGCGATCGCGGTCGCGGAGCAGGTGGACCAGCCTGGCCATCGCGATCGCCAGCAATGGCCCGCCGATGACCGCGATCAGGAGCCGTTGCTCGATGCGTCGTTCGAGCGGAAACGGAAGCCGCGAAAAGATCGACAGGAAATTCGCCTGCATGAACGCATCGAGATGGTTCAGCCGCCAGTATAACGCCGCTGCCAGCAGCGTCGGCGACAATGCCAGCGTGATCATCGCCGCCGCGATGCCGACGAGCGCGGGGCTGGCGATGCCGATCCGACGCAGCCGGGCGAGCAGGACCAGCCCGAAGAAGACGCCCTCGACCACGGGCGTGTATTTGCACTGGATCGCCAGCCCGGCGAGGATCATCGTTCCGGCCGCACAGCCGATCACGATGCGCTTCTGCGTCGTGTCGTGTGCGCGAAGCACCAGCCACGCCTCTGCCGCGGTCAGCAGATTGTACAGCACGGGCGCTTGGCCGCCGGATCCATGCAGGGGGTTGAGGAACAGGATATAGGCGGCCGCGACGAGCAGCGATGCGCCGAGCCCGGCCCCCCGGCGTGCCATCGCGTAGATCAATGCCGCAGTAGCGCCCGCGGACAATGCGGCGACCAGCTGATATTGTACCACCCCCTCGCCACCGAGCAGCCGGATCGCCGCGAATATCGCGAACAACCCCAACGGCTTCCGGTCCCAAAGATCCACATAGGGCAACCCCCCGGCCAGCATCCGATCGCCGACAGTCAGGTAGAGCTGCTCGTCGAATTCGAGGATCGGATCGCCGAAGGTGGGTGCGCGGTACGCCACCGCGAAGATCAGGGCCGCGATCGCCGGCCAGTAGCGGCGCGCGGCTGTTCGCCATCCATCTGCCCTTCTGCCGACCGGCCGACCGGCCGATCGGATGATGTCCGTCGTCATCTCTGTTCCCGCTCGCACGTGCCGCGCGAGCGTTGTGCCGCTTCATGGTTAGCAAATCATGACCATGCCCGTGCTCGCCCGACACCTCGTGCATCGGATCAGGCGCGATCGGGAGGCCGGCGGCCTGGCGCGCATCCGGCGCTGCCTGCCGCGAAGCCCCGTGCTGGACCGCTTCCCCCTCCCCCGCTAGACCCGACCCCATGAAACTCATCATCGGCAACAAGGCCTACTCGTCCTGGTCGCTCCGTGGCTGGCTCGCCTGCAAGCAGTCGGGCCTGCCCTTCGAGGAGGTCGTGGTGCCGCTCTACGACGCCGAATGGGACAAGCGCCGCGAGGGGCAGGAGTTTGCACCGTCGTCGGGCAAGGTGCCGATCCTGTGGGATGGCGACGCCGTGGTGTGGGACAGCCTCGCCATCGTCGACTACCTCGCCGACAAGGTCGGCCGCGCGCCGTTCTGGCCGGAGGACGAAGCGGCACGGGCCATGGCGCGGTCGATGGCCGCCGAGATGCATTCGAGTTTCGCCGCACTCCGCCGCAAGCACAGCATGAACATCCGCCAGGTGTTCCCCGCCCAGCGCCCCGACGACGACGTCGTCGCCGAACTCGCGCGGATCATGGAACTATGGGCGCAGGCCCGCGCCCGCTTCGGCGGCGACGGCGACTTCCTGTTCGGGGCGTTCGGCGCGGCCGACATCATGTTCGCGCCGGTCGTCACCCGCATCGTTACCTACCAGCTGCCGTTCGCGCGCTTCGCGGCCGGCTATATGGATGCCGTGCTCCAACACCGCTTCATGCAGGACTGGATCGCCGGCGCGCAGGAAGAAGAATGGGTGATCGAGCAATATGAGCAGCCGCTGCAGCGTTAGGCCCGGTGCGCGTCATAGTCGCTGCCGTCCGCCCGAATGTAGCGGCCATCGGCGGTGAAGCGCATGTCGATGTCGGAATATGCCCCGCCCATGTCGGGTCCGGCGCTCACCACCACGAACACGCAATCGGCGTCGCTGCGATTCTGCAGGTGATGCCCATTGCCGTCCCCGGCGGGAAAGGCGGCGCAATCGCCTGGCCGGAGCGGGTGTTCGCCCGCATCGTCGACCAGGATCGCCTCTCCTGCGACGATGACCAGGAACTCGTCGTCGCCCGCATGCCAGTGCCGCTGCGACGACCATGCCCCTGGCTTGAGCGTGACGTGGCTCGCGCCCAGGTGGGTCAATCCGCCCGCGGGCGCGAGCCGGCGATACCAGCGCCCCTGCACCGGTTGGTCGAACGGTGCGGGGTAGCCGGTACGGTTGGTGAGCGGGAGCGTGTCGAGTTCGAGCTTTGGCAAGGGAGCCTCCTGTGACC
>DATLME010000318.1:0-5147 GCA_035537395.1 Sphingomonas sp. | reverse complement strand
GGAACAGGCGATCGCGGATCATCCGCGACGTCACCTTGGTGCCTTCGCGCCCCGCCATCGGCGAATCGTTGACCGCGAAACGCATCGACAGCGTCGGGGGATCGATCGGCTGGGCATGGAGCGGCTCGGTGACGATCGGATCGCAGATCGTGTTCGACACCGTCGTTGTCGCGAGGCCCGCGATCGAGATGATGTCGCCCGCGCTGGCTTCGTCGACCGGCACGCGCTCCAGCCCGCGGAACGCCATGATCTTGGAGGCGCGGCCGGTCTCGACGATCTTGCCGTCGTTATCTAGCGCGTGGATCGGCATGTTGGTCTTGACCGACCCCGAGAATACCAGCCCGGTCAGGATGCGCCCGAGGAAATTGTCGCGGTCGAGCAGGGTGACGAGGAACTTGAACGGGCCGTCGGGATCCGCGCTCGGCGGCGGGACGTGATCGACGATCGTCTCGAACATCGGGGTCAGCGTGCCTTCGCGCGCGTCCATGTCGGTGCTGGCATAGCCGTTGCGCCCCGATGCGTAGAGCACCGGGAAGTCGAGCTGCTCGTCGCTCGCCTCGAGCGACACGAAGAGGTCGAACACCTCGTCGAGCACTTCCTGGATCCGCGCATCGCTGCGGTCGACCTTGTTGACGACGACGATCGGGCGAAGCCCCAGCGCCAGCGCTTTCCCGGTCACGAATTTGGTCTGCGGCATCGCGCCCTCGGCCGAATCGACCAGCAGGATCACGCCGTCGACCATCGAGAGGATGCGCTCGACCTCGCCGCCGAAATCGGCGTGGCCGGGGGTGTCGACGATGTTGATCCGGGTATCGCCGTCCTTGCCGTGCCACTCGACCGAGGTGCACTTGGCGAGGATCGTGATCCCGCGCTCCTTTTCGAGGTCGTTCGAATCCATTGCGCGCTCTTCGACGCGCTGGTTGTCGCGGAACGTGCCGGACTGGCGGAACAGCTGGTCGACGAGTGTCGTCTTACCATGATCGACGTGGGCGATGATCGCCACGTTGCGGAGGCTCATGTTATTTCCCGAAAGCGCTGGAGAGCGGATTGGCGGCGCCCATAGCGCAAATGGTGCGATGCGGGAAGCCTTGCGAGTGCTTGAGCGCGTGTTACATATGCAACACGGTTGTGCGGAATGCCGATCGCGCCGATGATGGCGCGAAGGCCCCGAGGAGGAACTGATGGCGACGACTGCCGAGACGATCACTGCCGAGCCCGATCTCGTCCTTACACCGCCCGATCCTATTCCCGTAGTCACTACGGCGCGGGCGTCAGGGCTGGTGCCGGTCGACGACACCAAGAAGAGCGAGCTCGAGGCGCGGGTCGACACCTTCGTGAACCAACTGGTCGAGCAGGACGTCAACTCGCCCGAATTCGGCAAGCGAGTCGATGCGATCACGGCGATGGGACAGAAGGAAATCCGCGACGCCGCGGGCCAGTCCAATCGCTTTCTGGACCGCCCGGTCAAGGCGATGGATCAGGAGACCGGGGTCGGCAAGGACCTCGCCCAGCTGCGCCGCGTCGTCGAGGATCTCGATCCCGGCAAGCGCGGCAACCTGTCGGCGCCGCAGAAGCTGTTCGGGATCATTCCGTTCGGCAACAAGATGCGCAACTATTTCGACGGGTATAAATCGTCGCAGACCCACATCAGCACGATCCTGAAGAGCCTTTCCAGCGGCAAGGACGAGCTGCTGATGGACAATGCCGCGATCGACACCGAACGCGCGAACCTGTGGGGCGCGATGGGCCGGCTCGAACAGATGATCCACCTGTCCAAGACGATGGACGCAAAGCTCGAGGACAAGGCGAACGAACTCGACGCCACCGATCCGGCCAAGGCCAAGGCGATCCGCGAGACCGCGTTGTTCTACACCCGCCAGCGCACCCAGGACCTGCTCACCCAGATGGCGGTGACGGTGCAGGGCTATCTGGCGCTCGATCTCGTCAAGAAGAACAATGTCGAGCTGGTGAAGGGGGTGGATCGCGCCTCGACCACCACTGTCTCCGCGCTGCGCACCGCCGTGACGGTGGCACAGGCACTGACCAACCAGAAGCTGGTGCTCGAACAGATCACCCAGCTCAACACGACGACCGCCAACATCATCGATTCGACCGGCAAGCTGCTGAAAAGCAACACGGCGCAGATCCACGAACAGGCGGCGGCGGCGACGATCCCGCTGGAGACGCTGCAGCGTGCGTTCCAGAACATCTACGACACGATGGACGCGATCGACACCTTCAAGCTGAAGGCGCTCGATTCGATGAAGGTCACGGTCACCGCGCTCGGCAGCGAGGTCGAGAAGTCCAAGGGCTATATCGCGCGCGCCGAGGGGGCGACGCAGAACGCGCTGAAGGGCCCGAGCGACTCGTACCGCCTGGAAGCCCTGTGAGGATGTGGCGATGAGCGACGTCGACGACGCGATCGCCGCCGCGCGCGCGTCCTGGGGCCGGATCGCCGATGTGCGTGGCGAGCCGGGCGACGACCGTGCGCGCAGGCGCGCGACGCAGAAGATCGGCAAGCGGCTCACCCGGATCGCGGTCGCCGACGCGACGATCCTGCTCGCCGCTGTGGTGATCGGGATGATCGTGCCGCTTGGCATCATGGGTGCCTTGCTGGTGATGGCGCTGCTGGTCGCGGCGACGATCCTGTTCGCGGTCTGGCCCGCGGAAGGACGCGCACCGCCGCCCGAAAAGCTCCGCACCGTCGACATCAAGGCGCTCCCTGCACAGACCGAGCGCTGGCTCGGCGCGCAACGCCCCGCACTGCCGGCGCCGGCGCGGACGCTGGTGGATCAGATCGGGCTGCGGCTGGAGACGCTGTCGCCGCAGCTCGGGCGGCTCGACGACGGCACCGAGGACGCGCACGAGGTTCGCCGCCTGATCGGCGAGCAACTCCCCGCGTTCGTCAACGACTATGCGCGGGTGCCGGAAACGCTGCGCCGCGTCGAGCGCAACGGCAAGACGCCGGACGCGGAACTGGTCGACGGGCTGAAGCTGATCGAACGCGAGATCGCGGAGATGACCGCGCGGCTGGCGCAGGGCGATCTCGACAATCTGTCCACGCGAGGGCGGTTTTTGGAGATGAAGTACCGGGATGATGCTTCATCCACTTGAGCCGTCATGCCGGGCTCGTTCCGGCATCCACGGAGGTGCTTGATCACCCGCGGTCGGGAATGCGGCACCGTGGATCCCGGAACAAGTCCGGGATGACATTAGGAGGTTGAGCTGGTGCGTACCCCGGGCGGGGAGGCTACCCCACCAGCGCGCGCGCGCGATCCTTCAGCCGTTCTACCGCAGCGGCATGGATCGCGGGCGCGCTCACCAGCACGCCGAACGCCTGCGGATCCGGCTTGTTGAACGCGAGCCCGCCGCCGAGTGCGTCGCTGACCCCGGCCCCTGCTTCGCCGGCGATCAGTACCGCCGCCGCGATGTCCCATTCATACCCCCAGCGTAGCGTCGCAACGAGATCCGCCTCGTCGGCAGCGACCATCGCGATCCTCAGCGCGATCGAGTTCGGCTTGTGCACCGCGACCAGATCGCGGTCCGCCTTCGGCAGCGCGTCGGTCGGCACCCGCGCGCCGGGCAGGGTCGCGCGCTCCCCCGCGTGCAGCGCAACGCCGTTTCTATGCGCGCCCTGCCCCGCGATCGCGGTCCAGGACTCCCCCCGCGCCGGCGCGTCCAGCACCGCAATCACCGGACGACCCGCCTCGACGAGCGCGATCGACACCGACCAGCCTTCTCGGCCGCGAATATAGTCCCGCGTCCCGTCGATCGGGTCCACCACCCAGATCCGGTCGCAGGCCAGCCGCTCGGCATTGTCGGCGGTCTCTTCGGAAAGCCAGCCGGCGTCGGGAAGCAGCCCGGCAAGCCGCGCGCGCAGCATCCGGTCCACGTCGAGATCGACTTCGCAGACCGGACTGCCGGCCTCCTTCTCCCAGCGGCGGAAATCCGTCCGCCACCGCGAGAACGCCATCTGTCCGGCCTCGGCCGCGACCGCGGCGACCGCCGCCGCGAGCCCTGCCCGATCAGCCACCCGCCACCGTCATGCCGTCGACGCGACACGTCGGCACATTCGTCCCGTAGCGGAACTCCAGATCGTTCGCGGGCGTCAGATTGAGGAACATGTCCTTTAAATTGCCTGCGATCGTGAATTCCGCGACCGGACCGGCGATCTCCCCGCCTTCGATGCGGAACCCGGCAGCCCCGCGGCTGTAATCGCCGGTAACGCCGTTGACGCCCTGTCCGATCAGTTCGGTGACATAGACGCCGGACGCGATGTCCGCGATCAGCGTCGACACCGGCACCGCGCCGGCCTCGAGGAACATGTTGCTCGTCGATACGCCTGGCGCGCCACCGACCCCACGCGCGGCATGGCCGGTCGGCGTCAGTCCAAGCTGGCGCGCGGACGCGGAGTCGAGCAGCCACGCCTCGAGCATGCCGTCTTCGATCACCGCCACGGGCGAAACCGGCAGGCCCTCGCCATCGAACGGCCGCGATCGCAGGCCGTGCGGCCGATGCGGATCGTCCCGAACGGTGAGCCCGGCAGCGAAGACCCGGGTGCCGAGCGCTTCGAGCAAGAAGCTGGTGCGACGGGTGATCGCTTGTCCAGAGATCGCACCGGCGAGGTGGCCGAGCAGCGACGCGCCGACCCGCGGGTCGAATACGACCGGCATCGGCCCGCTCGAGATCCGCCCCGGATCCACCCGTGCTACCGCGCGCTCGCCGGCGCGACGGCCGATCGCGTCGGGCGCTTCGAGGTGCTGACGGAGGCGCGCGCTGTGATGCGCGTAATCGCGAACCATGCCGCTCTCGCCGACCCCGGCGAGCACGCTCGCGGAGACACTGTGCCCGGTAGCGGCATAGGCGCCCGCAAAGCCGTGACTGGTGGCCAAGGCCCATACGCTGCGGGACGCGCCTGCGCCGCCGCCCTCGCTGTTGCTCACTCCCGGGACGGCACGCGCGGCTTCCTCCGCGGCGAGTGCGACCGCGCGCAATTCGCCGGGCGACACCTCCGCACCATCGTCGAGGCCGAGCAACGGCGGGGCACCGTTCATGAGCCGCTCCTCGGGCGCGAGCCCCGACCACCGATCCTCTGGCGCCTCGCGCGCCATCGCCACCGCGCGCTCGACCAGGGAGGTGATCGCCTC